>NZ_CP160453.1:6967321-7276938 GCF_040744945.1 Saccharothrix sp. HUAS TT1 | reverse complement strand
TCCTCCCGCGACCCGAGCACCACGACGGCGCGGTGGCGCGCTGGCACGTCGAGCTCCACCTCGACCGCCACGCCGAGATCCGCCACCACCTCGTCAACGGGCAGCCCACCGCGCCCACCGCCTCGCTGGTGCAGCTCGCGGCGGAGGCCGCCGCTTCCTTCGACCCCGAGCTGGCGCCCGTCGGGTACTCGGACCTCCTGCTGCCGCGCCTGCTCCGCGCGCCCGTCGAGCGCTGGCCGCGCCGCGTCGAGGTCACGGCCACCCGCACCGGTGACGACGTGCACGTCCGCGTCGACAGCCCGGCCGTGAACGCCGTCCCGACCGTCGGCTACGCCCGGACGACCGTGCGCCTGGGCGAACCCGCCACGCCGGAGCCCGACGACCGGCCCGACACCGAGGCGGTCGACCAGCGGTTCACCGGGTACCTGCTGCCCGGCGACGCGCTCGAAGCGCTCCTCCGGGTCGCGGGCCCGCCGGGAACCCTCGCGTCGGTGAGCGCCATCGACGTCCCCCACCCCCTGGACGACCGCGAGCTGGCGCTCCTGCTGGGCGCCCACGTCGACCTGCGCCACTACTCCACATCGGACGGCGACCAGCACACCGCGACCACGGCCGACGGCACGGTCCTGGTCCGCCTGCGCGGCGTGGTCGGCTCCAGCCCCGACCTGTCCACCATGCGGCGTCACCGGACCGGCGCCAGGACACCCGGGCGGGCGGCCCGCCGGACGCGGTCGACCGGGGGAGCGCACGATGGCGGATGAGCCGTTCTTGGGGACGGGCTCGACGCGTTGGTGGACCCTCGTAGCCGCGTCCATCGCCACCTTCCTGGTGATGCTCGACGGCACCGCCGCGCTGCTGGCCCTGCCCGGCCTGGTCGCGGAGTTCGACGCGGGCCCCGGCGCCCGGCAGTGGGTCGTCGTCGCCCACACCGCGCCGCTGGCCGCGTTCCTGCTGACCGGCGGCGCGCTGGCGGACCGGTTCGGCCACCGACCGGCGTTCCGCCTGGGGGCGCTGCTGTTCACCGCCGGCTCCGTGGCCGCGGGCGCCGCCGGGACGCTGCCCCTGCTCGTCACCGCCCGCGGGTTCCAGGGCGTCGGCTCCGCCCTCCTGCTCGCGACGTCCTCGGCGCTCGTCGCGCACGAGTTCCCGGGAGCGACGCGGTCCCGCACCCTGGCCACCGCCGCGGTGCTGGGGCTGGCGCTCGGCCCCGTGACCGGCGGCGTCCTGGCCGAAGCCGACTGGCGGCTGGTCTTCCTGTCGGTCCTGCCCGCCGGTGCGCTGCTGCAGGCGATCGGCCAGGTGCGCCTGCCGACGACCCGGCCGACCGCCCCGGCCGCCGTGGACTGGGCCGGGACCGCGCTGTTCGCCGCCTGCGCCGCCCTCGTGGTCCTCGGCCTGACCGGCGCCTCGACCCTGACCGCGTTCGCCGTGGCGGCGTTCCTGCTGCTCCTGTTCCTCCTGGTGCAGCGCGCCCGTGACGACGAGGCGATGCTCAACCTGGCCCTGTTCGGCAACCGCAGCTTCCTCGGCGTGTCACTGGCGACCTTCGCGTCCGGCGCGGTCGGTGCGGTCACCGTGTTCCTGGCCGTCCTCCACCTCCAGGACGCGCACGGGCACACCCCGCTGGACGTCGGCGCCCGCCTCCTGCCGCTCACCCTGGCGATGATCGGCGCGGCCGCGCTCGCACGGCGGTTCGCCCCCGAGCTCCCGCCGAGGGCCGCGGTCGGCGTGGCGGCGCTGCTCACCACCGCGGGCGCGGGACTGCTCACCCTCGTCGGCCCGGACAGCACCTGGCTCGCACTCCTGCCCGGCGTGGTCGCCGCAGGCGCCGGCGCCGGGGTGGGAATCCCCCTCCACCACCACCTCTCCACCCGCGCCACCGACCCCGCCGCGATCGTCACGGCGACCCGGATCAACGGGACCTGCCACCACCTGGGCGTCACCGCGGGCATCAGCGCACTCTTCCCGTACCGCGTCGTCATCGAACAACAACGCCTCGCCGCCGCGTCCCTGAACCTGATCGCGCTCACCTGCGCGGTCCTGGGCGGGATCTTCGCCCTGATCGCCGTCACCCAAATCCACCGCCGCGACCTCCACGACCGCGCCACGGGCGGCTGACGCGGGCTCGAGCACGGCACAGGAAGTCCACACCGGACCCGCTTGCGCGCCACCCGGCCCGACGGCTATGCTCCCTGACATCTCGCGGTCGTAGGCGGCTCTGCCCCACCCGCGAATCCCCTCGGTGATATCGGCTCGGACGTGGCTCGAAGCAGCCTTCCCCGACGTGTCGCAGGGGTTCCGCCGCGGCGTGGCCGCGGCTTCCACCATTCCCGCGATCAGGGAGAAAACCCTTGAACCACAACGATTCCACCAACCCCCGGCTCACCTCCGGCGTCCTCGACGTCGTGGACCGCCGCCCCGTGCTGCGGACCGACGGCTACCTGCCGGGTCCGCACGACGCCGCCGTGCCGCCGCGACTGGTCGCCGACCACGGGCTGCGGCGCGGCGACGAGGTCCACGGCCAGGTCGCGCCACCAGCCCGGGACGGCAAGCCGCCGTCCCTGGTCACCGTCGAAGCAGTCAACGGCGCGCACCCGCGCCACTCCCGGGCCCGGCCGGCCTTCGCCGACCTCGTGCCCACCCACCCGCACGAGAGGCTGCGGCTGGAGACCGAGCCGCACGAGCTGACCACCCGCGTGGTCGACCTGCTCATGCCGATCGGCAAGGGGCAGCGCGCCCTGGTCGTCGCGCCGCCCAAGGCCGGCAAGACCACCGTGCTGCGGTCGATCGCGCACGGCATCGCCAAGAACCACCCGGAGTGCCACCTGGTGCTCGTGCTGGTCGGCGAGCGGCCGGAGGAGGTCACCGACCTGGCGCGCGCCGTGCCGGCCGAGGTGGTCGCCGCCACGTTCGACCACCCGCCCCGCGACCACACCGCGCTCGCCGAACTCGCCGTCGAACGCGCCAAGCGCCTGGTGGAGCTGGGCCGCGACGTGGTGGTGCTGCTCGACTCCGCGACCCGCCTCGGCCGCGCCTACAACCTCGCCGCGCCACCATCCGGGCGGACCCTGTCCGGCGGCGTGGACGCCGGTTCCCTCACCGCGCCCAAGCGCTTCCTGGGCGCCGCGCGCAACGTCGAGGGCGGCGGCTCGCTGACGATCATCGCCACCGCCCTGGTCGACACCGGCTCGGCGGCCGACGCGCTGCTGTTCGAGGAGTACAAGGGCACCGGCAACGCCGAACTGCGCCTGGACCGCAGGACCGCCGCCCGCCGGGTCTTCCCGGCCGTGGACGTCCACCAGTCCGGCACCCGCCGCGACGACCTCCTGCTCACCCCGGCGCAAGCCGCGTCCACCCGCCTGCTGCGCCGCGCCCTGGCGGGCAAGGAGGACGCGGTGGACGTGCTGCTCGACGGCCTGCGCAAGACCGCCGACAACACCGGGTTCCTGACCCGCCTCACGGCCACCACACCCCGCTGAGCGCACCCGGACGAGCCCGCCCGCGGACCGGATACCCCGACCGGGTGCGCGATCCCGGCCGGGTGATCCTCAACGGGACGTCGAGCGCGGGCAAGACCACCCTCGCCAAGGCCGTCCAGGACCTGCTGCCGTCGTGGCTGATCGCCCTGTCCGGCCTGGACGTGCTGCTGGTCCGCGTCACGTGCCTGCTCGCGGTCGCGGAGCAGCGGGAACGCGACCGGCGCAACCCGAACGGACTCGCCCGGGGCCACTACCGCTCGGTCCACGCCCACGGCGCCACCTACGACATGACCGTCGACAGCACCACGGGAACACCGGCAGAACTGGCCAGGGCCGTGCTGCGCGCCCGGTGAAACCCCCGCGCACGCGGGTCCCGACCGCCCGCGACGAGCGATCGGGACCCGCGGGTCACCGGGTCAGAAGCCCATCCGGCAACCGGACAGCACGATCTCCTGGCCCAACAAGGTGACCACCCGCACGGCGTACTGCGCGAGCTGGCCGTTCGGCCCGACCACCGTCTGGTTCAAGTGGACGGTTGCCACACCCGGCACGCCGACCGTGGTCGGCGCGGTGCCGATCGGCTGCCCGTTCAACGTGCCGACCCGCGACGAGCCGGACAGGCCCTGCTCGTTCGCCACGCAGCTGGTCTCGATGTCGGACACGGTGATCGCACCGCCCAGCAGGCTCGCGCTGGACACCTCGGCGCCCGCGTCGGTTCGACCCGTCGCGGTGTCGAGGTAGCAGTCGGCGTGCAGCGCCTGCACCGAGGCCAGGCCCAGCACGGTCACCGAGGCCGTGGTCTTGTCCGACGACGGCGGGCAGGTGGCGTGCGGCGTCTTGGCGACGGTGACCAGGCCCGAAGCGCTGAGCGACCACGCCTCCGCCCGCACGTACGACACGACCGTCACGACGGCGGTGGCCGAACCACCGTCGTCATCGGTGACCGTCACCAGCACGGTGTGCGCGCCGACCCCGGCGTAGGAGTGCGTGGCGGTGCAGGTGCCCGAACCGGGGCCCTGCGCCACCGTGCCGCTCACCACCGGCGTGCCGTCGTCGAAGTCGACGGTGCAGGTGTGCGTGTCGTGCGTGGCGATGTCGGTGAACGGCGCGGTGACCGTGACCGGGGTGTTGCGCAGCACCTGGGCGCCGTTGGCCGGCGAGGAGATGCCGACCTGCGGCGCGACGTTGGACAGCGTCAGCGTGGTCGTGGCGACCACGTCCGGGTGCAGGCTGTCGTTCGCCCTCAGGGTCAACGCCCACACGCCGTCGTCGTTGCAGGTGATGGTGGTGTTCACCGACGTGGGCGCGGAGAACGCGCACGTGGTGCCGGGGTCGACGCCGGACTGCGGGGTCGCGCTCCACTGCACGGCCAGGGACGGGCCGTCGGGGTCGACGACCGTGCCCGCCAGCGCCACGGGAGTGCCTTCCTGACCGGCGTACGGTCCACCGACGTCGACCACCGGCGGGTCGTTGACGATGACCGTGGTGCACTCGACGACCGAGCCCGCGCCGCCGCCGTCGGTGCCGCGCGCGGTCACGCACAGCTGGTGCGTGCCGGAGGCCAGGGGACCGGTGGTCGCGGTGTAGGTGACCGAGGCCGGGCCGGTCTCCGGCAGGGCCGGGGTGACGTTGGTGATCTGCGTGGGCGCGCCGCCGTTCACGCTCAGCGTCAGGTCGGTCAGCTGCGAGGCGATGACGCCGGGCACCACGTTCGGCAGGTTCGCCGGGTCGGGCACCGCCGTGCAGGTGCCGCCGGTGAGGTCGGCGATGGCCTGGAGGCTCGCGTTGTAGTCGCCGCCGTTGCAGGCCGAGCCGGGTCCGACGGCGAAGGTGAAGTAGTCGACGTTGGCGGGCACCGCGCCCGCGACACCGGTGACGTCGCCCACCGCGAAGCCGTCGGACAGGAACAGCACGACCTTGCGGGCCTGAGTCTGCGCGTTGGTGACCGTGGTCGCCGACTGCACGGCCGGCACGAAGCTGGTGCCGCCGCCGACCCCCTTCGCGGTGAACAGGTTCACGCCGCCCTGGACGGCCGACCCGACGGCCTCCTCCACGTCCCGCGTGCCGTTGCCGTTGGCGTCGGTCTCCGGCGCGGTCAGCACCTGGTCGCCGGCCGCCGGGCCCACGTCCACGGTCGCGGCGGTGGTGGCGAACACGACCGCGCCCACGCTGCCGACCACCGTGTTCGGCGCCGCCGCGACGGCGTTGAGGTTGGCCACCGCGGTGCGCTCGCAGGACAGGACGTCCCCACCGGCGCACGCGCTCGCGGTGCTGCCCGAGACGTCGACCACGTACGTCAGCGCGGTGTCCTTGACCGCGACCCCCGTGCCGACGGACGCCGTGCCGGTGACCGTGACCGGCCCCTGCGGGACGACGGTGTTCGGCGCCGGGCTGGTGATGTCCACGGAGATGCTGGTGCCGCCGGGCAGGTTGCCGTCGGTGGCGTGGGCTTGGATCTGGCTGGCGATCAACGCGGTGACGACTAACGCCGCCGCTCCGGCCAGGCGTCTCGGTCTCATGTCCTCGTGCCCCTTCACTTGGTACTGGGGAATCGAGGAGCCTCGCGATTTGGTTACTGAGCCGTTCCGGTGAGTGACCTTCAGTCAGCATCCCGGCTTCCCGGGCCCGCACACCACCGCACGCGACTGGTCCCGGAAGGTGCCGGCACGACCAGGCGGACCGACCGACGGTGGGCCTCGTCCCGCAAAGTGCCGTCATACCCGAGACCCACGCGGCGACCTCAACCCTGGACCGGTCGGTGGACGGCCCGATCTCCCGCGGCGTCGAGCGCGGGCCTGAGCGGCGCCATCGCGGCGCGCAGCAGGTCTGGCAGCGAGCCGGACGGCACGACGAGGCCGCCGGGGGCGGGGGACACCCGCACCCACCGCTGCAGTGCGACGCGGACCGCCGCCGCCACGCTCGCGGCGAGCACGTGGGCGGTGTGCTCGTCGGTGGTGTGCTCGTCGTCGCCGAGGCGCAGGGCGATCGCGTCGGTGAGCGGGTGTTCTAGCGCGGTGGCGGTGTCGACGAACGCGTCGCGCAGCGCGGGGTGCGAGGTGATGAGCAGCAGCGCGTCGCGGGCGGGTCCGCCGGGGTCGGTGTACTGCTCCACGATCGCGTCGACCACGGCGTCGGCGAGCCCGACGTCGGCGGGGCGTGCCGCCACCGCCGCCGCGACCCGTGCCTCCCGCTCGGCGGCGACGGCGGCGACGATGGCCTGCTCACGGCTGGAGAAGTAGTTGTTGTAGGTCCGCGGCGAGACCCCGGCCGCCTCGGCGATGTCGTCGACGCGGACGTTCTCGGCCCCGCGCTCCAGCGCCAGCCGCAGGGCCGCCTCGCGCAACGCCTCCCTGGTGGCCTGCTTCTTCTGCTCGCGCAGCCCCGTCCGCCGTGTCGTCACCACCCCAGCCTACATGCGTGCACGCAAACTTGCGTGCACGCAAGTTTTGTCCCTAGTCTCGCCGTCGGCACACCACGACAGGAGAGGACGGACCCATGCGCGCCAAGGGCATCGCCTACGACACCGGCTTCGTGCGGAACGGCAGGACCTCCCGCGACGACTTCGACCCCGACCTGGTGCGGCGGGAGCTGACGATCATCCGCGACGACCTGCGCTGCAACGCCGTCCAGCTCGTCGGCGGCGACCCGGAGCGGCTGGAACTGGCCGCCCGCTCCGCCGCCGACCTCGGGCTGGAGGTCTGGTTCTCGCCCTACCCGCTGGAGCTGACGACCGCGCAGGTGCTGTCGCTGTTCGCCGACTGCGCGCGGCGGGCCGAGCGGATCAGGCAGGCGGGGGCCGAGGTCGTGTTCGTCACCGGCGTCGAGCTGAGCCTCATGGACCACGGGTTCCTGCCCGGTGACGACATCACCGAACGGCTCGACCGGCTGTTCGGCGACCCGGACGGCCTCGGCGAGCGGATCGCCGAGGCGAGCGCCCGCCTCAACGACTTCCTCGCCGACGCCGTGGCGCTGGTCCGCGAGCACTTCCGGGGGAAGGTCACCTACGCCTGCGTCCCGCTCGAACGCGTCGACTGGAGCCTCTTCGACATCATGTCGGTCGAGCTCATCCGGTCCGCCGCGGTGGCCGACCGGTTCCAGGAGGGCGTGCGCACCCTGGTGGCGCAGGGGAAGCCGGTCGCGATCACCGGGTTCGGCACGGCCACCTGGCGCGGCTCCGCCGACACGGCGCCGCGCAGCATGGAGATCGTCGAGCACGACGCGACCGGCCGCCCGGTCCGGCTGAACGGCGAGTACGAGCGCGACGAGGTCGGCCAGGGCGCCTACCTGCGCGAGCTGCTGGAGGTCTTCGACGCCGAAGGCGTGGACAGCGCCTTCGCGTACCTCTTCGCGCTCTACAACTACCCGCACCGCCCCGGCGACCCCCGCCACGACCTCGACCTGGCCGGCTTCGGCGTCGTCAAGGTCCTCGAAGACGGCCGCGGCGCCACCTACCCGGACGTGCCGTGGGAACCCAAAGCCGCCTTCACCGCCCTCGCCGACTACTACTCCGAACCCCGAGGGACCCGGCGTGGGTGATCACCGGATGGTGAACAGCTCCACCATCCCGGTCAGGTTCAGCATCTTGACCAGCGTCCTGGGCGGGGCGACCAGGTCCAGCGCGGCGTCCGCGCCGAGGACCAGCTCGCGCGCGAACAGCAGGGTGCTGAGCCCGCTGGAGTCGCAGAACGCCAACTCCGCCAGGTCCAGGACGACGAGGTCGCCCGCGCCGAGGTCCAGGCCGGTGAGCGCGTCGCGCAACCGCGGGGTCGTCCGGTGGTCCAGCTCCCCGGTGAGCCCGATGGTGTGGACGGCGCCGTCGGTGGCCGTGGTCAGCTCGATCACCGTGCCTCCTACGAGAGCGGGGCGGAGGCGCCGGGGTTGCCGATCGCGAGGATCGCGGTGTCGTCGGACGGCTCCTCCGACCAGTCGGACAGCAGCCGCGTCAACCGGTCCACCACGGTGAAGGCGTCCTCGCCCGTCATCGCGGCGGCGGCCTCGGCGAGACCTTCCTCCTCCAGCAGGGTCCCGTCGGCACGGCGGGCCTCGGTCAGGCCGTCGGAGTACAGGACGATCACGTCTCCCGGGTCCAGGCGCGTGGTCGCGACGGCGAACCGCGCGTGGGGCAGGATGCCGACCAGCTGCCCGCCCGGTGTGGGCAGGAAGTGGGACTCGCCGTCGGCGCGCAGTGCCAGCGGCGGCGGGTGCCCACCGCCCGCGAGGGTGACGGCGAACCCGTCGCCGTCCGGTTCGAGCAGGCCGAAGATCACCGTGCAGAACCGCGGGCCCTCGTTGCGGCGTTGCTGCAGCAGGACGGTGTTGAGCGTGGTCAGCACCTTGACCGGGTCGGTGTCGTGCACGGCCGCGGCGCGCAGGGCGTACCGGGTCAGCGACGTCAGCACGGCGGCCTCGGGCCCCTTGCCGCAGACGTCGCCCAGGAAGAACCCCCACCGGTCGTTGCCCAGCGGGAACACGTCGTAGAAGTCGCCACCGACCTGGTCCTTCGACGCGACCTGGTAGTGGGCGGCGAGGTCGAGCCCGTCGACCTCGGGCAGCGCGTCGGGCAGCAGCGTGCGCTGCAGCGTGCCGGTCAGGCGCTCCAGCCGTTCCCGCTCCTGCTCGGCCTTGCGCTTGGCGGCCAGCAGCTCCCGCTCGTACGCGCGGCGTTCACGGGCGTCGAACACGGTGAGGCGCACCAGCAGGGGCTGCCCGTCCTCGCTGGTCTTGACCCGCGCGCTGACCAGGGCGGGCAGCCTGCGGCCGTCGGCGGCCACCAGGTCCAGCGCGAGTTCCCGCACCTCGCCGTGCATGCGCAGGAGCGGCGCGTAGTGCGTCTCGTGGTAGAGCCTGCCGCCGCCGGTCAGCAGGTCGGTGAACCGCCTGACCCCGACCAGCTCCTCGCGCCGGTAGCCGAGCCAGTCCAGCAGCGTGTCGTTGACCTTGGCCACCTCGCCGTCCATCAACGTGGACAGGTAGCCGCACGGCGCGTTCTCGTACAGCTCTGCGACGTCGTCCTCCAACAGCGACGAGAACACCACTCGCGGGTCACCGGTCGCCGAGTCGCCGTCCTCGAACGGCTCGTCGGGCTCACCGACGCCGGTCCCGGCCGCGCACATCACGGGCGTGCGCCCCGCTGCCCGGTCAGGAACCCCCGGATGGCGGAGGCGGTCTCCTCCGGCGCGCTGAGGTTGGGGCAGTGCCCGGTCGCGTTGAGCACCACCAGCTCGCTGCCGGGGATGCGCGCGTGCACGAACTCGCCCACCGCCTGGGAGGCGATCACGTCCTCGCGGCACTGCAGCACCAACGTCGGCACCTCCACCGCGGCCAGGTCGGCCCGGTTGTCCGACAGGAACGTCACGCGCGCGAAGTGCCGCGCGATGTCCGGGTCGGTGCGGCAGAAGCTCTCGGTCAGCTCCTGCCCCAGCTCGGGCCGGTCCGGGTTGCCCATGATCGCCGGCGCCATCACCGCCGACCAGCCCAGGTAGTTGCTGTCCAGCGAGTCCAACAACTCCTCGATGTCCTCCGCGCTGAACCCGCCCCGGTAGTCGCCGTCGTCCACGTAGCGGGGCGAAGGCCCGACCAGGACCAGCGCCCCGAAGCGCGACGGGTCCGCGTTGGCGGCCAGCACGCCGACCATCGCGCTGACCGAGTGCCCGACGAAGACGACGTCGCGCAGGTCCAGCTCTTCGAGGACGTCCAGCACATCGGAGGCGTATCCGCCGAGGGTGGCGTAACGCTCCGGCTGCCAGGCGGACAGATCGGACCGCCCGGCCCCCACGTGGTCGAACAACACCACGCGGTGGTCCTCCGCGAACCGGGGCGCCACCAACCGCCACATGTTCTGATCACAGCCGAACCCGTGCGAGAACACCACCGGCCGACCGCCCACCGGCCCCGACACGGTCACGTTGTTCTTGCTCCGGACATCCATCCCGGCAGTATCCCACCCCCACCACCCGCGACCGGCCGGCCCACCAGCCCGTTGGCGCACCGGGTAATGAAGTCGCTCAGCGACGCCCGCGGTCGTAGAGTGCCGCGATGATCCGCTATGAGTGGCGCGGGCACTTCGCCAACTCCGAGGTCAACGCGCTGCACGCCGAGGGCTTCGACCACCGCGTCCTCGACGACGACTGGTGGGGCCAGATCAACCGCCACAGCCTGGGCTGGGTGTGCGCGCGGCGGAAGACCGACCTGGTCGGCTTCGTCAACGTCGCCTGGGACGGGGCGATCCACGCGTTCGTACTGGACACGCTCGTCGCCGTGCAGGCGCGCCGCCAGGGCGTCGGGCGGGAGTTGATCGCGCGCGCCGTGGAGGGCGCGCGAGCGGCGGGGTGCGAGTGGCTGCACGTCGACTTCGACGACCACCTCGCGCCGTTCTACTTCGACAGCTGCGGGTTCCAGCCGACCAACGCGGGCCTGATCCCGCTCTGACGGCTGTGCAGGACGACGCTGACCCACCGACAAGTCCAACGGGAGGGGAGCAGCAACTGCGCACGGTGAAGATGATCACAGCGGGACCACCTGTTCCACTCGTCCCGCAAACGCAGAACGGCTGGTTGGCGAAGATCGCCAACCAGCCGTTCGAGCTGCTGAACAGAAGCAGCTCCGGCGGGAGCTGTGCGCTGCACAGCTTCGTCGGCACGACCCTGGTGCTGATGGCGGATGGCTCGACCAAGCCGATCGCCGAGGTCGGGATCGGCGACAAGATCAAGGCCACCGACCCCGCCACCGGCGACACCGCCGACCGCGACGTCGTCGCCACCATCGTCCACACCGACAAAGACGACATGACCCGCCTCACCGTGGCGGCGCAGGACGGCTCGACCTGCACTGTGGACGCGACGTCCTGGCACCCGGTGTGGGTCGATGCCGAAGGCCGATTCGTCAACATCGGCGACCTGAAGGAAGGGCGACGCCTCACGTCGGTCGACAGCACGTCACCGAAGGCGACCGCTACATCCACTTCGAACCGGTCCACGACCTGACCGTCGAGGGCGTCCACACCTACTACGTGGTGACCGGCGGCCTCAACTTCCTGGTCCACAACTGCGATCGACCTGGAGCCGTGGACACGGACTAGCCAGAGGAGAGCGCCGGTGAGCACCACGAGCTCTTGCACCCGGTCGCGCAGAGGTTCCGCACGACCAGTGTGCTCGACGCGGAGTGCGCTGACGGCGTCACCAACATCGTTACGGGTGGTGCGAGGAGTAATCTGACCAGGATCCAACGTGCGGCTATGCTGGACGATGGCAATCTCGCAGCGTCGATTTCTGGTGGTGTGCATGCCGAGGTCAAGGGGTTCGTGGCAGCGGAATACTCGGGGCTCACACCACGCGGGATCGCGGCTGGCAGGTTTTTCTGTGCCAATTGTCGTGCATTCCTGATCGAAAGAGGTGCCGCGATCACATCGCCGAACACGGCTGTGTGGCCGTCATGACCTGCTCTGCGTGCAAATGGTGGGAGCCTTCATTGGTGCCGTTCGAAAATAGCGATGTCATCAGGAACTTGAGTGCTCCACTTCCCGCTGATCGGCGCGCGGTGTTCATCGTTGCGGCGTTGACTCGTGTGCTGCCGATCTACCAAGTCTACGACGAAAGGCATCGAGGTGTGCGGGGGCATTCTGCGGGCTGGGACGCGCTGAGCGGAATGGTGGCGCTTCCCCTTGGACGCAGGTGGGCTACGCCGGAGAAAGCAGAACAGAAGATCGCCCATGCGCTGTCCGTCGTGGCCAATGACGCCGAGTGGCTGGAGAATCACACCGAGTTCGGTGTGGCTGAGGAGATGCTTCAAGAGGTGATGCAGGCACTCCTCCTCGTGTTCAAGAGCTGGAGGAAGATCGATGCCGAGTTGTGCCTTCAAGTGGCCAACAGCGTTCTTGAAGTGGACTCGATCTGGGCGGAGCGCCGGGACGATCCGATCACTGTATGGGTCGGAGTAGAAGAGCACTTCCAGCGGCTGGCGCGGGACCTTCAAGAACTCGCTGAGGCTCGACCAGAGAATGCGATCGACGTCTACAGGTTGGTCAATGGTCGTGCAGGTAGGGAAGCGATGTCCTACTTGGAACGAGCAGAGGCGTTGCGCGCAAAGTAATGCTCCCTCGGGTCCTTCTGCCTCATGGGCTCAACGGGAGAACTCTTCCTGGTGACGGACGGTTCGATCGCCGGTGGTCTTTCGCTGTCTACCGAACCACGACCGTGCTGAACAGTGTTCGCGCTCGCCCGCGCCAGCCTCGATCATCATTGGCGGTGTCCGAGGACGGAGGTGATATCCCGCAGAATGGCCAGGTAGTCGGAGTCCTCGCGCTGGTGATGATGGTCGGGAGGGTCGGCTGTTCGGTGGTCAGTGACCACCCTTGGTGTTGCGAGCTGTGTATGTGGTCGCTTGTGTTCGAGGTTTGTCGCAGATGGGGTTGGGTGCTGCCACCTGCGATTTCGTGTCATTGGATGCAGTTGGAGACGTCTCCGGGACTCCAACTGTGTCAACATACATCATCATCTGCTCTGACCTGCGGAAACACGCCTTCAGCAGGCTGTGTGGGTCCGGTTGACCGTGATTGGGGGCTGTTAGATGCGGTTAGGCGCGTCCTGCGGCTCCCAATCTGCTCCCACGACGCTGCTCCCAGGTGGTTGATCAGTGCCTCGGGGAGCTGGAACTGCAGCGTGGTGATGCGTGCCTGGGGTACGGGGTAGAGCAGGACGAGGCCGCTGTCGCCGATGTCCTGGGCCGTCAGGCTGGCGAGGGTTTCGGTCACGATGCGTTCGGCGGCGTGGTCGGGTAGGGAACAGGTTGATCCACAGGTGTGGGTGCTGCCACGGACCCAGCGTGCGCAGCAGGGCCACGTCGCTGGCCAGGCGGTTCAGTCCTGCCAGCAGGCGTTCCTCGGCCGGCTCGGTGAGCGGGGTGGAGTAGCTGACGCCGTCGATGTAGGGCACCTATGTGCCGTCGGCCGGTTTGACCTGGCCTTCCAGGTGGTGAAAGCGGCCCTCGGTCATGAGGGTGCGTTAGGAGCTGTTTGAGGTTCGGATCATGTGGCTGAAGCCAGGGCTCTCAGCCACATGATCGCTCCTCGTAGATGCAGCCCGGCCTCGTAGCTCTCCGGTGTTTTGTCGTAGCGGGTGGCCAGGCCGCGCCATGTCTTGATCTTCTGGAAGCAGCGTTCGACGGTGTTGCGCCGCCTGTAGCGCGCGGGATCGAAGGACACCGGCCGCCCGCCGGCCGGGCCTTTCTTCTTGCGGTTGGCCTGCTGGTCGGTCTTCTCCGGGATCACGGCGGTGATCCGGCGGCGGCGCAGGTAGGACCGGTTGGTCTTGGAGGAGTACGCCTTGTCCGCGGCCACCGCGTCCGGGCGGGTGCGGGGTCGGCCGGTCGGGCCGGGAACCCGAATCCGGTCCAGCACGGTCCGGAACCGCGGGCTGTCCGCGGCCTGGCCGGGTGTGAGCACGAACGCCAACGGCAGCCCGGCGGCGTCGACCGCGGTGTGGATTTTGCTGCTCAGCCCGCCTCGGGACCGGCCGAGCCCGGCCGCCTCAGCCCGCGCCTTCCGACGCCGCCGGAGGGCGGCACGGTCCCGACCGGCAGACGTGCCCGCGCCGGACGCGTCAGGCGCGGACGGCGGCGCATCACCCGCAGCACGCTCTGCTGTGTGGGCAGCGGAGCCCCTTTTTCCTCGGTCAGGGCCTGTTCCAACGCATCGAGGGTCTCCCCGGCCACCGCGAGTCCGGCCGATTCGTGATGCGCCCGCACGATCGTGGAGTCCACGCTCACCAGCTCCAACCCGACCTGCCCGCGGGAGGCGGCCTCGGCGATCAGCGCCTCCATCAAGGTCTGGAACACCCCCGCTTTGGCCCAGGCGTTGAACCGGGAGTAGACGGTGGACCAGGGCCCGTACCGTTCGGGCACGTCACGCCAACCCGACCCGGTGCGGCACCGCCACAGGATCCCGTTGAACTGCCCCCGCGCCCGACGCGGCAACGGCCCGGTGGCCGCCACCGGCACATGCGGCTCGATCAACGCCCACTCGGCATCGGTCAGATCAAAACGCGCCACACCCGTGTTCTACCAGCGCACCACAGGGTCGGTAGATCCGAACCCCAAACAGCTCCTAGTACTCCAGCCGCACTTCGTGATCATGTTCTGGTAGCTTGTCGATCTTGTGTTGGTTGATGAGGACATCCAGGCTTGGGTGAGCGGCTTGGACGAGTTGTTCGGGCGGGTGGCAGGACGGTTTCTGCGGGCGGAGCCGCGGCGTCGGGCTCGGGCGTATGTTCGAGGTCTGTTGGCTCCGATCGCGGGCAAGAACGGCTGGACGTTGGCCGAAGTGGCTGGTGAGACGACGCCGGACGGGATGCAGCGGTTGCTCAACGCCGCGACATGGGACGTCGACGGGGTCCGCGACGACGCCCGCGACTATGCCGTGGAGCACCTGGCCGACGGCGATGGCGTGCTGGTGGTGGACGAGACCGGGTTCCTGAAGAAGGGCGACAAGTCGGCCGGGGTGCAGCGGCAGTACTCCGGTACCGCCGGTCGGATCGAGAACTGCCAACTGGGCGTGTTTCTCGCTTACACCACGGGCAAAGGTCGCACGCTGATCGACCGGGAGCTGTACCTGCCCAAGTCCTGGGTCGCCGACCGGGAGCGGTGTCGGGAGGCGGCGGTGCCCGACACCGTGGAGTTCGCGACCAAGCCCGTGCTCGCCCGCGCGATGCTGGCCCGGGCGTTGGACGCCGGTGTTGCCGGCCCGTTGGGTGACCGCGGACGAGGCATATGGCGGCGACTCGAAATTCCGGGCCTGGCTTGAAGATCGACGTATCGCCTATGTGGTAGCCGTGCCGAGCAGTCAGACCATTCCCGCCACCGCGGGCGCCACACGCGCCGACCATCTGACCGCCGACGCCCCGGAAGCGGCATGGAAGCGCCGCAGTTGCGGCCAGGGTGCGAAAGGGCCACGTCTGTTCGACTGGGCGGTGGCCTCATTACCCGTCTACGACGACACCACACCTGCCGGGTGGCGACGATGGCTGCTGATCCGCCGCTCCCTGACCGCGAACCGTCGTGGTGAGCACGAACTGGCCTATTACTTGTGTTGCGCCCCAATGGGAACCACCGACGACGACCTGATCCGGGTGGCCGGAGCCCGCTGGGCTGTCGAGGATTGTTTCCAGACCGCCAAAACCGAGGTCGGCCTGGACCAGTACCAGGTCCGCCGTTACGACGCCTGGTACCGCCACATCACCCTCGCGATGCTCGCCCACACCTACCTCGCCGTTACCGCCGCCATCGCCCCAAAAGCCCTGGCAGCGGCCTCATCCCGGTCACCCTCGGCGAGGTCAGGCGTCTCCTGGCACACCTGATCACCACCATCCCCGAGCGTGCCACCACCTGGGCCTGGTCCCACTGGCGCAGGCGCCACCAACACCGCGCCAAACAAGCCCACTACCAGCGAAGACATGCCATATACAACGAAGTGCGGCTGGAGTACTAGTCGGTGACGCGCGGGAGCTGGAGGTGGTCGCGGCACGAGCCCGGCAGACGTTCGACGACGTGGCCTGGGAGGTCGGTGTGGACGTCGAGTACCGCATCGGCACGATGATCGAGCTGCCGCGCGCCGCGCTCACCGCGGGCCGCATCGCCGGCAACGCCGAGTTCTTCTCCTTCGGCACCAACGACCTGACGCAGACGACGTGAGGTTTCTCCCGCGACGACGTCGAAGGCTCGTTCTTCCCGGTGTACCTGGCCGAGGGCGTGTTCGAGGTGTCGCCGTTCGAGACGATCGACCGCGACGGCGTCGGCCGGCTGATCGAGATCGCGGTGCGGGAAGGCCGCGCCGCCCGCCCGGATCTCGCGCTGGGCGTGTGCGGTGAGCACGGCGGCGACCCCGCGTCCATCCGGTTCTTCCACGAGACCGGCCTCGACTACGTGTCCTGTTCACCGTTCCGGGTGCCCGTCGCCCGCCTCGAAGCAGGCCGGGCCGCGGTCGGCGAGGCCGACGCGACCACCGACAACCGTTAGAAGGCCGACGCAGCAGGTGGTGGAAAGCCGGAGACTCGGGACGAAAGTCCTTGCCCGGTCATGACCTCGGGCCGCGGTCCCCGCGCGGTGACCGGGAAAAACTGGTCCAGGACCAACGAGCAGAGGAGTCGTTGTGAGGGCTGCTGTTGTCACGGAGCTGGGTGCGCCGCTGGAGGTCAGGGAGGTGCCGGTCCCCGCGCCGGCCGCAGGGCAGGTGCTGGTGCGGCTGGAGGCGTCGGGTATCTGCCACACCGACATCCACGCTGCCAACGGCGACTGGCCGGTCAAGCCGACCCCGCCGTTCGTGCCCGGCCATGAGGGCGTGGGCATCGTCGAGGAAGTCGGTGACGGGGTCGGCGGCACGCTGGTCGGGGCGCGCGTGGCGATCCCGTGGCTGGGGCACGCCTGCGGTGAGTGCTCCTACTGCGTGTCGGGCTGGGAGACGCTGTGCGAGCAGCAGCGCAACACCGGCTACTCCGTGGACGGCTGCTACGCCGAGCACACCGTCGCCGACGCCCACTACGTCGTGCCCGTGCCCGACACCGTGTCCAGCCTGGACGCCGCGCCGCTGACGTGCGCCGGCGTGACGACCTACAAGGCGGTCAAGGTCGCCGCGGTGCGGCCTGCCGAGCGGGTCGCTGTGTTCGGCATCGGCGGCCTGGGGCACCTCGCCCTGCAGTACGCCCGCATCGCCGGCGGCTTCACCGTCGCCGTGGACGTCGAGGACGACAAGCTCGCCCTGGCCCGCGACCTGCGCGCCGATCACACCGTCAACGCCCGCACCACCGACCCGGTCGCCGCGATCCACGAACTGGGCGGCGCGGACGTCGCCATCGCCACCGCCGCCTCGCCCAAGAGCTTCCAGCAGGCGTTCGCCTCGTTGCGCCGCGGCGGTCGCCTGGTCTGCGTCGGCCTGCCCGCCGACGGGTTCCTGCCCATCCCGGTCTTCGACCTGGTCCTCAAGGGCATCAGCGTCATCGGCTCCATCGTCGGCACCCGCCAGGACCTCACCGAAGTCTTCGCCCTGCACGCCGCCGGACGCACCCACGTGATCGCCGCGACCCGCAAGCTCGACGACGTCAACGACGCCTTCGCCCAGGTGCTGTCCGGCACGGTTCCCGCCAGGCTCGTCATCGAGTTCTGACACTCATCTTCCGGCGAACCGGCGAAGCCCGGACCCCGTCGCCCAGGTATACACCGGTCAGGGTCGTGAACCGCTCGCACCGGGCTGCCTGACCCGCGACCTCGGAACCGCCGTGTCGCGCCACTGCTCCAGTTAGGCGACCATTGCCCATGCGTGTCTTGTCCGACTCCCAGTTGGCCGCCGTGCTGCCCGCAGTCGCCACCTGTCCGCGGGTGGTGGTCAGCGGGAACCACGCCACCCCTCATCACGCGCTGGACGTGCTGGACAAAGCGGTGGACGAGTACCGCCTGTTCGCGCTGAACGCCCAGTCCGGCATCCCCGACCGCGCCGGTGTGGTGCTGGAGACCCCGTTCGTCGGGCCGGGCATGCGCGGCAAGCGGACGCTGCGGTACTTCCCCTCCCGGCTGTCACTGGTCCCGCACCTGCTCCAGCAGGCGTTGCCGCCCGACATCGTGCTGATCCACACCTCCACCCCGGTGGACGGGTGCGTGTCGCTGGGCACGGAGGTGAACATCCTCCCCGCGGCGATCGAGGCGGTCCGGTCCCGAGGCGGACTGGTGATCGCCCAGCTCAACCCGCGGATGCCCTACACCCACGGCGACGGGGTGGTGCCCTGCGACGAGGTGGACTACGCGATCGAGGTCGACGAGCCGCTCACCTCGCCTGTGCCCCGCGCGGCCGGCGAGGTGTCCCAGGTGATCGCCGAGCGGGTGGCGGCACTCGTCCCGGAAGGCGCGACCCTGCAAATGGGCATCGGCGCCGTTCCTGACGCGGTGCTCGCGGCGCTGACCGGGCGGCAGGGCCTGGCGGTGTGGTCGGAGATGTTCAGCGACGGTGTGCTCGGCCTGGAACGGGCAGGCGCGCTCGACCCGGACACCCCGGTGACCGCGTCGTTCGTGTTCGGCAGCCCGGAGCTGTACGCCTGGGTGGACCGCAACCCCCGGGTCCGGCTGCTGCGCACCGAGAAGACCAACGACCCCGGTCTGATCGCCCGCCGGCCGCGTTTGATCTCGATCAACAGCGCGCTGCAGGTCGATCTGTACGCCCAGGCCAACGCCAGCCGGGTGCACGGCGTCATCTACTCCGGCTTCGGCGGGCAGACCGACTTCGTGGTCGGCGCCCTGCACTCACCGGGCGGTAGGGCGATCGTCGCCCTGCCGTCCTGGCACCCGAAGGCCGACGTGTCCACCGTGGTGCCCCGCCTGGCCGGCCCGGTCACCTCGTTCCAGCACAGCTACCTCGTCAGCGAACAGGGTGCGGCCGCCATCTGGGGCCACGACACCGGCGAGCAGGCCCAGCAGATCATCGACCACGTCGCCCACCCGCGGGCCCGCGCCGAACTCACCGAGGCCGGCCTCGACCTGGGCTTCCCGCTACGGCCACCGGCCTGAACGGACATCCGCCGCTGAGCTGCGTTGAAGGGTGGCGGCTCGTACTCGTTGATCAGGTCGCGAGCGGCTTCCTCCGCCGCTGAGAACACGCCGGTGATGCGTAGCCCGTTTGGTTGAAGTGTTCGGTGAGCGGTCCCGAATGTCCCCTGCGGCGCCTTTTGGCGGAGTTCAGAGGTGGATGCGCTCATCGGTGGCGAGCGCACTGAGCTTCTGCGGAGGAACGATGGTGGCTTCGGGCGGGACATCGAGTCGGATCAGCGTCGGGGACGTTCGTGGACCCGTCGGTGGGTGGTATCCGGCTGGGGGAGTGGGTGCCTACCTGGGCGGACACGCATGACGTAAGCGCGACGACGTAGGCGAAGTATGACTCCCACCAGCGCAACCACATGTTGCCGCGGTTCGGTGACGTGCCGTTGAAGGAGATTCGCGGATGGAGGTGAAGGGATGGGTCAAGGGGCTGCGTGGCCGTTGGCCGTTGGCCGAGCACACCGTGGGTGATGTGTGGTGCCCCTGTTGTCGATGATGTTGGGCGGTGCGGTCGAGGAGGGGTTGATCGGGGCGAATCCGTGTTGGCGGTTGCGGGTCAACACGATGATCACGATGAACGGCCTCTTGCTTCGCCGTGGCAGGTACGGGCGATGGCGCAGCGGGTTTTCCCGTGGATGCCGTATTGGTCGACCTGCTCGCCGAGCACCGATCTACCTCAGGCTGTACTTCCATGACCTACGTCACACGCACAAGACCAGGCTTATCGAGGACGGCGTGCCAGACCTCCTCCAACGCAGCGACTGGGGCATCGGATGGCCTGAGTATGCGGCACCTACCCGCATGTGACGCAGGTCATGTTGGACGCGATGCTCGACGGTCTGCAGCGTCGGTGGGAGCGTTCGCTGGTCGCTCCCACGGGTCCGGCGGGGGTGACCACATACGGTGTCGACGATCACGCCAAGATCGTTGCTCCCGATTTGCTCCCACGACAGCAGAACGGCCCGTAGGCGGTGATCGCCTACGGGCCGTCTGACCTGCATGTATTCCTGGTGGACGATACAGGGATTGAACCTGTGACCCCTACCGTGTCAAGGTAGTGCTCTCCCGCTGAGCTAATCGTCCGAGGCGGAGACGGGAATCGAACCCGTGTACAGGGCTTTGCAGGCCCTTGCCTAAGCCACTCGGCCACTCCGCCGTGATTCCCGAATGCTAGCACCCAGGAGTCAGACCTGAGCCCAAGGGCCCTCTGCCGAGCGGATGACGAGACTCGAACTCGCGACCCTCACCTTGGCAAGGTGATGCGCTACCAACTGCGCTACATCCGCGTGCCCCGTGGATTTCGCGGAACTTTTCCCTTTTGGGGCTGGCGTTCCGGTCTTCCTCGGTGCGAGAGGAACTTTATTACATGTACCGCGGCGGGATCAAATCGGGGGTCCCTTGATCGCCCCGCAGGCCCGCCACCTGCGCTTTTACGTCAGGTCGTTGGAGATCAGGTGGGTCAGGGCCTCGTCCACGTCGACCCACAGGTGCTCGTTCCCGGGCACCACGACGTCGTACGTGCGGTCGAGGAAGTCGGCGAGCTCCTGGGCCGAGGCCTCGAACATGGCGTGGCCGGACGGCGAGCTGAGCTCGATCACCACGACCTCGGGGTCGTCGGCGGCCGGGCGGATCCGGACGTCGCCGTCACCGGCGTCGGCGATCAGGCCGTCGGCGAGCAGGTCGCGGGCGAAGACCCACTCAACCCAGCCGGCGCGGCCGGTTCGGAACGCGGCGACTACCGCGTAGGGATCTTTGGTGTCGTAGCGGAGTTCGACCTGCACCGGGACGGCCGGGGTCCTCGGGGCCAGCAGGTCGAAGACCGCTGTTGAGCGGAGTGTCACGTGGTCGTTGCGCATCGTCGTTACCCTCTTCTCCCTTCCCGGCCAATGGAACGACCGAGCTCTCCACTTGTGACGTGTATGTGGCGAGGAACGCTCGACTATAGATGGTTTATCACCCGTTTGGGGCTATATCGCTCCACAGGGCGACCACCTCGATGCGTTCCGTGTCCACCGGCTCCCGGCTGCTCCCATCTTGCTGGGTTTAACCTGAACCCGGTACCGGCTGTTGCGCGAATGTTGGACGTGAGGACCTTCCTGGTGGCTGACGCACCCCCGCCGCCGCTCGAGCCCGACCCGCGTGCCACGGACGCGGAGCTCGTCGCGCGGGTGGCGGCTGGCGACCGCACGGCGTTCGGCGAACTCTACGACCGGTACGCGAGACCCGCGTACTCCCTGGCCCGGCGGATCTGCGTCGACCCCGAGCTGGCCGAGGACGTGGTCCAGGAAGCCTTCCTGGCCCTCTGGCGCAACCCCGCGGCCTACGACCGCTCACGCGGTGGCTTCGGCACGTGGCTGATGACCGTGGTGCACCACCGCGCGGTCGACGCGGTGCGCCGGGAGGAAACCCAGCGTAGACGAAACGTCCCGCTGACCGACGAGGTGTCGGAGCGCGACGCGCCGCCCGCGGCCGGTGCGGATCAGGCCGCGTTGACCGGTGTGGTCGGCGCCGAGGTCCGTGACGCGCTGCGGCGGTTGCCCGAGGACCAGCGGCAGGTGATCGCACTGGCGTACCTGGGCGGCTACACGCAGATCGAGGTCGCGGCGTTGACCGGCATACCCCTGGGCACGGTGAAGTCGCGCACGTTCGCCGCCATCCGCAGGCTGCGCACGGTGTTGCGCTCGGCGTGGGCGGGGGAGACCGGCGAGACGCCGGGCAGGACGACGGGAGCACAGCGGTGACCGGGGAGCGGAGGGACGAGCGGTGCCCTCAGGAAGAGCTCGCGGTCGGGTTCGCGATGCACGCGCTCGAACCCGACGAGGAAGCGCGGATGCACGCCCACCTGCCGGGGTGCGCTCGGTGCCGGGAGACGGTCGGCACCACGCAGGAGGTGACCGCCGTGCTGGGTGCGGCGGTCCACCAGCACGATCCGCCGGAGCGGCTGCGCGCTCGCCTGATGGCCGCGATCGAGGAAACGCCGCAGCTGCCCGTTCGCGAGGAGCCCGTGGCCGAACCCATCCCGTTGGCGCCCAGGAGGTGGGGGCGCAAGCTGCTCGCAGCCGCTGCGGCCCTGATCATCGTGACCGGGATCACGATCGCGGGCATGCGGTTCGACCGGTTGAGCGACCAGGTCGCGCAGCAGGAGGTGCGGGCCGAGCAGTTGGAACGCGCGTTGCGGGTCGTCGCCGACCCGGACGCGGACCGGGCCGTGCTGCGGACGACGTCGGGCGACCCCCTGGCCGTGCTGCTGTCCGGCGCCGACTCCGCCGCGATCGTGCCGGTGGAGCTGCCGTCCAACGACGCGGCGAGCCAGGTCTACGTGGTGTGGGGGACCAGCACGCAGGAACCCGTGGCGCTGGCCACGTTCGACGTCGCGGCGGACGGGTCCGATGTGCGCTTGCTCACGTGGTCGCCGGACGCGCACGCGCACCAAGGCTTCGGGATCTCGCTGGAACCCGGTCGTGCCGCGCCGGCGAAGCCGTCCACCGTACTGGCATTTGGCCAGGTGAGCCCCGCGTGAGTTGCGAATGAGCGATGATGAGGGCATGAGTACCGAGCAGCGCGAGGACACCAGGGGCGCAGATCACCGGCCGCGGTTCCGTCGCAACCCGGCGATGAACATGACGTACCGCATCGGTGTCGGTGTGGTCGGCGGGTTGGTGCTGGTGGCGGGCGTGCTCATGATCCCTTACCCCGGGCCGGGCTGGCTCGTCGTGTTCGCCGGTCTGGCGATCCTGGCCACCGAGTTCGAGTGGGCCGGCCGCGTGCTCAAGTTCGCCAAGCGCTACTACGACGCGTGGGTGGAGTGGCTGAAGCGGCAGAACCTCTTGGTGAAGGGGCTCGTGCTGCTGGCGACCGGCCTCGTGGTGGCCGTGACCTGTTGGCTGCTCGGCGCGTTCTCGCTGGTCGGCGGCTGGTTCGGGCTCGACTGGGCCTGGTTGGATAGCCCGATTTTTGGTTCCCGGGGATGATGTTGTAAGCTATGACCACACCGCGAGAGCGGGAGTGAGAACCGAATAAGGGCGTTTAGCTCAGCGGGAGAGCGCTTCGTTCACACCGAAGAGGTCACTGGTTCGATCCCAGTATCGCCCACAGTGTGTTTTACCTGGTCAACGGCTCGTAGACGATCTTCGTCTGCGGGCCGTTGATCGTTGCGGGGAGCAATGTGGGAGCGGATGATCTTGACCACCTCTGTATTTGCGAAGGTGGTCATGGGTTGGTGCTCCCCGTTTGCTCCCGGGTTTGCTCCCAGCGGTGGTGGAGTGCGGCGAGCATGGTGTCGATCATGGGTTGGGTGACGTGGGAGTAGACGCCCATGACGCCGTGGAACTTGTGGCCGATCCTTTTGTGTTGGAGGACTTCGGGGACGCCGTGTTCGATGAGCCAGGTCTTGTGGGTGTGGCGTAGGTCGTGGAAGTGCATGTCGGGGTTGATCCGCGGTCGGTTGGTGGCGGTGTCGCCGCGTAGGGCGGGTAGCCAGACGCGGCGGCGGAAGTTGGAGCGGCGGTGGAACCCTGTGCTTGCCGAAAATGTCGTCCATGCAGGTCAGGCGGCGTGGTGGTACTCGTTGAGGATGCCGCCCAGTCGTTGCTGTCGGCGGATGTCGAGTCTGGTGATCGCTGCTTGATCGGTAACGGTTGGTGGCAGGGCGCGTAGTGGTCGGGCGTTGTCGATGCCTTGGTGGGGTCGGTGGGTGTTGTAGTACTTCTCGTACTCGTGTAGGGCGTGGAGTAGGTGCTGCTGGTTCCAGATGGGGGTGCGGTCGAGGAGTTCGTGGCGGCAGCTGCGGATCCAGCGTTCCATGATCGCGTTCATGCGCGGGATCCGGACACCGGTGAGGAGGACCTGGATGCCGGCGTCGGCGAGGACGGCGTCGAACAGGGTGGGGAACTTTCCATCCCGGTCGCGGATCAGGAATCGCGCGGAACCACCCGCCTCTTCGAGGTCCATGACGAGGTTCCTGGCGGCTTGGGTGATCCAGGAGGCGGTCGGGTGCGCGGTGGCGCCGAGGATGCGGATCCGGCGGCTGGCGTGCTCGATCACCGCGAGCACGTACAGGCGGGTGCCGGTCAGGGTGGTGGTCTCGAAGAAGTCGCAGGCCAGGATCGCGTCGGCTTGGGAGCGGAGGAAGGCCGACCAGGTCGTCGTGGTGCGTTCGGGTGCCGGGTCGATCCCGGCGTCCTGGAGGATCTGCCAGACGGTGGAGGCGGCGACTGTGATGCCGAGTACGAGGAGTTCTCCGTGGATGCGGCGGTAGCCCCAGGTGGGGTTCTCGCGCGTTAGGCGCAGTACCAGGAGTCGGATCGAGCGGATGGTCCGTGGTCGACCGGGCCGTTTGGGGCGGGATCTGGCGGCGTGGCGGCGTGCGAGGAGGTCGCGGTGCCACCGCAGCACCGTCTCCGGGCGTACCAGTAGGCGGAGTCGACGAAGCGCTTGCGTCGGGAGTCGGTGCAGCAGGGCGGCGAGGAAGGCCCGGTCGGCGGGGGAGAACCGTGGTCGGGTGTATCCGAGTTGGCGTTGCAGGACCATGATCTGGTGGCGCAGCGCCAGGATCTCCGTGTCCTTGTCCCGGTCGCTCATAGGCAGCAGGCGCAGCAACGCGAACGTGTTGGTCACGCCGAGATAGGCCAGTCGGAGCAGCACAGCCGAGCATCATGCCGTGCTGGCCGACACCACGGCGGATGGCAACCGTGACCCTGAGCCCCTCGATGCCTTGGGTGCCGCGCGTCCTCTACGTGCATGGATGAGGTTATCGGCAGGCACAGCGCTGTATGACTATATCGCCCTGCTTGGAGATGCCGTTCGAGGTGCTTTTGAGGGCGGCTGAAGGGCTCACGGTGCGGCATCGTGCGGCTGGCACCACTGGTGATCCTGGTGGTGGGTGTCGTCTAACTCCTCGGGTGGGGCGGTAGTCGCGGCGGCCATGATTGCGCCGATGTTGTGGTGCACCAGGCCCTCGAGCGTCAGTGCGGAGCGCGGTAATGGCTCCGGGCCGACGGTGGGCATCTTCGGCGTGGGCACCTCGGTTCGAACAGTGAGCATCGGCCCGCGCGCCGCTCGGCCTCGACCAGGGCGGCTCCGGACAGGTTGTCGGTGCCGCAGCGTGATCCCCGTCATGATTGGCGCGCCCTCGCGCGGCCGGACGACTGCGGTGGCGGTCTCCTGCCGGTCGTCGCTGGTGATCTGCCAGTCCACGCCGGGGAGCGCAGCACCATCGGATCGGAGGCCGATCACGTGCGGGCCCTCGCGCTCGCACAGTGACTACATCAGCTCTCTCGCGGTCGCCCAGGGCGCTGGTCATGGCTAATGAACTGCGACGATGACATCTCGAGCGGCACAGGGCGTGTCAGGTCGCGTAGAGAGTCGCGACGGTGCTGTGCACCGTCGTCGAGTACACCGGGTCGGAGATGTGGATACCGCCGAACACTGGTCCGTTTCCCCTGGTCATCGTCCAACCGCCGGTGGTTTCGAAGTCGGGGTTCGCGATGTGGCACCCCGTGAGTCGGATGTCGTCGAACCGGACGAGCACCCGGTAGTTCGCGACGCCCTTCGCCTCGTAGAGCCGCAACGTCAGCGTGCCCACCCCGTTGGTCAGGTATGGCGTCAGGTCGCGTGGTGAGGACGTGTACCAGTCGGTGCCCTCGCTGGCGATGTCGCGTTCCCACACCTTCGTGCCCCCGATGAGCGCCTGCTTCATGTGGTAGCCAGGTGTGTTGTCGCCCCAGTTGTCCTGGTGCCACAACACCATCGAGCAGGATGTGGACCCGGGGTTGAGCCGTACTGCGGTACTGGCTGCCGCGAAGTCGCCGGCTTGGGTGTCCGTGTTGCTGTGCACGGTGAAGACCAGCCCGCCGTGCCCGGTGTGCGCGAACGAGACGTCTCCGGCCTGAGGAAGGTCTGGGGTGAGCGGCAGTGCGTACTGCACCACGCCCGCGATCTTGCCGGCCTTCATGTACTCGATGGCGACCGCGGTCACCGTGCGGACGTAGTTGACGTCCGGCGTGACCGTGGTGGCCGACAGCGTTGCCGCGTACGGCATCAGGAGGAGCTTCTTGCTCTTCGCTGCGAGCAGCGCGACAGCGGTGTCGAGATGGCCGCGCAACGATCCCGTCCACACCGTGTTGCGGTTGGGCGAGTCGTTGTACGGCAGGATCAGGCTGTCCATGACACCGGCGTAGGAGGTTGCGAACGCCTCGGTGAGCTGGTGGACGTAGACCACCGGGTAGAAGTCGATGCCGGCGGCGGTGCGGATCTGGCCCGTGTAGGCCGGCGTGAAGAAAGCCTTGTTGTAGAAGAAGTCGTCCATCGCCCACGCTTTGAGCACCGCGTACTTGTCGGCGAGTGCGCCAATGGCCTGCGCCCAGGCCAGGTAGTCCTTCTTGTGGGGCAGGTAGGTCGAGCACGTGTCGTCGACGCCGAGGCACTCGGTCGGCGGCACCAGGTAGGCCCACGTGGTCAGCCCCGCGGCCTGGGCCTCGCGCAGGAACGGCTCGAAGTCGTTCCAGTCGTTCTCGTTGTGGACCAGGAACGCATAGGTGTTCGCGTTCATCTCCCGCAGTCGCGCGACCGTGGCCTGCGCGTCGACCCGGCCGTTGACGCGAACCGGGTTCGCGTAGCTCGCACGCACCCCAGGCGCGGGCGCTGCGGCTGCCTGCGCGGGGAGAAGCCCGGCAAACACGGCTGACATCAGGGAGATGAGGGCGGTTCTCAACACGAACCCGCTGTTGTGCCAACACACGTGTCTCAGCCTGCTTCGATGGTCTGGACGATGAGCTCGTTGCGGGCGTCCTGGCCCAGCGGCTCGGTGGTGTGGACGCCGTCGCGGAGGTAGGCCGTGAGCCGGGTCGGCTTCGCGGCGAGGAACTCTGCCCAGCGGATGACGCGCAGGTTCGGATGACGACGTTGGGCGTCGGCCAGCTGGAGGTTGATCCAGGCGCTGTTGCGCTGGTCGGCCAGCTGGACGGCGGCGGGTTGGCCGGTCCGGGAGACCTGGGTGTTAACCCAGTACCCTGTCCGGGTCGGGCCGACGATGGTCATCGTGCGGTCGACCTGCGCGGCGAACACCGGCGGGGTGAAGATGTCGTTCGACCCGGTGGCCATCAGGATCCGACGCGGCAGTCCGTACGCCTGGGACCACTGGGCCAGCGCGTCGACAGCCGGTGTGGTCGGGCGGCCGGACCAGTTGTGCACGGCGATGACGTCCCCGGTCCGGCTGAGCAGTCGTTGGGCCAGGGTGTAACCGTCCTGGACGGAGATGCTGTCCCCGAACATGAACAGCCCGTCGGTGTCCAGGACCGGCCTGATCTGGGTGAGGGTCGAGATCGCCTTGGACATGCCCTCCCACGGGCCCAGGGCGCCGGAGCCGTAGCCGTCGGCGGACGCCTGCCCCGTCGTCAGGAACGTCGAGCCCACGGCGACGGCGCCCGCCGTGAGCAGCCGTCGACGCGTGGTCTTCGCCGACGCGTTCACGAGAGGACCCGCGGAGCCGTCGGCTCGGATGGGCTCGGCGCCGTTGGGCCCGGCGATCGGTGCATGGCTGTACCTCCCGAAGTGTTCGGTCACGAAAACAAATGCGCGAGGTGTGACAGATGCTGCTACACGCACGCCAGAAGGTCGCTGACCTCGATGGGAAGGCTCCAACCGGAGCTGTCGTAGGAGATCATCAGCCGCCTCTTCGTCGTAATGGGGCACGTGGATTCGTAAGTGTCGGCGGAGAAGATGGTCCGCTGCTCGCCGGCGGCCAATGTCGCCACGCCGAAGTCGTCGGGGGCCCAGCGGATCCACTGGGAATCCATGTCCCTCTCAAGTCTCCAGGTGACCGTACGAGGGCTCGTGGCGTTGTTGATCAGGCCGAGGTACCCGCGGTGGAAGCAGGAGTCGCTGTCGCAGTTGTACCGGACGCAGACCTGGTAGAAGATCTTGCCGTGTCCCTCGGTGCCGGAGCACTTCGGTGACGCCAGGATTTCCGCATCGACCGCGACCAGTGGTGCCGGACGGCTCGTCTCGGCTGCGCCCGTCGTGCCGGCGGCGAAGATGACCGCCGTGGCCGTCGCACAGGCGACCATCACGATCGCCAGCGCTTTCTTCAGCATGAACTCCTCTTCTCGTTGGCACTGTCGGCGGTGATCATCGACGTGTGGTCTGACCGGTGTATGCCGGGGGAGCGGTGCTGGTCTGCTGCGTGGACGTAGGGATGAACACGGTGCGGATGGAGCCGTCGGTCGAGCGCCAGGTGAAGATCGGGCTGCCGCTGGTGAGCAGGAGGCCGGTGGGGTCGGTGGCGGCGTCCTCGAAGTAGTGCACGGTCCACGGGCCGAAGCCGCCGGCCGGTGCGACCTGACTGGACTGGTGGATGAGGCCGTCGGTGCCGCGCACCGCGAGTTCCATCAGGCCCCCGGCGCGCAGTACCGCGGCGGGTGAGCCGGCGGTGGTGACGTTGCCGATGGTCTGCCAGGTGCCGGGGAACACACCACCGGATTCGCGTTGGGTGCGAACGGTTCCGTCAGTCGCGCGGGCGAACACCTGTAGGTCGCCGTTGGCGTGTACCACGGCAGCGGGTTTGCCGGTGACGTCGGTGCCGATGGTGCGCCACGCGCCGAGCGTGCCGCCGGAGTGCCGGGCGGTGCGCAGCGCGCCGTCACCGGTGCGGGCCACGACGTCCAGCGCGGTTCCGTTGCGCACCAGCGCGAAGTCCGTGGTGAGTCCGGTGCCGCCGATCTTGCGCCACGGCAGGTAGGCGCCGTTGAGCGCGATCTGGGTGCGCCGCCACAGTGCGCCTGCGTCATCGACCGCGTACACCGTCAGCGTCTTGTTCGCTTCGGACACCACCACCGGGTCGCTGAGCATCCACCCCTGATGTGCCGTGACACCGGTGATCGCCCCCCATGCGCCGTTCGCGGTGCTCTGCACCCTGCCTCGGTACGCGGCGTCGTCGTGGCTGTTGGCCAGCGCTTCCAGCCTGCCGTCCTCGCGCACGCCCACCCCCGGCGTACCGGTGAACTGGTGGTAGTCGGCGATCACCTGGTACTCGATGATCTCGTAATCGCCCGCGTAGCGCTGCTTACCGGCGGTGAGGCCGCCCGCGGAGTTGACGTAGAAGAACGTCACCAGGCCGTCGGTGCCCTGTACCGGTGTGCTGGCCGCGTCGAGTCGTTGTGGCACGGAGGGACGGGTCGGCACCGGGTATCCGGTGAGGCGGCAGTCGTTGGTGTCGGCGACGACGTCCAGTTCATCAGCCCAGCCGGATCCGATGATCTTGCCGCCCGACCAGGTGGCGGTGTCCTCGTGGTAGCGGTACCAGACCAGTGCCTGGGTGCCGGTCCGCGTTCCGTAGAGGATGTCGCCGCCAGCGGAGAAGACGTGGGTGAAGGTGTTCCAGTTCGAGCCGACCCGTTCGCGGTACTGGGTGAACCGCTCGGACGCGGCGTTCCAGCGGAACCGGAACAGGTCGCCGCCGGGGTTGCGTGCGTACAGCACGCCGTCGTCGCTGGCGACGATGAGATCGTACTGGTTCCAGCCGGTGTCCAGGACCCTCGCCGGCGCCCACGAGCCGGTGGCGTGGTCGCCGGTCCAGGCGAAGAACTGGAGGTGTCCCTCGGCGGTGACGGAGTACAGCCTGTCCCGCCCGTCAACGGTGACGTGGTTGCGGTAAGCGGCCTGCACGTAGCGGCGCCAGCCGCCGCCGACATCCCTGAACTGCTCGCCGTTCCAGGTGTCCCAGCCGGTGCCGTTCCAGTGGTACCGGAGGATGTCGCCGGTGGTGCCGTCCAGCCGGTAGATCACCCCGTTCGGGCCCGCCAGCGTGCGGTCGCCGTTCCAGCCCCCCGTGCCGATGGTGCGCTTCAGTCCCCAGTTGGCGACACCGGTTTCCGGTTCGTTGTGCGGGTAAACGAACATGCTGCCCGCCTGGGTCACCCCGAAGATGTTCGCCGCGGAATTGCACACGAGCGTCGCGGCGGCCTGTGCCACCGGGACGGTCATGCCGGTCAAGGCGACGGTGAGCGCCACGATGGTGGCGGGGAATCGTTTTCTGCGCGTGCTCGGGCCGACCTCTTGCATGTGATCTCCCCCGTTGTCCGGTGTGTGGACAGCCCCGGGGCACTGTGACCGCGTATCTCTTCGGGCTGCCAGGGTTTCCGCTTCGGTCGATGGTCTATTCGACTTGGAGAACGGGGCTGTGCTGTTCCACGTGGTAGCTCAATTCCCAGACTTGGCCGACGGAGGTGTACTCCGCGCTCCTGCGGGGGATGGCGCACGTGGCGGTGGGGGTGGATTTGACGGAGTGCGCGGGGACGACGAAGTTGCTCCAGACGCCGCCGGCGCAGGTGATCGACGTACCGCTGCGGGTGTAGTCCACCCAGATCGTGTCGACGGACCAGGCGACGTCGCCGGCGTTGCCGAGGTTGACGGTGAAGTACACCTCGTCGTCGTCGGCCCACGCGCAGGTCTGCCAGTACCATTCGGTGTGGCCGGTGACGCGGCTGTAGCCGCTACAGGCGCTGCCCGCCTGCTCCGGCGGCACCACGACCGCTGCCGACGCGGGTGTGGACAACGCGATGAGCCCCGCGCTGAGCAGCATCCCGGTCATGAAGAGCCTGAACATGTGCCTCATCCTCGTTCCTCCAATGTCGGCTCCCGCTCGATTGCCCTTCGGTGGTGTTATCGACGTGCCGTCCGTCCTGTGTAGGCAAGGAAAGCCGTGCCGGTTTGCCTTGTGGCGGTGGGGATGAACACGGTGCGGATGGAGCCGTCGGTCGAGCGCCAGGTGAAGATCGGGCTGCCGGTGGAGAGGAGCAGGCCGGTGGGGTCGGTGGCGGCGTCCTCGAAGTAGTGCACGGTCCACGGTCCGAAGCCGCCGGCCGGTGCGACCTGGCTGGATTGGTGGACGAGGTTGTCGGTGCCGCGCACGGCCAGCTCGATCAGACCTCCGCCGCGCAGCACTGCGGCGGGGGAGCCGGCGGCGGTGAGGTCGCCGATGGTCTGCCAGGCGCCGGGGAACACCCCGCCGGTTTCGCGTTGGGTGCGTACCGTGCCGTCGGTGGTGCGGGTGAACACCTGGAGGTCCCCGTTGCCGTGTGCGACGGCAGCGGGTTTGCCGGTCGCGTCGCCGCCGATGGTGCGCCACGTGCCGAGCGTGCCGCCGGAGTACCGGGCGGTGCGCAGCGCGCCGTCACCGAAGCGGGCCACGACGTCCAGGGCGGTTCCATTGCGCACCAGGGTGAAATCGGTGGTGAGACTGCTTCCGCCGAGCTTGCGCCAGGCGGTGTAGGCGCCGTTGGGCGCGATCTGCGTGCGGCGCCACAGCGCGCCCGCGTCGTCGACCGCGTGAATGGCCAACGTCCCGTTGGCATCGGCGACCACCGCCGGGTCGCCGGCCATCCACCCGCGGTGCGCCGTGACGTCGGTGATCGCGCCCCAGGATCCGTTCGCGACGCTCTGCACCCGGCCGCGGTAGTCGGCGTCGTCGTGGCTGTTGGCCACCGCCTCGAACCTGCCGTCCGCGCGGACGCCGACACCCGGTACGCCGGTGAACTCGTGGTAGTCGGCGATCACCTGGTACTCGATGATCTCGTAGTCACCCGCGTAGCGCTGCTTGCCCGCGGTGAGGCCGCCCGCGGAGTTGACGTAGAAGAAGGTGACCAGTCCGTCGGTGCCCTGCACCGGCGTCGTGGGCGCGTCGGATCGTTGAGGCACCGCGGGTCGTGACGGTACGGGGTATCCGGAGAGCCGGCAGTTGTCGGTACCGGCGATGACGTCCGGTTCGGTGTACCAGCCGGTGCCGATGATCTTTCCCTTGCCGCTGTTCGCCCAGGTGGCGGTGTCCTCGTAGTAGCGGTACCAGAGCAGTTCGCCGCCGTTGTCCGCCCGCGGGGCGTAGAGGACGTCGCCGCCGGGGGAGAAGATCCGGTTGAACGTGTTCCAACCCCATCCGACCTGGGTCCGGTACTGGGTGAACCGCTCGGACGCGGCGTTCCAGCGGAAGCGGAACAACCCGCCGTCCGGTGTGCGTGCGTACAGCACGCCGTCGTCGGTGGCGACGATGAGGTTGTACTGGTTCCATCCGGTGTCCAGGACTTTCGCCGGTGCCCACGTGCCGGTGGCGTGGTCGCCGGTCCAGGCGAGGACCTGGAGGTGCCCTTGGGCGGTGACGGAGTACAGCCTGTCCCGTCCGTCGACGGTGACGTGGTTGCGGTACGCGGCCTGGGCGTAACGGGTCCAGCCGCCGCTCGTGTTCCTGTAGGACCGACCGTTCCAGACGTCCCAGCCGGTGCCGTTCCACCGGTACCGGTACAGGTCTCCGGTGGTGCCGTCCATCCGGTACATCACCCCGTCGGGCCCGGCCAGCGTGCGGTCGCCGGTCCAGCCCGAGCCGATGGTGCGCCGCGATCCCCAGTTCGCCGTGCCAGTTTCCGGCTCATTGTGCGGGTAGAGGAAAACGTCGCCTGTGGTCGTCACCCCAAAGACGTTCACCGCCGAATTGCACGTGAGCGTCGCGGCGGCTTGTGCCGCGTGCGTCGGCGCGACCATGACGGCTGACGCGACGGCACCCGCTAAGACGGTGGTGAGCAGTCTTCTTCGCAGGCTCGCGCCGACCGATGCCATGTGGTCCCCCCGGTTCATCGCTGTCCATGCGGACGGTCAACGACTGTAGACACTGGTGGGACGGTTGTCAGTGCTTTGGCCCGACACCCGCCGAGTGGCGGTGTGCCCCGTCGCTCCGGGTACCCGTTATCGGCCATACGGTTAGCACGGGAACGGTGGACTACGCCTTTTGGGTCGACTCCTTGCCTTGTCGCACCGCGTATGCAAGTTTCGGACGGATGTGACCACGGGGGTGGTCGCGTATCGCTATTTCGATCCGGGGGAATGCGCAATGGTGGCCTGGAGTGCTCGGCGTGCCCGCTTATTCCCGGTCGCACCGTCAGGTACCCGGCTCACGGTCGCGGTCGCCGTGGTGCTGGTGCTGCTCATCGGCACGGTCCCGCCTGGCGTGGTCGACGCGCTGCCGTGGTTCGGCGCGGCGGGCCGGAGCGGTGTCGACGCCGGTGAACCGGCGCCCGGCCAGTCGTGGGGGAGCGCCGCGGGACAGGCCCAGGTGGTCGAGGGCGACACGGTCAACCGCGCGCTGCCCGAGTCCGAATCGGCCAAGTACCCGCAACCGGAGTTCCCCTCCGGGGAGCCGCCGCCCAACGTGGTCCGCGAACTCGGGGTGCCGTCGGGCCTGACCGGTTTCGACCCGGCCGGCAGCCGCGAGGACCCCAGACTGCGTCAAGCCGACTCGCGCACGTTCCGCAACGCCGATGGCACGATGACCACCGAGTTCAGCCAGGCGGCGGTCAACTACCAGCGCCCCGACGGTTCCTGGCACCCGATCGACACCACGCTCGTCGCCGACGGGGACGGGTGGCGCAATACCGCGGACCAGGTCGAGACCCGGTTCGTCGCGACGGCGTCGGAATCACCGTTCGTGCGGATGAAGTTGTCCGAGGAGCACGAGCTGGCGTTCGGCCTGGCTGGCACGTCCGCCGCGCCCGCCCGGGTCGAGGGCAGTCGGATCACGTACCCCGGCGTGGCCACGGGTGTGGACCTGCGCTTGGACGTCCTGCCCGGTGGTGTCAAGGAAACGCTCGTGCTGGCCTCACCGGACACACTGCACGCCTGGGTGTTCCCGTTGCGGCTGAAGGGCCTCACCGCCCGGATCGTGGATGGCGAGGTGTCCTTCGTGGACGCCTCGGGTCGCGAGCGGTCGCGGATCCCCGTGGGCTTCATGACCGACAGCCACCCGGAGAACCCGTCCACCTCGCACGGTGTGCGCTACGAACTCGTCGACCACAACGGTGGCCAGGCGTTGAAGATGTCGTTGGACCCGGTGTGGCTGCGCGAGGCCGGCCGCACCTACCCGGTGTTGGTGGACCCGTCGGTGCAGGGCACGTCCGCCAATGCCGCCGTGGTCACCTCCGGCGGGACCCGCACCGGCGGCTCGGAGCTGCTGGTGGGCGACGGCAGCGCGATGTACCTGAAGTTCGACGGGGTGAACCCGGCGCTGGCCGATCACAGGGTCTTCGGCGCGCAGCTCTACCTGACCAGCTTCAGCGCGCCGTCGTGCCGTCCGGAGCCGATCACGGTGCACCCGGTGACCGGCGCCTGGTCCCCGTCGGGATCGGGACACCCGCCGACCGGTGGCTCGATCGCCGGCGCCTCGTTCGCGCACGGCTACGTGGCGCTCGGCCAGTCGCACTCGGCCTGCCCGGTGGCGCCGGACCTGGTCGACCTCGGCACCGCGGGGCGTGACCTGGTGCAGGGCTGGGTGCGCGGCGGCACCAACAACGGCCTGGCGGTGAAAGCCACCCGGAGTTGGAAGAAGTTCACCGGTGTCGGCACCGCGAACCCGCCGCGGCTGTTCGTCACCCACACCCCGTACGACGCCTCCTACCGGATCGAACGGGGTGTGCCGCAACCGCCGGTGCACCGGCAGCAGGACGGCAAGGTGCGCATCGCGGTGACCAACCGCGGCTCGCAGACGTGGACGCCCGCGGCGTACAAGCTGGCCTACCGTGCGTTCACCGCCCAGGGCCGCGCGGTCGACTCACGCGTGTCGGCGGTGCTGCCGCGCGACGTGCCACCCGGCGACACGGTGACGCTCGACGCGACCGTCTATCGCTTCGCCAACCCCGGCGACTACCTGCTCGACTTCAGCATGGTGCACGGCAGCACCTACTTCACCGACGAGCAGATTCCGCCGGCGCGGCTGTCGCTGACGATGTTCGAGCTCCCGCCGGTCGTCAAGGCGCAGTACCCGCCCGCGGGGCACTCCGCGCCGACGCTGACCCCGCAGCTGTGGGCGGACGCCGTCGACATCGACGCGCCCGCGGGCACCGGGGTCCGCTACGAGTTCGAGGTCTGCGGCAGCAACGCCGACGGCACGCCCGCGCTGGGCAGCTGCACGCTCGGACCACGCGTGGCGAGCAAGACGTGGACCGTCCCGAAGGGACGGTTGCAGTGGAGCGAGACCTACCACTGGCGGGCGTTCGCGATCGATCCGAGCGGCGCCCGCAGCGAGGCGTTGCCGTTCAGCGCGCTGCTGACCGCGGTGCCGCAGCCGGAGATCACCTCGCACCTGGGTGGCGCGCCCTACAGTGCGGGTGACCTGGACTTCGACCCGCAGGTGGGCAACTACACGACCGCCGCGATCGACGCCGTGCTCGGCGTCAGCGGACCGGAGCTGAACGTCGCGCGGACCTACAATAGCCTCGACCCTCGCAAGATCAACCTGTTCGGCGCGGGCTGGTCCACCCGGTACGACATGCGCGTGGTGCCCGACCAGGACGGTTCGGGCAACGTCGTGGTCACCTACCCCGACGGCCAGCAGGTCCGGTTCGGCCGCAACGCCGACGGCACCTTCGACCCGCCGCCGGGCCGGTTCGCCACCTTCTACCAGGACACCACGACCACCGCCCGCAACTACGTGCTGGTGGACAAGGCCAACACCGTCTACACCTTCCGCGAGTTCGACGGCCGACTCATCACGATCCACGACAACGCCGGTCGCATGCTGGAACTGGACTACGGCCTCAACGGTCAGATCAAGCGCGCCATCAGCCGCGCGAGCGCCAACCGGACGCTCTACTTCACCTGGACCGGCAACCACGTCACCCAAGTCCGCACCGACCCACCGGCGACCGGCGGCACACCGTTCACATGGACCTACAAGTACCTCGGTGACCGGCTGACGGAGGTCTGCGACCCCAAGGGCGGCTGCACCAAGTACGACTACGACAACGGCTCCCACTACCGCACCGCCGTGCTGGACTCCCGCCCCGACTCGTACTGGCGACTCGGCGAGCCCGCTGGCTCGGCCGACGCGGTCAGCCAGGTCGCTACGAACCTCGCCAAGGACTGGGGCGCGCACCGCAGTACCACGCCCGGTGCGCCCGGCCCGCTGGACGGCAGCCCGGACACCGCGACCACGTTCAACGGCAGCAGCTCGTACGTGGCCCTGCCCGACGGTGCGATCAAGAAGTCCCGTGACCTGTCCGTGGAGCTGTGGTTCAAGACCACCACCGGTGGACCGTTGATCGGCTTCCAGACCGCCCCGTTCGACCGCGCCCAGAACGGCGCCATCCCCGTGCTGTACGTCGACCGCGACGGCAAGCTGCGCGGCCAGTTCTGGCACGGCCGCGTCGCCCCGATCACCACCACGGGCAGGGTCAACGACGGTCAGTGGCACCACGTGGTGCTGTCCGGCTCGCTGGCCACCCAGACCCTGTACCTGGACGGCGCCAAGGTCGGCACCACCGACGGAGAGATCGACAACAGCCCGTTCAACCACGGGCAGATCGGCGCGGCCCACGCGGTCGGCCCGGCCGCCTGGGAACCGGTCGGCTGGTGGCCCGGCGCGGGCCGCAAGCACTTCGCCGGGGAGATCGACGAGGTCGCGATCTACCAGCACCCGCTGGGCGAGGAAGCGACTCGCGCCCATTACCAGGCGCGTGAGCACTCCGACCAGCTCACGAAGGTCACCATGCCCAGCGGCAGGGTGGCCGCCGAGTTGGCCTACGACACCACCAACGACCGTGTCCGCGACTACACCGACGTCGACGGCGGGCACTGGAAACTGGGTGTGCCGCAGGTCAGCGGCACCGAGAAGCAGGACGCGCAGGGCCGCACGGTCCGCAACCTGGTGCGCACCGTCCAGGTCACCGACCCCGGCGACCGGTCGCACTTCTTCGACTACGACCCCATACGTGGCCGAATCATCCGATTCGTCGCCCCCCTGGGAACCGGTGTGCGGCTGGAGGACCGCCCCGACCCGTCGGTCGTGCCGACCACCCCGTCCACCGCACCACCGTGCACCGACACGACGACGAATCCGGACGGCACACCCACCTACTGCGGCGGCACGGGAGTGAGCAACCCGGACTGGCAGGGCGGCCCGGTGCAGGGCGTCGGCGTGCGTACTTTCGGCTACGACGCCTCCGGGTTCCAGCAGACCATCACCGACGAGAACGGCCACCAGGTCGAGCTGCGCAACGACGCCCGCGGCAACGTGATTTCCCGCAAGACCTGCCGCGAACCGGGCGTGTGCGATACCGAGCACTTCACCTACCACCAGCCCGCGCCGAGCAAGGCCAACGACACCGACCCGCGCATCGACAAGCAGCTCACCGTCCGCGACGGCCGTTCCGCCGGTCCCGCCGACAACCGCTACCTGACCTCGATGGAGTACGACGCGCGCGGCGAGCTGCTCAAGCAGACGATGCCCGACGGCACCACCGTCACCCACGGCTACACCGATGGCACCACCGCCGCGGAAGGCGGCGGCAACGAACCCGCCAGCCTGCTGAAGTGGACCAAGGACGCGCGCGGCAAGCAGACCACCTACAGGTACTTCACCAACGGCGACCTCGCCTCCACCACCGAGCCCGGCCGCACCGACACCGAGGCCGAGGGCCTGGTCACCAAGTACCGCTACGACCTGCTGGGCCGCAGAGTCGCGGAGACCGAGTTCTCAGACACTCACCCCCAGGGCTTGGAGACGAAGTACGGCTACGACGAGCTCAACCGACTCGTCGAGGTCACCGACGCCCCGGTCACCAACGTCGTCGACGCGATCCGGCACACCAGGTTCACCAAGACGACCTACAACGCCGACAGCCTGCCGGAGAAGGTCGAGGTCTCCGACCTCGCCGGCGGTGACTCGACGCGCACCGTCACCTACACCTACGACGACCGCGGTCGGCAGGACTCCGTCACCGACGCCGAGGGCTCCAAGACCAGCTACGCCTACGACGTGTTCGGCAACCGGACCCAAGCGGTCGACGCGCTGGGCACCCGTATCGAGTACGCCTACACCGCCCGCAACATGGTGGCCGAGGTGCGGCTGCGCGGTTGGCACGGCAAACCGGTCTCCGGCGGCCAGGGCACCGGAGAGCATGCCGATCCCGGCACGCTGCTGGTGCTGGAGGCCAACACCTACGACCTCGGCGGCAGGCTCATCCGGCACGTCGACGCCATGGGCCGCAAGACCCTCTACGAATACACGCCCAACGGCCTGGTGTTCCGCGTGCACGCCGAGGTGCCGGTGCCCGGCGGTGCGCCGCGCAAGGTCCTGCTGGAGCAGAACGCTTACGACGGCGCGGGGAACCTCGTCAAGCACACGGGCCCCGGCGGCAGGATCACCCAGTACACGTACGACGCGGTCGGCCGCATCACCGAAGAGCTCGCCGACCCGACCGGCCTGGCCCGCCGGACCGCCTACCGCTACGACGCCAACGGCAACGTCACCCAGATCGCCCGCTCCGGACAGGGCTCCAACACGCCCGGCCTGCAGACCACGGCGAGCTCGGTCGTCGACTACGGGTACGACAACGTCGGCAACCAGACCAGCGAGAGCATCCAGTTCGGGACCACGCCGCTGGCCACCACTCGCCGCTACGACAAGCGCGGCCTGCTCGTCGCCGAGACCGACCCGCGCGGCAACGTCACCGGCGCCAACCCCGCGGCGTTCACCACCGAGTACCGCTACGACGAGAGCGAACGCCAGGTCGCCGTGACGCTGCCCGCCGTGTCGGTGGAAACCGGCGGCGGCACACCGACCACGGCACGTCCCGAAACACTGATCGGGTTCGACACCTTCGGCGACCAGACCGCCGTGAAGGATGAGAACGGCCAGGTCACCCGGCTGTTCTACGACAAGGTCGGCCGCCCGGTCCGCACCGAGAGCCCCGACTACACCCCGCCCGGCGCCTCCCAGGCCATCAAGGGCGCCACCACGACCACCTACGACCCGGCCGGCAACGCCGTCGAGACCACCGACGAACGGGGCGCGATCACCCGGTTGCGCTACGACCAACTCGGCAGGCTCGTCGAACGGCAGGACCCCAAGGCCGACGCCCCGACCGCGGCCGGCGGCGTGTGGCGTTACACCTACACCCACACCGGTGAACAGCTGTCGATCACCGACCCGACCGGAGCGCGCAGCGAGGCGACCTACGACGCGCTCGCCCGCCAGGTCACCAGCACAGTGCTGGAGCGCAAACCCACCGCCGCGGCCCACACGACGACCTTGGAGCACAACGAAGCGGGCGAACTGGTCAAGGCCACCTCGCCGTCGAGTGCCGCGACCACCTTCGGCTACGACACCCTGGGACAACGCACCAGCGCCACCGACCCGGCGGGCGTGGTCATGCAGTACGGCTACGACGGCCTGGGCCGCCCGGTCTTCCAGCGCGACCCGCTCGGCCGCACCGGCTACCTGCGCCTGGACGCCGCCGGGCGGCTCACCGGCTCGTTCAACCTGGACGGGCAGAACGCCATCCAGCGCCGCACCACCTACACCCACGACGCCGCGGGCAACACCCTCACCGGCACCGACCCGCTCAACCACACCACCCGCTACACCTACGACGCGCTGAGCAGGCTCACCCAGCAGGTCGAACCGGTCACCGACACCGAATCGATCACCACCTCGTTCGGCTACGACGCACGCGGCAACCGCACCCGCTACACCGACGGCCGTGGCAACAAGTTCATTACCGCCTACAACGCCTGGTCACTGCCCGAGTCCGTGGTCGAACCGTCCACCGCAGCACACCCGAACGCCACCGACCGCACCTGGACCGCTGTGTACGACACCGCGGGCAACAACACCAAGCTGACCGCCCCCGGCGGGGTGGTGCGCGACCGCGAGTACGACGCGCTGAACCGGTTGAAGAAGGAGACCGGCGCAGGCGCGGAAACCGCGACCGCCGAGCGCGTCCGCGTCTACGACGAACTCGGGCGGGTCAAGGAGATCGACGCGCCGGGTGGGCGCAACGCCTACGACTACAACGACCGCGGCGCCCTGCTGTCGGCCACCGGCCCGTCCGGCACCTCGTCGTATTCCTACGACGCGAACGGCCGCATCACCAGCCGCACCGACGCCGCCGGGACCACCGCGTTCGGATACGACAAGGGCAGGCTCAAGACCGTCACCGACGGCGTCACGGGGGTCGGCCTGACCTACGGCTACAACGAGGCCGGGCAGCTCCGGAGCGTGCAGTACGGCACTGGACGGACGCGCACGTTCGACTACGACCCGCTCGGACGGGAGAAGTCCGACGTCATCAAGGACGTCGGCGGCGTGACGCTGTCGTCGCTGGCCTACGACTACGACAACAACGACCGCCTCACCCGCAAGACCACCTCCGGGTACGCGGGCGCCGGCGACAACAGCTACACCTACGACCACACCAACCGCCTCAAGTCCTGGACGGTCGACGGGCGAACCACCGACTACGCGTGGGACGCGTCCGGCAACCGCACCCGGAACGGCGCGAAGACAGCCACCTACGACGAGCGCAACCGGCTGCTGTCGGATGGCGACTACACCTACAAGTACAGCGCACGCGGCTCGATGCAGTCGAGGACCAGCTCCGGGCTCGAGGAGAAGTTCTCCTTCGACGCCTTCGACCGACTGATCCAAGTGGGTGCCACGACCTACGCCTACGACGGTGCGGACCGACTCGTGACCCGGGGCGCGAAGTCGTTCCGCTACGCGGGTTTCGACATCGACCCGGCGTCTGACGGCGACAGCACGTACGGCCGTGACGCGTCCGGCGAACTGGTCTCCATCGCCTCCGGCGGCGCCAAGCGGTTGACCGTGTCGGACAAGCACGGCGACGTCGTCGGCGGCATGGATCCGACGACCACCACGGGCATGGCCGACTCCGCCGCGTTCGACCCGTTCGGCACCACCACCGCCACCACCGGCACCGCGCGCCAGGTCGGGTTCCAAGGCGACTGGACCGACCCGGACACCGAACAAGTCAACATGGGCGCCCGCTGGTACCAGCCGGGCACCGGCGGGTTCGCCTCACGCGACACCGTCTCGGCCTCGTCCGGCACCTCCACCCTGTTCAACCGCTACACGTACGGCGCGGGCCGACCACTCGACCTGATCGACCCCGACGGCCACTGGCCCAGCTGGAAGAAGATCGGCTCCGTCGCGCTGACGGTCGTCAAGGAAGCCTCACCCGTCGGCGACATCGTCAGATTCGCCCGCGACCCCAGCTTGGGCAACGCCTTGTGGGTCGCATCCAACTTCATCCCCGGCGGCAAACTCCTCAAGGGCGCGAAGTACCTCTACAAGGGCGCCAAGCACCTCGCCAAGCGCGGAGACGACTTCGCAGGCGCGGCCCGCAAGTCCGGTCGACGCGGCGGCTCGGCCGTGCGACGCTCCGGTGACGACGTGGCCTCCAGCGGTCGTCGCGGAAGCAGGTCGGGATCCAACGCCCGCCGTTACGGCGACGAAGCCGCCTCAGGAAGACACCGCTACGGCGACGAGGCGGCAAGCTGGTCACGACGCAATGTAGGCGGCTACTCCTCGACCGCAGCCCGTGAAGCAGCCCAAGCCGCCGCTAAACGAGCCGCAGCCGCTGCCGCAGCAGCCGCTGCGGCAGCCCGCCGTGCCGCGATGGAAGCGGTGACCAGACGCGCCCAGGCCGCGATCGCCGAGGCCGCCAAGAACAACCCGATGCCGGTCCTGCAAGCGGCACTGAAGCCGAAAATCGCCACGAAGGACCTGGTGTCCTCGGCGGCCAACTTGCCAGCGAGCAAGGTCTCCTCCGTCACGGCCAACGTGCAGGACGTCAACAAGGTTTGGGAAACCGTCAAGGCCACTATCGTCAAACCTGGCGTCAACATCATCCAGTCCGTCGGCGAACAGGCCGTCTCCGACTTCACCAACAGCCAGGTACCCGGCCTCGGCGACGTGCTCTCGCTGCTCGGGCCAGGTCGCAAGCGCGGCAACGGCGCCGCCCGCGACGCGGGTGACAACTCGCGCGGCGAGGCCAACGGCAGCTGCCCGATGTCTCTCGACCGCAACAGCTTCTCCGGCGACACCCCGGTCCTGATGGCGGACGGATCACGCAAGCCGATTCGCGACGTGCGCGTCGGCGACTCGGTCCTGGCCACCGACCCGACCACCGGCGAAACCGGTCCGCGAACCGTCACCGACACCCGTTCTCACCAGGCCGAGCGCCTGCTGTACAAGATCTCGATTGCGGTGGACGGCGGCGAAGGTGACATCGTCGCGACCGACGAACACCCGTTCTGGGTCGAGTCGATCCAGAAGTGGGTCGAAGCCGAAGGCCTGAAGCCGGGCTACACCTTTGAAACGGCAGACCACCGCCCGGCCACCGTCACCAGCGCCCGTCCGTTCTCCCCGGACCGCGAGGTCTACAACCTCACGGTCGACGGCCTGCACACGTACTTCGTGGGTGCAGTATCGGTACTGACTCACAACGAGGATACCGAATGCCCGTCTGGACAGGGCGGAATGCGCCTGAGCGATGCGGCGCGAAAGTACTACGACAGGGGCGACTACTCGCGCGCGATCGACCTGATGTACGAGGAGCGGGTTCGTGCGGTGTCCGGGGGCAGGGAAGGCTACATCAACGGACGCCAGTACGACTCCGTCACCGACGAGGCGATCATCGAGGCGAAGCGGTCGATGTCGGCGCTGAACAAGCCGAAGAACTTCCTCTCCAAGAGCACCAGGAAGCAGATCAATGCCCTGGTCGACAATGCGGCGGCAGTCGGCCTGCGTCCGGAGATGTGGTTCAAGTACGGCGTGCACCCTGGTGTGCGGGCGAAGCTGGAAGGCAAGGACATAACGGTCCGGCTGGGATTGGGCGACTGAGTCGATTACCCTGCAAGGCATCGGTCGACATGCGTTAGCTGGGGCATCGGGAGGGGCTGTGTCGCGGTACGCGAACATTCGAGGATTTCTCGACTGTGACTGGGAGGACTTCGCCGTTATCAGGAAGATCGTCGCCGAAGTCGCCGCGCAGCATCGGGACCGTGTCTTCTCGGAGGAAGTTCTCGCCGATTACTGTTCGGGCTGGGTCTTCCAGCCCAAGGTGGTGAACTGGGTGGCGCACGCCTTCTACGGGGGCTCTGTAAAACTCGTGAATGAGGACCTACTGCTCGACCAGTTGCGCGGTATCGCGGCGGCACTGCCCGAGATCGAGGGTGTCTTCTACGTCGACGATGACGAGGGGGAAAAACGTCTTCTGTGGACGGTTCACAACGGCACGGTTGTGGAGTCGTGGCGTCTGTGACGAGCCGTGTTCGGCGGCATGACCGTCGGGCTGTGGAATCGACGGATTCCAAGATCGTCCTCGAAATGTTCACCTCGGGTGTTGCTGGCGTTGGACACCTCGGAGGGTGAGGTCGATGCGAAGGAGGTGGTCGCGGCCCGGCTCGGGGTCTCGGGCGAGACGCTGCGGCTGGTCGCCAAGCGGTTCGTCGACACCGGAGGCGATATGCATGCCAGGATTTCGCGCAAGAAGCGCGTACTGCCGCCGGTGGCCTCGGTGGTGACTAGGGAGGTCGAAGCCCGGTTGATCGCGCTTGTGAGGTGCCAATAGTCGGCTACATGGCCTGACCTGCGGTTAGTACTCCAGCCGCACTTCGTGATCATGTTCTGGTAGCTTGTCGATCTTGTGTTGGTTGATGAGGACATCCAGGCTTGGGTGAGCGGCTTGGACGAGTTGTTCGGGCGGGTGGCAGGACGGTTTCTGCGGGCGGAGCCGCGGCGTCGGGCTCGGGCGTATGTTCGAGGTCTGTTGGCTCCGATCGCGGGCAAGAACGGCTGGACGTTGGCCGAAGTGGCTGGTGAGACGACGCCGGACGGGATGCAGCGGTTGCTCAACGCCGCGACATGGGACGTCGACGGGGTCCGCGACGACGCCCGCGACTATGCCGTGGAGCACCTGGCCGACGGCGATGGCGTGCTGGTGGTGGACGAGACCGGGTTCCTGAAGAAGGGCGACAAGTCGGCCGGGGTGCAGCGGCAGTACTCCGGTACCGCCGGTCGGATCGAGAACTGCCAACTGGGCGTGTTTCTCGCTTACACCACGGGCAAAGGTCGCACGCTGATCGACCGGGAGCTGTACCTGCCCAAGTCCTGGGTCGCCGACCGGGAGCGGTGTCGGGAGGCGGCGGTGCCCGACACCGTGGAGTTCGCGACCAAGCCCGTGCTCGCCCGCGCGATGCTGGCCCGGGCGTTGGACGCCGGTGTGCCGGCCCGTTGGGTGACCGCGGACGAGGCATATGGCGGCGACTCGAAATTCCGGGCCTGGCTTGAAGATCGACGTATCGCCTATGTGGTAGCCGTGCCGAGCAGTCAGACCATTCCCGCCACCGCGGGCGCCACACGCGCCGACCATCTGACCGCCGACGCCCCGGAAGCGGCATGGAAGCGCCGCAGTTGCGGCCAGGGTGCGAAAGGGCCACGTCTGTTCGACTGGGCGGTGGCCTCATTACCCGTCTACGACGACACCACACCTGCCGGGTGGCGACGATGGCTGCTGATCCGCCGCTCCCTGACCGCGAACCGTCGTGGTGAGCACGAACTGGCCTATTACTTGTGTTGCGCCCCAATGGGAACCACCGACGACGACCTGATCCGGGTGGCCGGAGCCCGCTGGGCTGTCGAGGATTGTTTCCAGACCGCCAAAACCGAGGTCGGCCTGGACCAGTACCAGGTCCGCCGTTACGACGCCTGGTACCGCCACATCACCCTCGCGATGCTCGCCCACACCTACCTCGCCGTTACCGCCGCCATCGCCCCAAAAGCCCTGGCAGCGGCCTCATCCCGGTCACCCTCGGCGAGGTCAGGCGTCTCCTGGCACACCTGATCACCACCATCCCCGAGCGTGCCACCACCTGGGCCTGGTCCCACTGGCGCAGGCGCCACCAACACCGCGCCAAACAAGCCCACTACCAGCGAAGACATGCCATATACAACGAAGTGCGGCTGGAGTACTAGTCCGATTGGCGGTTCGGGGTCTTGAGGAGCGTGTAGGAGCGGGCGGTGGGAGCAAAATGGGAGCCGTCGGACGCGTTCAACAGCGTCGAACCGCATTCAACGGCACCCAATAGCCGCGTTTTTCCTGCGCTAATTCTATTCGTGCTGGTAGAGGCTTTATATTGGCTTCATTCACACCGAAGAGGTCACTGGTTCGATCCCAGTATCGCCCACGCAGATCAGGCCCCGTCCAAGTTGAATTGGACGGGGCCTGATCTTTAGATTGTCAGCACCCAGTCAGCGGATGGGCTGACACAGGCCGTCATCGTCGTCATCAAGCGCCTTCAAGATCCTCTCGTGGTCTAGTGTGCGGCGGGTGTAGGGCTGCAATGTGGTCGAGGCGTGCTCGTGTGGGGTGCCAATAGTCGGCTACGCGGTCTGACCTGCGGTTAGGCGGCTGCGTTCGTAGTCGTTGATCAGGCCGGCGAGGACTGGACGGCGATGTATCGACGTGCAGTTCGGCTCTACTGCCGGCCTGTCCGGTCGTGGTGGTGTGAGCTGGAGTGCTCGGTGGGCCGGCGGTGGTTGTAGTGGGCCGCGTAGCGGTTCAGCACCGTCCGCAGGTGGCGTTCGTTGACGATGAGCAGTCGGTCGGTGGCTTCGCGTCTGACGGTGCCGACGAACCGTTCGGCGTAGGTGTTGGCTCGCGGGCATCATGGTGGGATCTTCACGATCTGAATGCCGGTGGCGGAGAAGACCGCGTCGAACGAGGCGGTGAACCGACCGGCCCGGTCGCGGATGAGGAACCGGAAGCTGTCGGCTCGGCCGTCGAGGTCCATGAGCAGGTTGCGGGCTTGTCGGGTGGTCCATGCCCCGTTGGGGGTGGTGGTGCCGAGGATGTGGACGTGGCGGGTGGCGACTTCCATCACGGAGAAGACGTATACGCGTGTGAGGGTGACGGCGCAGTCGACGTGGAAGAAGTCACAGGCCGACATGCTCGTGGCCTGGGCGCGGAGGAACCGCCGCCATGACATGTCGGTGTCACGATGGGGTGCGGGCGGTATTCGCAGGCGCTTGAGCACGCGGTGAATCGTTGAGGCGGCTATCCGGTGGCCGAGCTTGGGCGGTTCGCCCTGGATCCTGCGGTAGCCCCAGCCTGTGTTCTCCCGCGCCATGCGCTCGATCAACGTCATGAGGGTGTCGTTGACCGGCGGTCGGCCGGTGCGGTTCGGACAGGTCCACTTCCGCGCGATCAGGCGTCGATGCCATCGCAGGATGGTTCCCGGTGTCACCAACCGGTGCTCGCGCAGCCATCGGGGGAGTCGGCGAACCAACGCGGCGAGCACCGCACGATCGGCCCACTCCAGCCGCGGACCTGGGTTGGTTCGTCGCAGCACGGCGACCTCGTGCCGCAGTACCAGCAGTTCGACGTCCTTGGCCGCGGAGGACCGGCCGAGCAGGACCAACCAGTCACCGAGCCGGACGAAGATCAGGTACAGCAGTCGTGACGCCACACCTCACGATCATGCCCAGGAGGTCCAGCGTGCGCGATCGTCGCAGCTCAGCATGCCAGTGCAGAGTTCTGGCGCCCCACAGGTGCTGGTGACGTCACGGCATGCAGCCAGTGCTGCGTGTGGGTCGCCGTTCATGCGCGGCAGCACAGCAGCTCGGGACGGTGCACAGGTGCCGAGTGGTAGGCGGGCCAGCACCAAATCGCGGGGCGCTCAGCAGAAAGCCACCCAGGGGTTATTGGGATCCCCGGCCCCCGTAAAGGCTGCGATCTGTCCAGAATCCGTGTGCACGACGCTCATCGCATAGATGCAGGTGCTTCCAGGAGCGTACACCTGCATGCCGAAAGAACTCCCAACGGCAGGGTCGCTCTCGAGGTCCTCATAGAATCCTAACCAGCCGCCTTGACCGTCCGGTTGACTTGATGGGCGTCGGATACCTTTAGTGACCGTGTTCGTACTGCTGGAGGCGTTGATGACGGCGCGAACCCAGTTGGTTCCGCATGAAGGTGAATAGCGCACTTCCATCGTCCCGTATAACGCCTGCGGACTTCTGATCGGCCTGGTTGCGATCGTAATCGCATCCGCCCCGCACCCGGTCGTCAATGGGTTCGTGCTGGTGTACGGGTCGTATGACGCCGCGGAGGCCGGTGCCACCACCGTCATGGCGATACCAATAGAGACCGCTGATACCGTGAGCGTTCTTCTTCCGATCCTGGGCACGATGCTCCTGTCCGGTTGTGTCGCCGTATCCCTACATCGAACGACGTGCCGTCACCGGAGGTAAGAGCCAATCGGGTTGCGCGTAGGACGGCATGGGCCGCCCGACCACCGCGATCCAGCGCAAGTTCGGCGTCGAGCAGTGGCGCACCACCACCTCCTACGGCGGCGACCGCGTCAAGACCACCCCGCCCCTGGGCGGCACCGCTACCACGCTGATCAACGACGCTCAAGGCCGCACGGTCGAGAAGCGCCGGCACACCGCCGGCGTCGACAGCCCCTTCGACACGACGACGTACACCTACAACGCCGCCGGCATGCTCGGCGTGCTGACGGACCCGGCGGGCAACCAGTGGCGCTACACCTATGACCTGCGTGGCCGACTGGTCGCACCGACGACCCCGACACCGGCCACAGCACCGTCACCTACGACGCCGCGAGCCAAATCCTGTCCACCACGCGCAAGAAGTGGTGACCTCCTACCACAACTCGACCAACGGGGTGCTGGAGTCGACCAGTTCGAACCTCGGTGTCTACGTCGGTGCGACCGGCTACTCCAGCTTCGGAGAAGTCCTCCGGCTCACCTGCAACGACCCGGCCCCGAACGCGGCAGGCGACGGGACGTCTGCCTGCCGCAGGTCACGAGTGATCGATGAACATCAGTGGCTGATGCTGTCCACCACCTGCCGGTCGAACTGTTCGGCGAGCCGCCGCTCGCGACCGGCTCCTGGCTCAAACGGTCGGGACGGTCCCACCGTCGATCACGTACTCGGCGCCTACGATTGCCGAGGCGCGGTCGGAGACCAGGAATCCGACCAGGTCCGCGATTTCCGCGGGGTTCGCGAACCGGCCCAGCGGCACTCCGCCGAGTGAGTCGAAGATGGTCTGCTTCGCTTCTTCGCGGGTCAGTCCGTTGCCCTCGGCGATCCGGTCGACGAACTGCTCGTAGGCCTCGGTCTCGATGCCGCCGGGGCTGATCGCGTTGACCCGCACGCCGCGCGGTGCGAGCTCGTTGGCGAGTCCCTTGCTGTACGTGCGCAGAGCGGCCTTCGCCGACGCGTAGGCCAGGGACGCGTCGTGCAGGGGCATTTCACGCTGGATCGAGGTGAAGTGCAGCACCACGCCCGCCCCGACCTCGATCATCGCCGGGAGCAGGGCCCGGTCGAGCCGCACCGCACCGAGGAAGTTGAGGTTCAGCTCGGTGAGCCACTGGTCATCGGTGATGACCGCGAACCCGCCGGCCGGCGTCGACGCGCCCCCGACGACATGCACCAGGATGTCGAGCGCGCCGCCCTCGGCGATACGAGCGACCACCGCGTCGGTGCCCTCGACCGTCGTCGTGTCCGCTTCGATGAACCGGTCCGGGTACTCGTACCCGTCGGGCATCGTCCGGGCCGTCACGTACACGTCGGCCCCCAGCTCCCGGAGCCTCTGCACGACGGCCTTGCCCGCGCCCTTCGAGCCGCCCGTGACCAGTACCCGGCGACCGTCGAGACGATCGCGATCCGAACCAGGCATTTCTCTCTTCTCCTTGATGGTTGGTGTGACGTGGGTTCGGTCAGGCCGTGTGGTTGGCGATGACGAGGTCGGCGATGAGGCCATCGCGCAGCGTGAACCGGTAGTCGAGTTCGGCGACGCCGCCCGGGAAGGTGCCCTCGAGCCGCACGGTCACCACCCAGTGGTTGTCGTCGATTCGGTGAGCGCCGACCTGTTCGGTCGTGTGCTCGAACTCGGATCCGGCGTCCCGCAGGAACGCGTGGGCCTCCTGTCGACCGCTGAAGGTCTCGTCCTGGTCGACGATCACCGCGTCCTCGGTGAGGAACGACGAGGCGGTGTCGGCGTCGTGGACGACGTGGGCGGCGAAGAACTCGCGCACGGTCGCCGGGAGCAGATCGGACGGGAGATCGGTGTGCTGTGTCATGAGCCCAGCGTGTGACCTCACTGCGCGGGAGGGTCAAGCCGTGGACTCTCCCCCTGGGAGAGAGTCCAGAATGTGGGGGTGCTGACCATCGGGGAGTTCTCGCGGCTGACCCACTTGAGCGTGCGGACACTGCGTCGATATCACGAGGCGACCCTGCTGGAACCCGCCGTGGTGGACGAGATCACCGGTTACCGCTACTACGGCGTCGACCAGATCCCTACCGCGCAGGTCATCCACCGGCTCCGCGAACTCGACGTCCCCCTGAGCGATGTACAGCGAATCCTGCGGACCCCCGACCCCGGTGTCCGGGCGGCCCTGGTCGCGGACCACCTGCAACGCCTCGAGGACGTGCTCGACCGCACCCGGGCCGCGGTCGTGTCGCTGCGGCGCCTGCTCCGGCCCGACCCCGCGCCGATCGACGTCGAGTTGCGCGCGCAGTCCGCCCGGACGGTCGCGGCGGTGGAGGCCGTAGTCAGAGGTCGCGACATCGCGACCTGGTACGCAGGCGCGATGGCCGAATTGGAGTCGGCCGTCGGCGCCGCCGCGGCCGGACCGCCGGGCGGCTGTTACGACAACGCCCTTTTCGAGCAGGAGCGCGGTCACGCGCTCGTCTACCTGCCGACCGCTGAGCCACCTCGCACCGGACGCGTGCACCCCGCAACCCTTCCGGCCTCGGAACTGGCCGTCACTACCCACGTCGGCGAGCACGACGGCATCGAGGTCACGTACGGCGCACTCGGGACCTGGGTGGTGGAGAACGCGATGTCGGTGGCCGGGCCGGTGCGGGAGGTCTACGTCGTCGGTCCCCGTGACACACCCGATCCCGCCGCGTGGCGCACCGAGATCGGCTGGCCGGTCTTTCGCGTCACCTGACGCGGTCAGTGCGGAGCGGAGTCTTGGAACAACGAGACAACCGCCTTGATCGCGGAATTACCGCCGAGGTGAGCTTCGAGTCATGTCAAGAGGCCAGTGGCGGCATTTCGTCAGTCGGTTGGTGATCTAGGTACGTGCCGCCGCCCTGGCCGGACTTTGGGGAGGGCGCCAACCTGCGCGGGATCGTTGTGCGCAGGGCCATCCTTTGGGCGGGAGTACCAAGGGATGGAACAGGACTGAGCAGCAGCTTATAGCGGCAGCCTGGTGATCGAGTGTCGATTCGTGCTCCAGCCGCCGCACTGAGTGGCTAGGCGGTGGGCGGAGTGTGGCGGGGCCGTCCACCGCCTACATGCTGCTCCGCGCGCTGGCGCAGCAGTCGCCCTCGCCGGTGTCACCGTCGCTCGTGGAGCCATAGGCGTGCTGGGCGACGGGCCCCGCACGCTCACCCTCGACATCACTCTTGACCAACGGATATCGACACACGGTGGTGCGGGGACATCACCTACATCCGCACCTGGGAAGGGTGGCTCTATCTGGCCACCGTGATCGACATCGCCTCCCGGCGCGTCGTCCGCTGGGCCACCGCCGACCACCTGCGCACCGACCTCGTCACCCAAGCCCTGGACAACGCAGTGCGCCAACGACGCCCCGAGCCCGGAGTGATCTTCCACGTCGACAGGGGCTGTCAACGCACATCCGACCGGCTCGCCACCCTCGCCGCCGACCTGGGCATCCGATTGTCGGTCGGCCGCAAGGGCCAACGCGTGGACAACGCCGTCACCGAGTCGTTCTTCGCCACCATCAAGACCGAACTGCTCGACCGGCAGCCCTGGCCCACCAGGACCAGGGCACACAAAGCGACCTTCGAACACATCGAAGGCTGGTACAACACCCGTCGCCTGCACTCCAGCCTCGGCTACCTCAGCCCCGCCGCCTACGAAGCCACCCGACACCATCCGGTGGAGCGAGTAGCCTGACCACACTCATCGACCCTGTTCGTCAAACGGGTCAATCCCATGCGGGTGACGGCTCGGACTAGTCGCGGTGCGCGTGGTTCCGGTGTCCGACTGCGCGTATCCACAGTTGAGCTGCTGACGTGCGCGGGACAGGCGATAGTCGGGCGCGTTCGCGCTGGGTGAACCGGAGGTGCCTCAACGGGCGCGGTCTTTCCGCGCCGTGTCCCGCCGGAAGGACCGGGGGCGACGGAGGGATGCCGTGGTGGCCAGGGTTGTTCGGGTTGTGCCGGAGAGGTTTCTGCTGTTCACCTGATGTCCGATCGTTCGGCATCTCCTCCTCGGTCGCATCGGTCTGGTAGGTCGGGTCCCTCGGGGACGGGTAATGTTGCCGTGGACTGTCCATCCGCGGCGAGCGGATCGCTGTGTAGCTGGTTCGTTGCGCTTCGGCTATGGTGGTGGAAATGTTCCTCCTCGGAGGGATCAGCCTGTTCGGCATCTTTCTCCGCCTTTTGGCGTGTCGATGTTTCGGACTTGTCCACCGGTGATCCGAACTCGTGCGGTGCGGAGGGGGTGCGTTCTGTCCATCACTGTTCGGTGACACTGCCTTGGGTTGCTCAGTTGATTTCCGTGTGGGGGACTCGTGTCGAGGGTTTTTCCGCTGTTCTTTGGCTCGTTCCGCGGGATGTCGGTTTCTGTTCGATGTGTTCGGAACCGCGTGGTGGTGGGCTGTGCGTGACGACTCGGTGTTCGGGCGCAGACTCCGCGAACTCCGGCAGCGCAAGCGGCTCAGCCAGAAGATGTTGGGTGATCGGGCGGCCTTGAGCGTGCGCGCCATCCGGGACCTGGAGGTCGGTCGGGTTCAGCGGCCCCGGGAGCAGACGGTGCGGCTGCTCGCCGACGGGTTGCAGCTCACCGGGTCGCAGCGCGCCGCCTTCGAGAGGGCCGCTCGGGGAACCGGCCAGGACCCTCCTGGTCACGGCGGGGCTCCGGACGCCGGCGGGAACGGCCCGCCGGTCTTCTCCGGGCCGTTCATCGGTCGGGAAGCGGAACTCGCCATCCTCACCGAGTTGCTGACCACCGACACCCAGCAGGTGATCTCGATCGCGGGAGTCGCCGGGGCCGGCAAGACGCGGCTGGCGTCGGAGGTGTCCAAGGCGGTCCTGGGCCGGCCCGACTGGCGGGTGCTGTGGTACTCGGGCAACGAGGTGGTCGCGCCCCGCTCGGACATCCGCGAGCCGCACGACCCTTCCGGGTTCCCGCCGCTGGACGGCGGGACGTCCCCCGGTGTCGACCTGTCCAAGGTGCTGGTGGTGTTCGACGGCGCCTCCCGCGCCTCCGCCCAGGTCCTCGCCGAACTGCTGAGGCACACGCCCCGGCCGCACCTGCTGATCACCGCTCGCAACCCGCCGGGGTTGCCGGGGGAACTGGTGTTCCCGGTGGGTCCGCTGCCGGTTCCCACGTCGTACGAGGGCATCCAGGACCTCGTCGGCAACCCGTCGGTGCGGCTGCTGCTGTGGCACGTGCGCCGCGTGTACCCCTCGTTCCAGCTCCGCGGCGACAACGCCGCGGCGGTGGCGCGGCTCTGCCGGCTCCTGGACGGGTTGCCGGGAGCGCTCGAACTCGGCGCCGCCATGTGCACCGTGCGCTCTCCGCAGCGGTTGGTCGACCAGCTGATCGACCGACCGGCGGCCATCCGGGACTGGCGGTCGAGCGCCGGGTCCGGCGAGCTGCTGCTGTCCTCCCTGGGCGAGAGCCTGAACCCGCTCCGCAGGGCGGAGCGGATCCTGCTGAACTCGTTGGCCTCGTCCGACGGCGACTGGTCCGTCGACGAGGCCGCCGCGGTGGCCGAGCTGGCCGGCGCCGACGCGGTCGAGCACATGGAGCTGCTGGTCCGCCGCGGCCTCGTCCGGCACGACCGGCAGGCGGACGAGCCGCGGTTCTCGTTGCTGAAGCTGGTGCGCACGGCGCACGACGCGACCCCGCGCGATCACGCCTCGACGTCCACCCCGGTCTGTTGACGACGGGGTTCGGCCGGCACCCCCTCGTCCTCCCGGTCGGTCCCGGCGAGGGGGCGGGACTCGCCGGCGTGGCGGCCGGACCAGAGGTAGGCCGCGGCCACCAGCAGGCCCGCGACCATCGTCGCCATCACGCCGCGGTAGTCGATCCACGCGACCAGGGTGGCGCCCACGGCGAGCGAGACGACCTGGGCCAGCGAGGTGATGCTGCTCGCCGTCGCGGCGACCCGGCCGACCAGCCCGCGTGGTGACCGGCGCTGGACCTGGGTCATGAACGACACGGACACCAGCGGGACACCCAGGCCCATGATGGCCATCCCGATGAACGAGACGGCCACCACCGGCACCGCCAACAACCCGATCCCGGCGGCCAGGAAGGCGCACCCCGCGACGAGGCCGCGCACCTCGCCGAGCCGGTTCAGCACCCACGGCGCCGCGAAGCCGCCGGCGATCCCGCCCACCGCCTGGGTGCTCACCAGCACCCCGACGAACTCGGGCGGCCGGTGCAGCCCGGACCCGACGAGGGCGAAGACCGCGGCGTCGGCCATCTGGAGCGCGAGGATCGCGATCGCGGTGCCGATGACGACGGACCGCAGCGCCGGGTCGCGGAAGATGACGGTCGCGCCCTCTCCGACCTCCCGACGCCACCCGCCACCCGTGGACGGGGTTCCGGGGTCGTCGACGCGGAGGGCGAGGGCCGCCGTCGTCGCGACCGCCAGGAGCCCGGTGGTGATCAGCGCGACGGTCGTGCCGCCCAGGGCCGCGTAGAGCCCGGCGCCCGCGAGCGGGCCGAACAGGCGGAGGCCCTGCTTGACCGTCTGCGAGGCGCCGTTCGCGCCGGCCAGCAGGTCCTCGGGGATGACGAGCACGACCAGCCGGGTCAGCGCGGCGTCCACGAGGATGACCGAGATCCCGTAGACCACGCCCACCGCGTAGATCACCCAGAGGTCCCCGGGGTCGCGGACGGTGAGGAGCGACAGCACGGACAACGCGGTCCCGGCGTAGGTCGCCACCAGGACCTTCTTCGCGCCGACGCGGTCCACGAGCCAGCCGCCGACCGGGGCGAGCAAGTAGGGGACCGCCACGAACAGCAGCGCGACCGCCGCGGCCGTCGCGCTCCCCGTGAGCTCGTTCGCCCAGATCGCCAGGACCAGCAGGAGGACGGACTCCCCGGCCATGCCGAACGTCAGGGCGGCGAGCAGCACCCGGAAGTCCGCGTGCCGCAGTGCTGTCCTCATGGTGTTCCCCCTCCGCGGTCGGACTGCTCGGACGTGGTCCCGGTCTTCTCCGACGCACCCGCCGCGCCCGGGACGCCCCAGGCGACGAGCCGCACGGGACGGGCGTCGGCCGGCCGGGACGCCGGCGCCTCCCCGCGGTGGGCGACCTGCGTGATCAAGGTGGTGATCGTGTCGCGCAGCACGGCGAGTTCGTCGGGCGTGAGCCAGGCGATGGCCCTCAGGTCGAACCCGGCGTCCCGCCATCGCGGAAGCTCGTCGTGGCGCGCGTTCTGCCACTCCTGCAACGCGTCCAGTTCCCGTTGGTGGATCGCCGTGCTCGCGGCGACCCCGGCACGGCCGGCTTCCCCGTGCGCCGCGTCGAAGTTCTGGACCTCCACCCGCACCCGCCACGGACGCCGCCGCCCGGCACCCCCGGGCGACTCCTCGACGAAGCCGTAGTGGGCGAGTTGTCGCAGGTGCCACGAGCAGTTCGCCGGGCTCTCACCGACGAGTTCGGCCGCCTCCGTCGCGGTCAGCGGGCCGTTGAGCTGCAGCAGCTCCAGGATCCGCAGGCGCGTCGGATGGGCGAGGGCGCGCAACGCCTTGGGGTCGTCGAGGCTGCGGCGGGGCACGTGCATGATGGAAAGATATCCTTCGAAAGAAGTCTTTTCAAGGGGTCGCCCAGGGCGGCCTCGGGCGCCCCGGGCGCGTCAGGGGTGGGGTGGCGGCAGTCCCGGCACGCGAACTGCCGTCTTTTCGCGCGTTGTTGCCGGTAGAAGTTCCCCGTATTGCCGACCAGGTGACCTAGATTCCCGGTAGAGGCTTTCGGCAAGCATCGGGACGTGTTCGGGAGAACGGGAGAAGCGATCGTGAGCAATGTCTTCGACGACGAGAACGGGGTTTTCCTGGTGCTCGTCAACGACGAGGCGCAGTACTCGCTGTGGCCCTCGTTCCTGGACGTTCCAGCAGGTTGGAGCGTCGACTTCGGTCCGGACGCGCGCTCCGCGTGCCTGGACCACATCGAGCGGAACTGGGTCGACATGCGTCCGCGCAGCCTGGTCGAAAGCATGGGCCAGGCGTAGTCGGGCTTCGTCGGGAGCACCGTTCCGCATTTCCTGTCCGACTGTCGGCGCTTTTGTTCGTTCGCTATCTGGAGGTTGTGGGGACATGGTCGGCAGGGCGGAGTGGAATGCCGCGACCGCGGCTCGGGCCGGTGGGGAGCGGGTCGCGCGGAGGACCTGGCCCGCGACCCGCGAGCAGCGCCGGCTGTGGTTCCTGGACCGGTGGACGTCGGAGAAGGCCACCTACAACTCCCCGGTCACGTGGCGGTTCACCGGGACGGTCGATGGCCACCGGGTGGTGGACGCGGTGCGCGCCGCCGTGGCGCGCCACCCCGTCCTCCTCTCGTCGTTCGACGAGGTCGACGGCGAACCGGTGCAGGTGGTGCGGTCGGACCGGGAGCTGACCTGCGCCCTCGTCGACCTGACGGCGCGGGACCCGGACGAGGCCCGCGCGCTCGTGGACGAGGGGATCGCGGCCGAATCGCGCCGGCCTTTCGACCTCGGCGAAGGGCCGCTGGTGCGTGCGGCCGTGTACCTGGTTCGCCCCGACGAGTGCGTGGTCCACCTGACGTTCCACCACATCGTGTTCGACAGCTGGTCGTTGGAGGTGTTCCAACGCGACCTCGTCGAGGCGTACCGCGATCCCGGCGCCGTCGTGGCGCCGGCGATCGGGGACTACGGCGACTACTCGCACGGGCAACGCGAATGGCTGGCGACGGACGAGGCGAAGCGGTCGATCGACTTCTGGAGGTCCGCGCTGGAGGGCGTGCCGGACGTCGTCGAACTCGGCCGGGACCGCCCGCGACCGCGCGAGTTCACCCATCGCGGCGAGACGCTGGAGTTCTCGCTGGGACCGGATGTCCGCGACTCGGTGCGCGCCGCCGCCCAGCGGTTCGGGGTCACGCCCTACATCGTGCTCCTGGCGGCTTTCACGGCCTTCGTGTCCCGGGAGGGCGGTCAGCGGGACTTCGTGGTGGGCTCACCGGTGGCGGGGCGGTCCGACGGGCGGTTCGCCGACGTGGTCGGCCTGTTCGTCAACACCCTGGTGCTGAGGTCCCGGGTCTCGCCGTCCCGGTCGTTCGAGGAGCACGTGGCCGCCACGCGGGCGACCGTGCTGGACGCGCTGCAGAACCTCAAGGCGCCCTTCGACTTCCTGGTCGACAACCTGGGCTCGAACCGCGATCCGAGCTACGGCGCGGTCGTCCAGGTGCTGTTCGCGTTCCACGAGACGACTCCGCCGGTGCAGGTGGGGGAAGGGCTCCGGCTCGACCACCGGATCGGTTCGACGGGCACCGCCAAGTTCGACCTCACCCTTTCCGTCCACTCCGGGGCGTCCGGCTACGACGTGGAGGTCGAGTACTGCGTCGACCTGTTCGACCGCGAATCCGCCGAGCGGTTCTCCTCCCACTTCGGCGAGATCCTCCGCAGCGGTCTGCGCGAACCCGGGACCGCGATCGGGTCACTGCCCATGGCTCCCGCCGGTGAGGTGGGGGTGGTGGGGTTGTGGTCGGGTGTTTCGGGTGGTGTTGGTGGTGGGTGTGTTCATGAGTGGGTTGAGCGGTGGGCGGTGGTGTCGCCGTCCGCGGTGGCGGTGGTGTGTGGTGGTGTGGGGTTGTCGTATGCGGAGTTGAATGCGCGTGCGAATCGTGTGGCGTGGGTGTTGCGTGGTCGTGGTGTGGGTGTGGAGTCGTTGGTCGGTGTGAGTGCGCGTCGGTCGTTGGACCTGGTTGTGTTGTTGTTGGGGGTGTTGAAGGCGGGGGCGGCGTATGTTCCTGTCGATCCGGGTTATCCGGTTGATCGTGTGGGTTATTTGTTGGCGGATTCTGGTGTTTCGTTGGTGTTGGTGGAGCCGGGTGGGGTGGTTCCGGAGGGGTCGTGGGAGGTGTTGGAGGCGGATTTGGGTGGTCCGGTTTTCAGGGATCAGCCGGTTGTTGATCCGGGTGTTGTGGTGGTTCCGGGTAATGCGGCGTATGTGATTTACACGTCTGGTTCGACGGGGCGGCCGAAGGGTGTGGTGGTGAGCCACCACAACGTCACCCGACTCGTCGAAGCCGCCAAGGAGAACTTCTCGTTCTCCACCGATGACGTCTGGTCGCTGTTCCACAGCTACTCCTTCGACGTGTCCGTGTGGGAGATGTGGGGTGCGTTGACGACGGGTGGGCGTCTGGTGGTGGTCCCGTTCTGGGAGTCCCGGGACCCGGACGAGTTCTACGAGTTGGTGGTGCGTGAGGGGGTCACGGTCCTGAGCCAGACCCCCACGGCCTTCGTCCAGTTCGAGGCCGTCGACGCGAAGCGCCGCGCCGACCTCGCGCTCCGCTACGTCATCTTCGCGGGTGAGGCGCTGGACCACGGCTCGGTGCGGCGATGGGCGGACCGCCGCGGGTGGGACCGGCCGCGGTTGGTCAACATGTACGGGATCACCGAGACCACCGTCCACACCACCTTCCGCCGACTCGACGCCGACGACCTGACCAGGGCGCTGACGCAGGTGGGTCGGCCGCTGGTCGACACCGGCATCCACCTCCTCGACGAGAACCTGCGACCCAGCCCGCTGGGTGTCGTGGGCGAGATCTACGTCAGCGGCGCGGGCGTGGCGCGGGGCTACCTCGGCCGATCCGCCCTGACCGCGCAGCGCTTCGTGCCCGACAGCGTCACGGGCACGCCCGGCGCGCGGTTGTACCGCAGCGGTGACCTCGCGCGGATGAGGTCGGACGGACGGCTGGAGTACGTCGGGCGGGCCGACGACATGATCAAGATCCGCGGTTTCCGGGTGGAGCTCGGGGAGATCGAAGCGGTGCTCGGCGATCACCCCGGTGTCACGGGCGCGGCGGTCGCCCTGCACGAGGACGACGAGGGCCGGCCACTGCTGGTCGGCTACGTCGCGCCCGCCGGGACCGCGCTCACGGAGACGGAACTGCGCCGCTGGGTCGCCGCGGAACTGCCCGACTACATGGTCCCCGCGCGTTTCCTGGTGCTGGACGCCGTGCCGGTCACGCCCACCGGCAAGGTGGACCGCAAGCTGCTGCCCGTGCCGGGCGCCGATCGCCCCGGCATCGCACAGGGCTTCGACCCCCCTGTCGGCGAGGTGGAACGGCGGTTGGCGACCGTGTGGGAACGGGCGCTGGGCCTGGACGCGGTGGGCCGCTGGGACAACTTCTTCGAGCTGGGCGGCGATTCGATCCGCAGCATCAAGGTGATGGGGCTCGCCGCGGACGAGGGCATCGCCTTCACGCTCCAGGACCTGTTCCGCCGCCCGACGGTCGCCGGCCTGGCCGAAGTGGCGACATCGGCCGCGGCCCCGACCGCCCGCCCCGGTGCGGTTCCCTTCGACCTGGTCGCCGAGGTCGACGCCGCACTGCTGCCGGACGACCTGGTGGACGCCTACCCGATGGCCGCGTTGCAGGTCGGGATGGTGTACGAGATGGAGCGGGACCCGGACCGCCTGCCCTACCACAACGTCGACAGCTTCGAGGTGGAGGCGGTCTTCGAGGAAGGGGCGTTCCGCCGGGCGCTGGAGCACGTCGTGCTGCGGCACCCCATCCTGCGCACGTCGTTCGCGCTCGCCGACTACAGCGTGCCGATGCAGCTCGTCCACCCGCACGCCGAAATGCCCCTGCACGTGGAGGACCTGCGTGACCAGGGCCGCGCCGCCCAGGACGAGGTGGTCCGCGCCTACCTGGAGCGCCAGCGCCGGAGCCCGTTCGACCACGCTCGTCCGCCGCTGTTCCGGATGGCCGTCCACCGGCGTTCCGACGCGGTGTTCCAGTGGACGCTCACCGAGCACCACGCCGTGTTCGACGGCTGGAGCCTGCACTCGACCATCGCGGAGATCTTCGAGGTCTACCTGGCGATCCTCGCGGGTGAGGAGCCGGTCCCGCAGCCGCAACGATCGCTGTACCGCGACTTCATCGCGTTGGAGCAGCAGGCGGTGAAGTCGTCCGAGAGCGAGGAGTTCTGGCTCCGGCGCCTCAGCGGGAAGCCGGTCACCCAGCTGCCGAGGTGGGCCGACACCGAGACCGTCACCTTCCCCGAGGAGATCGCCGTCGGCGGTGAATGGCGCTACGCCAGCCCGGAGCAGAAGTACGGCGCGGTGGAGACGCTGCTGACGCAGGAGCTCGGTGACGGCTTGGAGGAGCTCGCGCGCCGGTGCGGTGTCCAGGTGAAGGTCGTGCTGCTGGCCGCCTACCTGCGAGCCGTCAGCCACCTGACGGCCTCCCACGAAGTGGTGGTGGGCGTCACCGCCAACGGGCGGGTGGAGGAGGTCGGGGGTGAGGAGGTCCGCGGGCTGTTCCTGAACACGCTGCCGCTGCGGCTCACCCTGCCGGACGGCACCTGGGAAGACCTGATCCGGGCGGTCTCCGCGGCCGAGCAGGAGATGCTCCCCCACCGCCGGTTCCCCCTCGCGGCTCTCCAGCGGAAGTTGGGCGGCGGCCGGCTGATCGAGGCCAACTTCGTCTACAACCACTTCCACGTCGTGAGCGGCATCTTCGAGCGGGGTGTGAAGTTCATCGACGGGAAGATCGACAGCTTCACGACCCAGCGCGCCGAGCCCACCGACTTCCCGCTCAACGTGGGATTCCTGCGGAACCCGGCCGCCAACGGCCTGCTGCTCGGCATCGACTACCACCTCGACGTGCTCCGGGAGGACCAGGTCGTCCTCTTCCGCGGGTACCTGCTCAAGGCCCTGAGCGCGATGGTCGCCGAGCCGTCCCAGCGCTATCTCCACAAGTCCCTGTCCTCCGCCGGTGAGGTGGGGGTGGTGGGGTTGTGGTCGGGTGTTTCGGGTGGTGTTGGTGGTGGGTGTGTTCATGAGTGGGTTGAGCGGTGGGCGGTGGTGTCGCCGTCCGCGGTGGCGGTGGTGTGTGGTGGTGTGGGGTTGTCGTATGCGGAGTTGAATGCGCGTGCGAATCGTGTGGCGTGGGTGTTGCGTGGTCGTGGTGTGGGTGTGGAGTCGTTGGTCGGTGTGAGTGCGCGTCGGTCGTTGGACCTGGTTGTGTTGTTGTTGGGGGTGTTGAAGGCGGGGGCGGCGTATGTTCCTGTCGATCCGGGTTATCCGGTTGATCGTGTGGGTTATTTGTTGGCGGATTCTGGTGTTTCGTTGGTGTTGGTGGAGCCGGGTGGGGTGGTTCCGGAGGGGTCGTGGGAGGTGTTGGAGGCGGATTTGGGTGGTCCGGTTTTCAGGGATCAGCCGGTTGTTGATCCGGGTGTTGTGGTGGTTCCGGGTAATGCGGCGTATGTGATTTACACGTCTGGTTCGACGGGGCGGCCGAAGGGTGTGGTGGTGAGCCACCACAACGTCACCCGGCTCATCGACTGGGCCCGATCGGAATACGCGCTGGACGAGGGCGACGTGTGGTCGCTGTTCCACAGCTACTCGTTCGACTTCTCGGTGTGGGAGATGTGGGGTGCGTTGGCGACGGGTGGGCGTCTGGTGGTGGTCCCGTTCTGGGAGTCCCGGGACCCGGACGAGTTCTACGAGTTGGTGGTGCGTGAGGGGGTCACGGTCCTGAGCCAGACCCCCACGGCCTTCGTCCAGTTCAACACCGTGGACGCCAGGGCTCGCGCGGACTTGGCGCTGCGCCTCGTCGTCTTCGGCGGAGAGGCCCTCGACCGGGCTTCCGTCCGCGACTGGGCGGACCGCCGCGGGTGGGACCGGCCGCGGTTGGTCGACATGTACGGCATCACCGAGACCACCGTCCACGTCACCGCCCAGGTGCTCGACGACAGCGCGATCGGCGGACGCTTCACCCGCATCGGCAGGCCCGTCGCGGGACTGGAGGGCCGTGTGCTCGACCCGGCGGGGATACCCGTCGCGCTGGGGGCGACCGGTGAACTCCACGTCGGCGGCGAGCGCCTGGCCAGGGGATACCTGGGTCGCCCGGCGCTGACCGCGCAGCGGTTCGTCGCGGCGACCTCCGGAGCCCGGCTCTACCGCAGCGGTGACCTGGTCGTGCAACGACCGGACGGCGCCCTGGAGTACGTCGGCCGCGCCGACGACATGGTCAACCTGCGCGGTTTCCGGATCGAACCCGGTGAGATCGAGGCGACCCTCGCCGGGCACCCCGCCGTGGCCGGTGCGGTGGTGGTGCTGCGCCACGACGCAGCCGGCGGCCCGGCCCTCGCCGGCTACGTCGTGCCGAAGGACGGCGCCGAGGACGTCGACGCCCGCGGTGTCCGCAAGTGGCTCAGGGAGCGCCTCCCCGAGCACATGGTCCCCTCCTGGCTGCGCGTGGTGCCCGAGCTCCCGCGCACCCCCACCGGCAAGGTCGACAAGGACCGCCTGCCGAACCCGGAACCGGAACACGCCGTCGAACCCCTCCGCCGCGAACCCCGCACCCCCGAGGAGGAGCTGCTGTGCGGGCTGTTCGCCGAACTGCTCGGCAAGCCCGAGGTCGGCGCCGACGACAACTTCTTCGAACTGGGCGGGGACAGCATCGTCTCCATCCAGCTCGTCGGCCGGGCGCGCAAGGCGGGCATTCCCCTCACACCGCGCGACGTGCACCAGAACCCGACACCCGCCGCACTGGCGCACCTGTCGGGGCGCGCACGGCCCGGCACGCCGGACGCACCCGACGACGGCCTGGGACACGTGCCGCTGACCCCGATCATGCACTGGGTCGAGTCCTTCGCCGGTCCTGTCCGGCGCTTCGCCCAGTCCGTGCTACTCAAGGTCCCGGGCGAACTCACCGAGGACGCGCTGACCACCGTGCTCCAGGCGGTCCTGGACCGGCACGACGTGCTGCGGGCCCGGGCCGTGGTCGACGCCGCCCGCACGTCGGGGTTGGACATCGCACCGCCCGACGCGGTCCGAGCCGGCGACCACCTGGTGCGGGTGGACGTCAGCGGGACGCGCGAGGAAGCGCTGCCGGCGGTGGCCGAGGAGCAGTTGGAACTCGCAGTCGGTGAGCTGGACCCGGCGAAGGGCGTGGTGTTCCGCGCGGTGTGGTTGGACGGCGGTCCGACCGCGCCGCACCGCCTCCTCCTGGTGGTGCACCACCTGGCTGTGGACGGCGTCTCGTGGCGCATCCTCATGTCCGACCTGGCCGCCGCGTGGGCGGAGGTGGGGGCGGGGCGCGCCCCGGCCCTGGAACCGGTGGCCACCTCGTTCCGGACCTGGGCGAGGAGGCTGGTGGAACGTGCGCACGCCCCCGATGCCGTGCACCAGCTGAACACCTGGACCGGTGTGCTCGACCGGGCTGAGACCTCGTTGGGGCGACGCCCGCTCGACCCCCGCGTCGACGTGGAGGGCAGCAGCCGCACGATCGCGCAGGAGTTGCCCCCCGACCTGGTCGAACCCCTGCTCACCACCGTCGCCGGTGCTTTCCACGCGGGTGTGGACGACCTCATGCTGGCCGCACTCGCCGTCGCCGTGGCGGAGTGGCGGGACCGGAGAGGCGCGGACGCGGGCACCTCCCTCCTGGTGGACGTGGAGCGGCACGGCCGGGAGGCGGTGGAGGGCGACGTCGACCTGTCCCGCACGGTCGGGTGGTTCACCAGCCTGCACCCGGTGCGGCTCGATGCCGGGCAGGTCGACCGACGGGCGGTCGAGGACGGCGGCGCCGCGCTCGGCCGCGCCGTGAAGCTCGTCAAGGAGCAGTTGCGGGCGGTGCCGAACAACGGGTTCGACTACGGCTTGCTCCGCTACCTGAACCACGACACGGGTGCTGTCCTGGCCCGCTGCCCGCAGGCCCAGGTCGGGTTCAACTACCTCGGGCGGTTCGCCGCCGGGACCGGGGCCGACTGGGCCGCGGCGCCGGGGAGCACCGCCCTGAGAGGGCTCTCGGCACCGGACACGCCGCTGCCGCACGTCCTGGAGGTCGCCGCGATCACGTCGGACGAGACCGGCGGACCGCGCATGACGGTGCTGTGGACGTGGCCCGGCGGTGTGCTCGACGAAGCGGACGTCGCGGATCTGTCCGACACCTGGCGGCGCGTGCTGGACGGACTGGTCGCGCACGCCGGGAAGGCCGGTGCGGGCGGGCACACCCCGTCCGACCTGACCCTGACCACGTTGTCCCAGGACGAGGTCGACGAGTTCGAGGAGCAGTTGGCAGCCGAGCGGGAGGGCTCACGATGAAGCAGTCGCCGTTGGAGGACGTCCTACCGCTGTCCCCCTTGCAGCACGGAATGGTGTTCCACGCCGCGTACGACCCGTCCGGTCCGGACGTGTACACGCCGCAGCTGGTGCTGCACCTCCACGGACCGCTCGACGTCGCCGTGCTGCGGAAGGCCGCGGCGGCTGTCGTCCGCAGGCACCCGCCGCTGCGCACCGCCATCCGCAGGCGGAAGAACCAGGAACCGGTGCAGGTCGTCCAACGCCAGGTCGACCCGCTGTGGACGGTGGTCGACCTCCTCGGGGCGCCGGCGGGCGCGCTGGAGCGCTCGATCGCCGGGGAACGGGCACGGCGGTTCGACCTCGACAAGGCCCCGCTGCTGCGGTTCGCGCTCCACGCGCAGGCGCCGGACAGGCACGTGCTGGTCCTGACCTACCACCACATCGTGCTCGACGGCTGGTCGGTGCGCCTGCTCGTCGACGAGTTGTTCACCTTGTACGAGCGCGGCGGCGACGACTCCGCGCTGCCCCCGGCGCCGGCCTACCGGGACTTCCTGGACTGGCTCGCGCGCCAGGACCGCGAAGCGGCGGTCTCCGCGTGGCGCGAGGCGTTGCGGGACGTCGACCACTCCGCCCACGTCGCCCCGGTGGACCCGACCCGTCCACCGCGCTGGCCCGAGGCGGTCACCACCGATGTGCCGGAAGACCTGACCGCCGCGCTCGCCGCCCTGGCGAGTCGGGCCGGTGTCACCGCCCACACCGCGATCCAGTGCGCCTGGGCGCTCCTGCTCGGCGAACTGACCGGTGGTTCCGACGTCGTCTTCGGCATCACCACTTCCGGCCGCTCGGCCGACGTGCCGGGCGTGGAGGACATGGTCGGCCTGCTGATCAACACGGTGCCCGTGCGGGTCGCGCTGCGCCCGGAGGAGTCCGCGGCGGCCCTGCTGGCGCGAGTGCACCGGGAGCAGGCGGCGCTGCTGGAGCACCAACACCTGGGACTCGCGGAGATCCAAGCCGCCGCCGGGGTGGGCGAGCTGTTCGACACGCACCTGCTGTTCGAGAACCACTCCGGCGCGGCGGCGTCGCACCGGGGACCGGGCGGCGAGCTGGAGGTGTCGGTCGACGGCGCCGACGCGACGCACTACCCGTTGAGCCTCACGGCGGGTATGGGCTCGCGGCTGCACCTCAGGCTCGAACACCTCCCCGAGCTGTTCGACCGCGACGCCGCCCGGAACCTGCTCGATCGGTTCACCCGCCTGCTGGGAGCGCTGGTGGCCGACCCGTCGGCGCCCGTGGGGCGGATCGACACCCGCGAACCGGGCGACCGCGGGGCGGTCCTGGAGCTCGGGCTGGGGGAGACCGCGCCGCGCGCGGCGGACACCTTCGCCGAGCTGTTCGACCGACAGGTCGCCCGCACGCCCGACGCGCTCGCCGTGGAGCACGGGACGACCCACCTCAGCTACGCGGAACTCGACAGACGGGCGACGAACCTGGCGCGGTACCTCCAGGCGTCGCCGGAGCCGGAACCCGTGGTGGCCATCGCGATGGAGCCCTGCGCGGACCTGGTCGTCGCGGTCGTCGGCGCGCTGAAGGCCGGGGTCGCGTTCGCGATCACCGACGTTCACCTCCCCGCGGATCGGCTGGCGCGCACCTGGGCTGACGCGGGTGCGCGGTCGGTGATCACCCGGCCCGCGGACCGCGCCACGGTGGCCGCGGTGAGCGGCCTCCCGCTCGTCACCCCCGACGAGGTGCCCGAGCTGACCGGTCCGGTGCGCGCGCCGCACCCCGCCGGGCTCGCCTGCCTCTTCTACACCTCCGGCACCACCAACGAGCCCAAGGGCGTCATGTTCGTCCAAGCCGCCGTGGCCGACTACACCGCGGCGATGGTCGACGCCTTCGGACTCGGCCCGGACGACCGGTTCCTCCAGGTCGCCTCGCCCGGTTTCGACGTGCTGCTGGAGGAACTGCTGCCCGCCCTCGCCTGCGGCGCCGCCGTCGTGGTGCCGGAGGACCGCGTCCTGCTCGCGGGAACGGACCTGGCCGACCACGTCGAGCGGCACGGCATCACGGCGCTGGAGCTGACCACGGCCTACTGGCACGAGTGGGTCGGCGACCTCGGAGCCGCCGGCCGCACCACACCCCCGTGCCTGCGGTTCGTCGCCATGGGCGGCGAACGGGTGCTGCCCGACCGGCTCGCTGCCTGGGAGGGGGTCGGCGCGGACCTGGTGCACGTCTACGGCCTGACCGAGGCGACCGTGACGTCCACGACGTGGCGCCTGCGATCCGGGCAGACCTCGCCGGCCACCGGGGAGGTCCCCATCGGCCGGGCCATCCGGAACGCGCGGGTGTACCTCCTCGACGCCAACCTGCGGCCCGTGCCGCCGGGAGTGGAGGGGGAGCTGTACGTCGGCGGGGACGGCCTGGCCCGCGGATACCGGGGACAGCCCCGCCGCACCGCGGGCAGGTTCGTCGCCGACCCCTTCGGCGCTCTCGGCAGCCGGATGTACCGGACCGGGGACGTGGCGCGGTGGAGTGCCGCCGGGGACCTGGAGTTCGTGGGCCGCCGAGACGCCCAGGTGAAGGTCCGGGGGTTCCGCATCGAGCTGGGCGAGGTCGAATCCGTGGTGGCCCGGCACCCGTCCGTCGCCCACGTGGTGGCAGAGGCGAGGGAGCGGCAGCCCGGTGAGCGGGTGCTGGTGGCGCACGTCGTTCCCGCGGTGCCCGGGGAACTGGACGTGGCCGTGCTGCGGGCCCACGTCGAAGCCGTGCTGCCCGACTACATGGTGCCCGCCGCGTTCTCCGTGCTGGACGCCTTCCCGCTCAACACCAACGGCAAGGTCGACCGGCGGGCGCTGCCCGACCCGGACTTCCGCCCCGCGCCAGCCGAGCGCGCACCCCGCTCCCCCGAGGAGGGTGTGCTGTGCGCCCTGTTCGCCGACCTGCTCGGCGTGCCGGGCGTCGGCGTGGACGACAGTTTCTTCGCCCTCGGCGGGCACTCGCTGCTCGCGACCCGCCTGGTCGGTCGGATCCGGGCCGAGCTGGGCGCCGAGCTGAGCGTGCGCGACCTGTTCGGGCACCCCACGCCCGCGCGGCTCGCCGAGCACCTGCCCGAGGCCCGGCGCGCGCGCCCCGCGCGGCCGCTGCCGGTGAAGGGGGCCCGGTCGTGAACCCGCTGTCGTTCGCCCAGCGGCGCCTGTGGTTCCTCAGCCAGGTCGAGGGCGCCACCTACAACGTGCCGTTGGCGTTGCGGCTGTCGGGCGTCGTCGACCTGGTCGCGCTGACCGCCGCCGTACGGGACGTGGTGGCCCGGCATGAGAGCCTGCGCACCGTGTTCCCCTCCGCCGAGGGCGAGCCGCACCAGGTGCTGTTGGACGCGGAACCGGACCTGCGCGTCGTGCGGACCACCGCCGGGCTCCTGGACGACCTGCTGGCCGAGGAGGCGGCGTACCGCTTCGACCTCACCGGGGAGCCGCCGTTGCGGGCGGTGTTCTTCGACGTGGCCGAGGAGGACCCCGTCCTGCTCCTGGTCGTGCACCACATCGCCACCGACGGCTGGTCCTCCGGCGTGTTGCTGCGGGACCTCGGCCACGCCTACCGGGCACGCCACGCGGGGACCGCGCCGGGCTGGAGCCCGCTCCCGGTGAGCTACATCGACTACTCGGTGTGGCAGCGGGAGGTGCTGGGGGAGGAGGACGACCCCGACAGCCCGCTCGTTGCGCAGCTCGCGTTCTGGCGCGCCGCCCTGACGGACGTCCCGGAACAGCTCGTCCTGCCGGTCGACCGCCCGCGCCCGGCGGTGTCGTCGCACCGGGGCGGGCTCGTGTCGGCGCGGCTGGGCGCCGGTCCGCACGCGCTGCTGATCCGGATCGCGGCTGAGTCGCCCGCCACGCCGTTCATGGTCCTGCACGCCGCGTTCGCAGCCCTGCTGACCAAGCTCGGCGCGGGCTCCGACGTGCCGATCGGCACGGTCATGTCGAACCGGTCGCAGGACGGGCTGGACGACCTGGTCGGGTTGTTCGTGAACACGCTCGTGCTCAGGCTGGACACCTCGGGCGACCCGACGTTCCGCGAACTGGTCGAGCGGGCGCGGGAGGTCGACCTCGCGGCCTACGACCACCAGGACGTGCCGTTCGAACGGTTGGTGGAGGCGATCAGCCCGACCCGCTCGCTTGCGCGCCACCCGCTTTTCCAGGTGGTGCTCTCGCTCGAGCGGGTCGACCCGGACGTGCCACCGGTCCCGGGCCTGGCCGCCGCGTTCATGCCGCTGCACCCGGGCACCGCGAAGTTCGACCTCGCGCTGAGCGCGATCGAGCACGTGGCGGAGAACGGCGATCACCGCGGGATCGACCTCGGGCTCGAGTACGCCGAGGACCTCTTCGACCGAGAGGGCGCCCAGCGGCTGGCCGAGCGGCTGGTGCGACTGCTGACCGCGGTCGCGCACGCACCGGACCTGCGGTTGAGCCAGATCGACGTGCTGTCCCCCGACGAACGCGACCGGGTCCTGGTCCGGTGGAACGACACCCGCGTCGAGCCGCCGCTCACCACCGTGGTCGGACTGGTCGAGCACTGCGCCGCAACGACGCCCGACGCCCCGGCGGTCGTGTTCGGGAACTCCGTGCTGTCCTACGGGGAACTGGATCGGCTGGCCAACCGCACAGCACACCGGCTGCGCGCACGCGGTGTGGGGCCGGAGGTCGTGGTGGGCGTGGCCGTGCCGCGCTCACCCGACATGATCATCGCGCTGCTCGGTGTGCTCAAGGCCGGCGGCGCGTACCTGGCGATCGATCCCGACCACCCGGTGTCGCGCCTGCGCTTCATCGTCCACGACGCCCGACCGGTCGTCGTGCTGACCACGGGCGCGCACGTCCCCGTGCTGGAAGAACTCGGTGTCGACCTGTGGGCGCTCGACGGCCCGGAGGAGGCGGAACTCCCGGCGACGTCGGCCGTCGACCGCCTGCTGGAGCACGGCGACCCGGCCGCGCCGGCCAACCTCGCCTACCTCGCCTACACCTCCGGGTCGACCGGGGAGCCGAAGGCGGTGGCGGTCACGCGGCGCGACGTGCTCGGCCTGGTGTCGGACCGCCGGTTCGCGACACCGGCGCACCGCCGGGTGCTGGTGCACTCGCCGCTCGCGTTCGACGCGTCGACCTACGAGATCTGGACACCGCTCACGCGGGGCGGGTGCGCGGTGCTGGCCCCGCCGGGGCCGCTGGACGTGCCGCTGCTCGGGCGGCTGTTGAGCGAGCACTCCGCAACCGCGCTCTTCCTCACCGCGCGGCTGTTCGCCGTCGTCGCGGAGGAGGCGCCGTGGACGTTCGCCGGGACGCACGAGGTGTGGGCGGGTGGCGAGGCCCTGTCCGGTGAGGCGGTGGCGCGCGTCCTCGCGCACTGCCCGGACACGCTCGTGGTCGACGCCTACGGGCCGACCGAGACGACCACGTTCGCCACCGCGATGCCGTTCAGGGCGCCTGACGGCGTCCCGGACGCGCCACCCATCGGCCGCCCGCTGGACAACACGCGCGTCTACGTCCTCGACCAGGCGCTGCGCCCGGTGCCGCCCGGCGCGATGGGCGAGATCCACATCGCCGGTACCGGGGTGGCGCGCGGTTACGCGAAACGGCCTGCCCTGACCTCGACCCGGTTCGTCGCAGACCCGTACGGACCCGCCGGCTCCCGCATGTACCGCACGGGCGACCTGGGGCGCTGGAACGGCCGTGGCGAAGTCGAGTACGCGGGTCGGGCCGATCACCAGGTCAAGATCCGGGGGTTCCGCATCGAACCCGGTGAGGTCGAGGTCGCGATCACCCGCCACCCTGACGTCCAGGACGTGGTCGTCGTGGTGCGCGAGGACCGACCGGGCGAGAAGGCGCTGGTCGCCTACGTGGTGCTGCGACCCGGTGCGGCGGGGCTTGACCCGGTCCGGGCGCACCTGGCCGACACCCTGCCCGCCTACCTGGCGCCGTCGGCGTTCGTGGAGCTGGAACGGCTGCCGCTGAACCCGACCGGCAAGGTCGACCGGAGGGCCCTCCCCGCGCCGGACCCGCGTGCGACGGACGGCACCGCACGACAACCGCGCACGGCGGCGGAGGCCGCGATGTGCGGTCTGTTCGCCGACGTGCTGGGCGTGGGCGGCGTCGGGCCGGACGAGAGCTTCTTCTCGCTGGGCGGGCACTCGCTCCTGGTGATCCGCCTGATCAGCCGGATCCGCTCGGTGTTCGGCGTGGTGCTGGACGCCGGCACGGTGTTCCGGCACTCGACGGCAGCGGCCCTGGCGGCCACGCTGGACGACCTGTCCCCCGACCGGGACCCGCTGCGCCCGGCGCCGCGCGCGGACCGCACGGCGCTGTCGTTCGCCCAGCAGCGGCTGTGGTTCCTCAACGAGTTCGAGGGCAGCGCCGCGACCTACAACATCCCGCTCGCGGTGCGCCTGCGAGGAGCCTTGGACGTGCCCGCGCTGAGCGCCGCCGTGGACGACGTCGTCCGGCGGCACGAGAGCCTGCGCACCGTGTTCGCCGAACTGAACGGCGTGCCCCACCAGGTCGTCACCGACACGAGCCCGGTGCGGCTGACGCGTGCCGGGATCACGGCCGACCGGTTGCCGGGCGTGCTCGCGGAGGCGGCGAACACCCCGTTCGACCTGGCCACGGCCCCGCTCCGCGTTCACCTGCACGCGCTCGGCGAGCAGGAGCACGTGCTGTCGCTCGTGGTCCACCACATCGCCTGCGACGGCTGGTCGCTGGCGCCCCTGTTCCGCGACCTCGCGGACGCCTACGCGGCGAGGCGCCGCGGCGAGGCGCCTGCCTGGCAACCGCTGCCCGTGCAGTACGCGGACTTCGCGGTGTGGCAGCGTCGGACGCTCGGCGACGCGACCCAGCCGGGCAGCTCGTTCGCCCGCCAGGTCGCCTGGTGGCGGGAGGCGCTCCGGGACGCGCCCGAGGAGCTGGCGCTGCCCGCGGACCGCCCCCGGCCCGCCGGTGGCGGCCACCGCGGCGGGGTCGTGCGGCTGGAGGTCGACGAGTCGCTGCACCGCCGCCTGCTCGACCTGGCCACGGAGTGCGACGCCACCCTGTTCATGGTGCTGCACGCGGCGTTCTCCGCCCTGTTGTGCCGGCTCGGCGCGGGAACCGACATCACCATCGGCACCCCCGTGGCGGGACGCGGTGACGAGGCGCTCAACGACCTCGTCGGGTTCTTCGTGAACACCCTGGTCCTGCGCACGGACCTGTCCGGCGGTCCGACGTTCCGCGAACTGGTGGCGCGGACCAGGGAGCGGGACCTCGCGGCCTACGCGAACCAGGACGTTCCGTTCGACCGGCTGGTGGAGGCGCTGAACCCGCCGCGGTCGGCCGCGCGGCCCCCGCTGTTCCAGGTGATGTTCGCGTTCGCGGGTGGCATGACGTCGGAGGGGTGGCAGCTGCCGGGCCTCGACACCAGCCCGGTGCCGGTGGAGGCGGACGTCGCGAAGTTCGACCTCACCCTGAGCCTGGAGCAGCACGAGCACGGTGGCGCGCCCGGTGGGATCACGGGCTCGTTCGAGTACTCGGCCGACATGTTCGACCTCGATACCGTCGAGGCGATGGCGGACCGGTTGGTGCGTCTCCTGGACCAGGTCGCCGCCAAGCCGGACACCCCGTTGGACGACATCCGGCTGCTGACCGACGACGAGTGGCGTGAGCTGGTCGTGGAACGCAACGCGACCGCGACGGACACCGGCTCGGACCGGTGCGCCCACCAGCTGTTCGAGGAGCAGGCGCGTCGCACGCCCGACGGCGTGGCGGTGGTCGCCGGCGCGGTGCGGTGGAGCTACGCGGAGCTGAACGCGCGGGCGAACCGGATCGCGCACCTCCTGCGCGGATCGGGGGTGGGGGCGGAGACGCTGGTCGCGCTGGCCCTGCCGACGTCGCCGGACGCGGTGGCGGCGCTGCTGGGCGTGTTGAAGGCGGGCGCGGCGTACCTGCCGGTCGACCCGGCGCACCCGGCGCGCCGCACCGCCTTCGTGCTCGCCGACGCCCGACCCCTGGTCGGCTTGACCACCCGGGCGCTCGCCGGTGCGCTGCCGGAGCCGTCCGGCGGCTGGTTGGCGCTGGACGACCCCGCGGTCGTGGCGGCGCTGGCGGACCGGCCCGACCACAACCCGGGCGACGGGCCCTCGCCGCCGCCCGTGACAGCCGCCAACACGGCCTACGTGGTCTACCCACCGGGATCGACCGCGCGGCCCAAGGGCGTTCTGGGCCCGCACCGCGGCCTGGTGAACCGGCTGGAGTGGTTCGCCCGCGCCCACCCGGGGCAGCGGGACCAGGTGGTGGCGGTGCGGACGTTGGACTTCGTCGAAGGCACGGCCGAGCTGCTGGGCGCCCTGCTGTTCGGTGGCACGGCGGCGTTGCCCGTCCACACCGAGGGCGACTTCGTCGACGTCGCCGGGTTGGTGCGCACCTCCGGCGCGGGACGGTCGACCCTGGTGCCGAGCCTGCTGGAGAGCCCGCCGGCGGACGACGTGGCGGCGCTGCGGTCCTGCCGGTTCTGGGTGAGCGGCGGCGAGGTCCTGCCGGCGTGGGTGGTCGCCCGGTTCCGGGAACTGCTGCCCGGGGCGGTCCTGCTCAACCTCTACGGCCCCCCGGAGGTCGGCGGGGGCGGGCTGACCGCGGAGATCGGCGGGCCGGGCGCACCGATCGGCACACCGATCGCCAACACGCGGGTGTACGTGCTGGACGACCGGCTGCGGCCGGTGCCGCTCGGCGTGCCGGGCGAGCTGTACCTGGCGGGCGCGGGCCTGGCCAGGGGTTACCTCGGACGTCCCGCGACGACCGCCGGGTGCTTCGTCGCCGACCCGTTCGGGCCGGCCGGTTCACGGATGTGCCGCACCGGTGACGTGGTGCGCTGGGGCGCGGGTGGCGTGGAGTTCGTCGGCCGCGCCGACGACCGGGTCGAGGTGCGGGGTTCCCGCCTGGAACTCGCGGAGGTGGAGTCCGCGCTGCGTGCGCTGCCTTCGCTAGGGGAGGCCGCCGTCGCGCCGCGCGACGGTCGCCTGGTCGCCTACGTCGTGCCCGCGCACGGCGGCGAGCCGGACTTCGCGGAGATCCGCGAAGCCCTCTCCGCGGTCCTGCCGGACCACGCGGTGCCCGCGGTGTTCCTGCCGCTGGACGAACTGCCCGTGCTGCCGAACGGGGAGCCGGACCGCCGCGCCCTGCCGGACCCCGACCCCGCGGCGGCCGCGAGCACCACCGAACCGGCGACCGCCGCGGAGGTGTTGCTGTGCCGGGCGTTCGCGGAGGTGCTGGGCCTCCCGGCGGTGGGTGTCCAGGACGACTTCTTCGAGCTGGGCGGGCACTCGCTGCTGGCCACCAGGCTGGTGAGCGCCGTCCGGTCGGAACTGGGCGTGCGCATCGGGGTGCGGGACGTGTTCCGGGCGCCGACACCGAGGGGTCTCGTCCGCCTGGCGGAGAACCTGGGCTCGATCGACGCGGACCTCGCGGCCCTGCTGCCGCTGCGGTCCGGGGAGAGCGGGCACCCGCTGTTCTGCGTGCACCCCGTCTCCGGGTTGAGCTGGTGCTACTCCGACCTGGTCCGGCGACTCGACCCGGGCCGGCCGGTCCACGGCCTCCAGTCGCCGGGGCTGCTCACCCCGGGCTGGTCACCGACCTCGGTGGAGGCGGTCGTGGACGAGTACGTGGCGCACATCCGCCGCGCCCAGCCCCACGGGCCGTACCACCTGCTCGGGTGGTCGCTCGGCGGGAACCTGGCGCACGCGATCGCCGTGGCGCTCCAGGCCGCCGGCGAGCGCGTCGAGGTGCTCGCACTGCTCGACTCCTATCCCCGCCTCGGGCTGGACGACCCGGCCGAGGCGCTCGAGCAGGACGTGCTGGAGTCCGTCGCGCGCACCCTCGACTCGGAGCCGCGCGGCCACCGGGGCGTCGCCGGGTTCGTGGACCTCCTGATGGAGAACGAGCGGTTCGGGTACTTCGGCCGCGTTGTCCTGACCGGGCTGCTGACCTCGTCCGTGCGGCTCGTGCGGCTGCTCGCGGCCCACGAGCCCGGCGTGTACCGGGGCAGGGTCCTGTTCTTCGCGGCCGCGCGGGACGGCCGGTCCGCGGCCGGGGCGGCGCGGCGCTGGGAGCCGCACGTCACCGGGTCGTTCGAGGGCCACGACATCGACACGACGCACGACGGCCTGGTCCTCCCCGGACCCGTCGGCTCCATCGGCGGAGCGCTCTCCTCCGCCCTGCTGTCGACCCACTGACCGGCGCTCCTGCCCCGCCCTCCTCCACCGCGGACCGGGGGGTTCGGACAACGGGTGGCGCTACCACACAGACCTCGGAGGTTGGCTTGCTGCCGATACGACGATACGAACTGAGCGCGGAGGAGGCGGCGGAGGCCTTCGCCCTCGCCGACCGGTGCGTCCGCGAGTACGACTCGGTCGAGGGACCCGACTTCCTCGAACAAGCCGCCGTGGTGGCGGCGGAACTGCCGAAGCCGTTGCAGCGCTTCATGAACCGCGCGCGGCTCGACGACCGGAAGCACGCGGTCCTCATCGCGGGCAACGAAGCGCGCCACGCCCGGCTGGAGGACACCCCGGAGCACTGGAAGCTGGCGGACACCGACGGCAGCCGGGCGCACGGGTTCCTGCTCGCGCTCTACTCCTGCCTCCTGGGTGACCTGATCGGGTGGACATCCCAACAAGACGGCCGGCTCGTCACGGATGTGCTGCCCGTGCGCGGGCTGGAGCAGAGCCTGGTGAGCTCCAGCAGCCACAGGGAACTCGGCTGGCACACGGAGGACGCGTTCTCGCCCTACCGCGCCGACTACGTGGGCCTGCTGTGCCTGCGCACGAGGGGGGACACGGCCACCACGGTGTCCTACGTGGACGTCGGGTCGCTCCCGCCCGACGTCCACCACGTGCTGCGCCAGCCGCGTTTCCGCATCGTGCCCGACCCCTCGCACGCGCTGTCCGCGGACGCCGGGCAGGATCGCGTGCCGTTGCTGCACGGCCACCCCGACGCGCCGACCCTGTGCATCGACCGGGACTTCACCTCCGGCGTCGAGGGCGACGACGAGGCCGAGCGGGCGCTGGCCCACCTCGTCGCCCACCTGGACGAGAACCTCTACGAGGTTCCGCTCGCCGCCGGGGACGTGTGCTTCATCGACAACCGCAACGTCGTCCACGGCCGCCGGCCGTTCCGCCCGCGCTACGACGGCAAGGACCGCTGGCTCAAGCGGGTCAACCTGGTCGCCGACCTGCGTCGGGTCCGACCGGGCAGGCGCACCGCCACGTCGAGGGCGATCGGGTGATCCGGTGGTGAACCTGGGATCGGTGGCGCCGGCCCTGCTGGAGGACTGGTTGCGCGAGCGCTACTTCACCGTGCCGATCGACGTCTCCAGCTCGGGCGTCCGGAACTACTCGCTCGGCGAGCTGTCCGAACTCGTCGGGCTGGACGACGGGGAGCTGTCCCGGACGGTGTTCCGGGACAGCCCCGGCGTCGGCTGCGAAGGGCTGCGGGAAGCCCTGGCGGCCAGGTACGCGCCGGGAGCGGCCGGGCGTGTCATGGTCACGCACGGATCGAGCGAGGCGATCTTCCTGGCCTTGGCGGCGCTGCTGGAACCCGGTGACGAGGTCGTGGTGCTCGCGCCTGCCTACCAGTCGCTGTCCTCGATCGCGGAGGCGCTGGGCGCGACGCTCAAGGTCTGGCGGCTGCGCCCGGAGAACGACTTCCGACCGGACCCGCGCGAGCTGCGCGCGCTCCTGGACGCGCGGACGAAAGCGGTGATCGTCAACTTCCCGCACAACCCGACCGGGACCACGCTCGATCGGCCCGCCTACCGGGAACTGCTGGAGCTGGTCTCGGCGCACGGCTGCCACCTGCTGTGGGACGGGGCCTTCAGCGATCTCGTCTACGACGCCCCGTCGTTGCCGGATCCCACGACGGAGTTGGAGCGCTGCGTGTCTTTCGGCACCCTGTCGAAGGCGTACGGTCTGCCGGGGCTGAGGGTCGGGTGGTGCTTCGCCCCGCCGGAGCTGCTGACCGGGATGGCGCGCATCCGCGATTACCTCACCATCAGCACGTCACCGCTGACGGAGCTGATCGCGACCCGGGTGGTCGAGAACGCGGACCGGGTGATCGGTCCCCTGCTGCGGACGGCGGCCGCGAACCGCGAGGCGTTCCTGACGTGGGTGGCCGAGAACGCCGACATCGTGGCGTGCGCTCCTCCGCAGGGCGGCGTGTCCGCGTTCCCGCAGCTCTTCGGGGTGCCGGCCGTGGACGCGCTGTGCGAGGACCTGGCGGTGGACCGCGGCGTGCTCGTCGTGCCCGGCAGCTGCTTCGGTCACCCCGACCACATCCGCATCGGTTTCGGCGGCGACCGGACCGAGTTCGACGCCGGGCTCACCGCGATCGCGGAGGCGATCCGCGCCGGCGGGGCGAACCGGGTCCGGCGCGTGCGCGACATCCTGTCGCCGGGCTAGCCGCCATCACCCCACAGGAGGGAACCGACATGACACTAGAGAGGAAGTGGCGGTGCTAGCACTCGGCATCAGCGGCCTGGACCGCAGCGCGACGTTCAAGGCCGAAGTCCTGGGACCCGGGCTCACGCGTGAGAGGCGCATCGCCCAGGGTTTCGACTCCGCCGCCGTCCTGGTGGACGAGAACGGCGTGGTGGCCGCGTCCGCACAGGAACGGCACGACGGTGTGAAGGCCACCGGCGCCTTCCCCCGGGACGCCATCGAGGGCTGCCTGCGCATCGCGGGGGTCACCATGGCCGACATCGACGTGGTGGCGCACGGCTTCCGCTACGAGGACTCACCGCTCTGGCAGCTGGACGACAACCTCCGCGGCTGGTACTCGCGGGTCTACGCGCAGGACGTGCAGCGCGAGACGTTCACCGCGTACCACCCGCTCCGGTCGGATCAGGAGTTCCTGCACGTCAAGCACCACTTGGCGCACGCGGCGAGCACCTACTACCCGAGCGGCTTCGAGGACGCGCTGGTGCTGGTCGCGGACGGCATGGGGGAGAGCGAGGCGACCTCCGTCTACACCGGTCGGGGCGGACGACTGGACCTGGTCGACGCCCATTCCGCGCTCAACTCGCTGGGAGTCCTCTACGGGGTGGTCACGCACTACCTCGGCTTCCTCATCAACATGGACGAGTACAAGGTCATGGGGCTCGCGCCGTACGGCGACCGCCGGCGCTACCGGGCGGAGTTCGGCGAGTTCCTCCGGCTGCGCCCCGGCGGCAAGATCGCCGTGCCGCTGCTGAGCGAGAACAAGACGCCGTTCGAGCGGGAGACCCACCAGGGCGTGGTGCGACGACTGGAGGAGGCGCTCGGCCCGGCGCGCCGACCGGGCGACGAGGTCGAGCAGCGCCACATGGACATCGCCGCCACGTTGCAGGACTCGCTCGAACGAGCGCTGCTCCACGTGCTGCGGGAGCACCGGGAGCGGACCGGCCTGCGGAAGCTGTGCATGGCGGGCGGCGTCGCGTTGAACTGCTCGGCCAACGGCGTGGTCCTGCGCGAGGGCCTGTTCGACGAGGTGTTCGTGCAACCGGCGTCGGGTGACGACGGCAGCGCGCTGGGCGCGGCTCTGGCGGCGGTGCGGCGGCGGCACGACCTCAAGCCGGCGCGGATGTCGATGCCGTACTGGGGCGAGTCGTTCCCCGCCGCCGACGTCGAACGCGCGCTCGGGTCGCTCGGCGGCGGGTTCACCCGGGAACGCCTCGACCGCGCCGACCTCGTACGGCGCGCGGTGGACCTGATCCGCGCCGGATCGGTCGTGGCCCTGTTCCAGGGCGCGATGGAGTTCGGGCCCCGGGCGCTGGGCAACCGGAGCATCCTGGCCGACCCCGCGGTGCCGTCGATGCGCGCCCACCTCAACGCCGTGGTGAAGCAGCGGGAGGAGTTCCGCCCGTTCGCACCGGCGGTTCCCGCCGAGGACGCGTCCACCTACTTCGACATCCCGGAGGGGTCGGAGCGGACCTTCCACCACATGCTGTTCGTCGTGCCGGTGCGACGGCGGTACCGGGAGGTGCTGCCCGCCGTGACCCACGTCGACGGCTCGGCGCGGGTGCAGACCGTCGAGCGGGGGCAGTCCCCGCTGTTCTGGGAGCTGCTGCGCGAGACCGGTGACCGCAGCGGCATCCCCGTGTTGGTCAACACCTCGTTCAACCTGAGGGGACAGCCCATCGTGCGCACACCCGAGGAGGCTGTCGCCACGTTCCGGCGGTCGACCCTGGACGCCCTCGTCATCGGCGACTTCCTGGTGCGGCGCGACACGGCGCCGGACGGCGCGCGGGAGGTGTCTGATGCCGGCGCGTGACGACGAGGCGGTGCTCCTGTCGATGTGGCGGGAGCTGCTGGAGGTCGAGGACATCGAGCCGGACGACGACTTCTTCGAGCTCGGCGGCAGTTCCACCCAGGCGGTGGAGCTGGCGCTCCGGCTGCGTCGGGAGTTCGACGTGGACATCCCGACGGACGCCGTCTTCGGGCACCGGACCCCTGCCGCGCAGATCGACCTGGTGGGACGGGTCTCCGACGCCCTACCGCCGCTCACCGCCGCCCAGGAGCGGCTGCTAGTGGCGCAGGGGGTGCACCCCCGCTCGCCCCTGTACTCGGTGCCGGTCCTCTACGAGTTCACCGGCGAAGTCGACCCCGACCGCCTGCGGGACTGCCTCCGGCGGCTGGTCGACCACCACGAGGCGTTGCGGACGCGGTTCACGCCCGAAGGGCTGCGGGTGGTCGAGAAGACCGCAGTGCTGCCCGTCAGGGTGGTGGAGGCCGCGGGCGACGCCGCGTACGCCCTGGTGGACGAGGAGCTGCGGGAACCGGTGCGGCTGGACGAGGCGCCGGCGGCACGGGCGCTCATCGTCCGCGCCGCCGAAGACCGGTGGAAGCTCCTGCTGATCGTGCACCACGCCGTCGCCGACGGTCATTCCCTGGATCTGCTCGACCGGGAGCTGCAACAGCTCTACGGAGCGGGCTCCTCGCCGCCGCCGCCGAGGAACGGCATGGCCGTCCTCCCGCACCGGGACGAGTCGATCGCCTACTGGGAGCGCCAACTGGACGGCGCGAGCGGGAAGCCCTTCCTGCCCAACGACCGCCCGCGACCCGGGGTCGTCGGCGTCGCGGGAGGGGTCTCCTCGGCGCTGCTGGACGAGGCGTCCGACGCGGCGCTGGACGACCTGTCCCGGTCGTCGGGCGCGAGCGCCTTCATGGTGGCGCTGGCCGCGTACATCGCCTTCCTGCGCCGTTGCTCGGGGGACGACGTGGTGGTGGGCGTCCCGGCGGCAGGCCGGACGCCCGCCGACGAATCCACCGTGGGCATGTTCGTCAACATCCTGCCCATCCGGGTCCGGGTCGATCCGCGGGGGACGTTCACCGACCTCGTCTCCTCGGTGCGCCGCGTGGTGGCCGACGCCCTGGCGCATCAGCAGATCGGGTTCCAGCAGATCGCGCGGGACTGGGCCGTGAGCGCCGGCTTCCGGCACCATCCGCTCGTCCAGGCCGCGTTCTCCTACAGCGACGAGTCGGCGTGGACGTGGGCCCCGGAAGGCGCCGAGGCGGTGCGCCGTGTCCTGCCCAACGGGGGCGCGAAGTACGAGTTGCTGTGGACGCTGACCCGTCGACCCGGCGGCACCGCCTCGGAAGTGGAGTACAGCGCCGACCTGTTCTCCCCTGAACGGGCCGAGCACTTCCACACCGGGATCCGCGGGACCCTGGCCGCTCTGCTCGCCGCGCCGGACGAGCCGCTGGGATCCGTGCTCCTCCGGGACGAGCCCCGTCCCCCGCCGGTCGACGGGCCGGGCGAGGGTGTGCACGACCTCGTCGTGGCGACGGCAGCCGAGCGGCCTCGGGCCGTGGCGCTGCGCGACGGTGACGCGGAGCTGACCTACGGCGAACTGGAGGCCGCCTCCGGTCACCTGGCGCGCGAACTGGTGAACAGCGGTGTCGAACCGGGTGATCGGGTCGGGATCGCCGCCGGGCGCGGAGCGGCGGCGGTGGTCGCCCAGCTCGGAGTCCTGCGCGCCGGAGCCGCGTACGTCCCGGTTGACGTGGGGCAGCCGCCCGCTCGCAGCCGGACCGTCCTGGCCGACGCCGGGGTGCGCCTGGTGTTGTTCGGGACGGGTGGGGACGCGCACCTCCCGCCGGGCGTCCCGGCACTGCCGTTGGCGGACCCGGCCGACCTGGCGGCGCGCGGGCCGTTCCGCGGGGAGCTGCCGCGGGTGACGCCGCAGCACGTCGCTTACGTCGTGCACACCTCGGGGTCCACTGGCGTGCCCAAGGGCGTGACCGTGCCGCACGACGCCGTCGCGCGCCTCGTGCCGCGCTCGAACTACGTCCGCATCCAGCCCGACGACGTCGTCGTCCACCTGTCGAACCCCGCGTTCGACGCCGCGACGTTCGAGGTGTGGGGCGCCCTCACCGCCGGGGCGACACTCGTCGTCGTGCCCCGTGACGTGGTGCTGTCGGCCCGCCGCTTCCACGGGTTCCTGCGGTCCCGCGGCGCGACCGTCGCGTTCGTCACGACGGCCTTGTTCAACACGCTGGTGGAACAGGTCCCGGACATCTTCGCGGAACTGCGGGTCCTGCTGTTCGGCGGTGAGCAGCACGCCGTGGAGCCCCTGCGCCGCATGCTGGACGCCGGACCGCCCACCGACTTCCTGCACGTGTACGGGCCAACGGAGAACACGACGTTCAGCACCTACCACCCGGTGACCGCGGCGGACGTCGCGGACGGGCAGGTGCCGATCGGGAAGGCCGTCGAGGACACCTGGCTGCGGGTCCTCGACGACCGGCTGGCGCCCGTGGCGGTCGGGGGGACCGGCGAGCTGTACGTCGGCGGTCGGGGCTTGGCGCACGGGTACCTCGGCGACCCGGCGCGCACCGCCGCCGCGTTCGTCGCGGACCCGTTCTCGGACGTGCCCGGACAGCGGCTGTACCGGACCGGTGACCTCGTGCTGGTCGAACCGGGCGGCAGCGTGGTGTTCCGGGGCCGCCGGGACGCCCAGGTGAAGATCCGCGGCTTCCGGGTCGAGGTCGGCGAGGTCGAGCGGACGCTGCTCCAGTGCCCGGGCGTGACCGACGGCATCGTCCTGGTGCGCGACTCCGGCGCCGGCCGGGAACTCCTCGGCGTGGTGGTCGGGCCGGTGTCGGTCGAGGACGTCCGGGCTCACCTGTCGGAGGTCCTGCCCGAGTACATGGTGCCGACGAGGTGGGCGTCCGTCGGCTCCCTCCCGATGACCCCCAACGGCAAGGTCGACCGGGAGGCGCTGCTCGCGGCTGCCGCGTCCACCACCGCACCGGCCGGCGCGGGCGGTCCGTCGTCCGACCGGGACAACGGCTGGATCGCGCTCGCCCTCGGCGCGATCTGGAAGGAGGTGCTGGAGGTGGACGAGGTCAGCGCCGAGTCGGACTTCTTCCGGCAGGGCGGCGAGTCCATCAAGGTGTTGCGCCTCGTCGGCGCGGTCCACCGGAGGTTCGGCGTGGAACTGGACGTGGTGTCGGTGTTCCGCGAGCCCGTCTTCGCCTCCCTGACCGGGGTCATCGAGGCCAAGCTGGTCGAGGCGGGGGTCTCCGGGTGACCGCGATCGACCGGCCGCGGCGCGTCCCGGAGCTGTTCGCGGAACAGGTGTCCGTCCGACCCGACGCCCCCGCCCTCGTGGACGACTCCGGTACGTGCAGCTACCGGCGGCTGCACGACCTGGTGCGCGAGCGGGCCGCGACCCTGCGGGGGCTCGGGGTCGAGCCGGGTGACCGCGTCGCGCTGGAACTTCCGCGGTCGGGGGAGTACCTGGTCGCGTTGCTGGCGGTGTGGACCCTCGGTGCGGTCGCGGTGCCGCTCGACCCGGACGCGCCCGCGGAGCGGCGGGTCCACCAGATCCGCACGGCGGGCTGCCGAGCGGCCCTCACCGGGGGCGGCGGCGACGGGGTCGCCGTGGACGCCGCCGCCGGGGTCGCGCGCGGCGAGCGGTGGGGCCTCGTCCCGCCGTCCGGCGACGAAGCGGCCTACGTGCTGTTCACATCGGGTTCCTCCGGGCGGCCCAAGGGCGTCCAGGTGGGCCACCGGTCCCTCGCGGGCCTGCTGACCGACTTCGCCGACCGGCTGCCCGCCGGTCCGGGGCACCTGGTGCTCTCGCTGACCACCCCGGTGTTCGACGTCTCGCTGCTGGAGATGCTCCTGCCCCTCGTGACGGGCGGGGCGGTGGCGATGGCGCCGGCGCGCGCCCACTTCGACCTCGAAGGACTGGCGGCGTGGCTGGAGCGCAGGCCAGTGTCGGTGGCGCAGGCGACGCCGACCTGGTGGCGGTTGGCGCTGCCCTTCGTGGGACCGGCGCTGCGCGGAGCCGTCCTGCTCACGGCAGGCGAAGCGCTCTCCACCGACCTGGCGCGCCGGCTCCGGGAGTGCTCCGAGGAGGTGTGGAACCTCTACGGGCCGACCGAGGCCACCATCTACACGACGGCGTGGAAGGTCGTGGACGACATGGCGGATCCGCTGCCGATCGGATTCCCGGTGGCGGGTGCGGCGGTGCGGATCGCCGGTCCGGACGGCGGCGCCGTTCCAACCGGGACCGCGGGGGAGCTGCTGGTCGGGGGGCCCGGCCTCGCGCACGGGTACATCGGTGACCGCGAACTCACGGCGGCGAAGTTCCGGGTCGGCGCCGGCGGCACGACCGAGTACCACACCGGCGACCTGTGCCGGGTGGCTCCGAACGGGGTGTTCGAGTACCTCGGGCGGATGGACAACCAGGTCAAGATCCGGGGCCGGCGCGTCGAGCCGGAGGAGCTGGAGGCCGTCGCGCAGCAGCACCCCGCGGTCGTGAGCGCTGTCGCGCTCGCCCGGGAACGCGGCCACGAGACGGTGCTCGACCTGGTGGTCAAGCTCTCGACGGGTGAACCCACCACCCGTCGGGAGCTGAGGGCCGTGCTGTCCCGCCGGCTCCCCGAGCACATGCTGCCGCGGCACGTCTACGTCGCGGACGACATCCCGCTCACCGCTTCCGGAAAGGTCGACCGGCGCGAGGTGGCCCGCATCCTCGACGGCGGCACCGACCTGTTCCGGCGGCTGACCCGTTGACGACCCCTTCTACGCGGAGATCCCATGCTCGACATCGAACGCGAACTGCTGAACCGGACGTGGTTCCCGGTGGCGCGCCTGGCGGACCTGGAGAACGGGGTCGCCAGGGGCAACATCCTGGGCGTGGAGCTCGTCGTCTACCGGGTGGGCGACGAGGTCACCGTGGCCAGCGCCTTCTGCCCGCACCGGGGCGCCGCCCTGCACATGGGCGACATCGACGAGGGAGGACTGCGGTGCCCTTACCACGGCTGGCTCTTCGCACCGGGTGACGGGCGCTGCGCGCACGTGCCTTCGCTGCCCGCGGGCAGCACCCCGCCCCGCACTTCGCTCACCGTCTACCCGGTCGACGTCGCCTACGGACTGGTGTGGAGTTGCCTGGGCGAACCCCTGTTTCCGCGCCCCGGACTGCCCACCGCGGTGGACGCCGATTGGGCCGTGGCAGCCGGGACGCCGTTCCGGGTGCGGTGCGGGATGCGGCAGCTGACCGAGAACTTCCGGGACAAGGCGCACTTCCCCTTCGTGCACGCGGACTCGATGGGAACGGTGTCGAAGGTGGTGGAGCCGTACCGGGTCGAGCGCGACGGCTGGCAGTTGACGTGGTCGGCTTCCGTGGGACCGGAGTTCGCGGGCCCCGAAGGCCCGGTCGAGGACGACACCTATCGTCTCGACTACCACATCACCCTGCCGATGTTCGCCTCGATCCGCGTGACCGCGCCCAGCGGCGGCAGGAGGTTCGTGGCCCAGTTGGCGACCCCCGTCACGGCGGACGGCGGTGAAGTCGCGCAGTTCTGGCTGGCGGGGCTCGACCCGGTGTCGCTCGCGCAGGGCGCCGACATCGAGGACGCGCTCGACTACGAACGGCAGATCTTCGTCGAGGACCACCCGGTCGTGGAGAACCAGCACCTGCGCGAGGCGCCGCTCGACCTGCACGGCCAGGTCCACACGCCGGCTGACAAGTTCAGCATCGTATTCCGGCGCACCTACCGGGAGCTCCTCGACTTGATCGGCCCGCCGGCGGGCGAGCGGGAGCTGCCGGTCCGCCGGGGAAGCACTGGATGAGCAGGTCGGGCGGCGTGTCGCCCGTTGAGGACGACCTGGTGGCGACCAGTGCTCGCGCGGTGCGGTGCCGAGGCCGCGTCGGTCCGGGCGGCTATGTCGACGTCGGTGCTCGCCGGGTGTGGTGCCCGGCGAGCGGCGGTCGGTGGAGGTGCGCTGACCCTGTGCCTGCCGAAAACGTCGTCCGTTCAGGTCAGGCGGCGTGGTGGTACTCGTCGAGGATTCCGCCCAGCCGCTGTCGTTGGCGGATGTCGAGGTGGGTGAGCGCTGCTTGGTCGGTACGGGTGGTGGTACGGCGCGTAGTGGTCGGGTGTTGTGGATGACCTTGGTGGGGTCGGTGGGTGTTGTAGAACTTCTCGTACTCGCGTAGTGCGTGGAGAAGATGCTGTTGATTCCAGATGAGAGTGCGGTCTCGGATCAGGAACCGTACGTGTCTGCCCTCGTCTGCGAGGTCCATGACGAGGTTCCTGGCGGCTTGGGTGACCCAGGATGCGGTCGGGTGCGCGGTGGCGCCCAGGATCCGGCGGCTGGCGTGCTCGATCACCGCGAGCACGTACAGGCGGGTGCCGCTCAACGTGGAGGTCTCGAAGAAGTCGCAGGCCGGCAGGGCGTCGGCCTGCGTGTGCAGGAAGGCCGACCACGTCGTCGTGGTGCGTTCCGGCGCCGGGTCGATTCCGGCGCCCTGGAGGATCTGCCACACCGAGGATGCGGCGACCTTGATGCCGAGCACGAGGAGTTCGCCGCGCATCAATAGGCGGAGCCGACGAAGTGCGTCGACCGGGAGTCGGTGCGGCAGCGCCGCGAGGAATGCCCAGTCGCCGGGGGAGAACCGCGGACGGGTGTTGCTGATTGGCGTTCCAGGATCGTGAGCTGGTGGCGTAGCGCCAGGATCTCCGTGTCCTTGTCCCGATCGCTCATGGGCAGCAGGCGTAGCAGCGCGAACGCGTTGGTCACACCAAGGTAGCCAGTCGGAGCAGCACAGCCGGTCATCATGCGGTCCTGGTCGATGCCGCGGTGGATGACAGCCGCGTCTGTGAGCGTTTCGAGGTCTTGGACTTGTGCGCCCTCTACCTGGGTGGACGGAGTTATCGGCAAGCACAGCGCGATGATTCCGGCGCCTGCAACCGTTCGGCACATCGCCGCCCGAGTGGACGGCCAACAGGTCGACGAGTACTCGTAACCAACGTTCAACAGTACTTCTCGTAGGACATCGACGCGATGTAGGAAGGCCAGTTGGTCTCGGTCGGTGGTGGCGGGAGTTCCGCGCAGAGCCGACTGGCGGCCCGCTCGCCGTCCAGCTCCCATGCGTGGACGCTCCGGTCCTTGCCGCCGCTGATCAGGGTGTGGCTGTCAGGTGTGAATTCGAGGGTGCGGACGTCACCGAAATGGCCCACCAGTGTCGCCACCCCCACACTCACCGCGGGGTCCCGGATGTCCACGAGTTCGATTCGCCCGGATTCCGTGCCCACCGCCATGAGCGAGTCCTGGCTGATTTTGATTGACTTTATCCCCGCCGGATCGTGGGTCGACGAGGACGCGACGGCCGGGGCCGCCGGGTCGCGCACGTCCCACAGCCGCACCTGGCCGCTCGTTCCACCCGTGGCGAGCATCGTGCCGTCCGGCGTGAAGTCCGCGGCCCAGATCGCCTCGTTCTGCCGTGGGGTCCGCCCCACCTCACGGACCTCGTGCGGATTCGCGACATCCCACAGCGTGATGACGTCGTCCTCCCCCGCGACGGCGAGCAACTCTCGGCTGGTGGTGTGGCCGAGTGCGACCTTCGTGATCCGACCGTCACGCTGCTCGAGCGTCCGACCGGCGATCACCCTGCCGTTCTCGACGAACCAGAGCTTGAGCGCGCCGTCGAATCCTCCGGTGATCAAGGCGTTCCCGTTCGTCGTCAACACTGCGGAGACGATGCCGGTGTGCGGACCGCGGGCCCCGTGCGCGTCCGCGACGGTGTCGAGCAGCTGCGGTCGGGCACGGTCGGTGACGTCCCACGAACGGATCGAGCCGTCCAGGCTCGCCGTGACGAGCGTCGAGTCGTCCGGGCTCCACAGGGTGACGTCGACGTTGTCCTCGTGGCCCTCCAGGATACTCAGCAGGCGCAGCTGACGAGGATCGCGCGCATCCCACAGCCGAACGTCCTTGTCGGCGCCGGAACTGGCCAAGGTGTCGCCCCGGTGGTCGAGTTCCGTCGAGAGCACGGGGTCCGGGTGTGCCGGCGCGAAGGCCGTGGCGTCCCAGGCGCGGAGGGTGGCATCGCCACCCGCGGACACCAGTACCTTCCCGTGCCGGTCGATCGCGGCCGACGTGGTGGCCGAGCCGAATGGGCCCTGCACGGTCAGCAGAATCGGCGCCGTCGAGTCGGAGACATCCCACCAGCGGGTAGAGCCGTCGTGGTTCGTCGTGCCGAGGTGTTCGCGGTCGGGGCTGAAGACGATCGACGACACCCAAGACTGCCCGTCGGTGACCTCGCCGACCTTCGTCGGTGGGTCGAGACGCCACAGCGCGACCCGCCGATCGGCACCACCCGTGCCCAGCAACCGCCCATCCGGGCTGAACGCCATTGACAGGACCCCTTCCGCGGGCGGGCTGAAGGTGTCGACTTCGCGCACGTTCAGGAATTGGTCCATCCGCCACACCGTCACGGTGCGATCGACGCCGGCGGTGACGAAGGTCCGGCCGTCGGGGCTGAACGCCACGCGGATCTCGCCTGTGTGCCGGTCGATGCGGTGCAACTGCCTCGCGTCGTGCGGCAGCAACAGGTCCCACAGAGTGGCCGTGTGGTCGGAGCTGCCGACGAGGAGGAAGCGGCCGTTCAGGCTGAGCGCGACCGAGCTGACCTCTCCGGTCACCTCGATGACATCAACGGCCGTGACGTCGTCGGTCGAGGTGTCCCACAGCACCAAGTCCCCGTCAGCGCCGCCGGTCGCCATGAGGTCGCCGTTGCCGCTGAAGGCCACGGAGCGCACCGCGCCGCTGTGCCGGGAGAGGGTGATCGGGTCGCGTGGCGCACGAAAGTCAGAGACGTCCCAGAGCGTCACAACCCCCTTGACGTCCCCGGTCGCCAGTCTTGTTCCGTCGCGGCCGAATGCGACCGCCTCGATGTCATCGGACTGCTGCAGCCGTGTCCACGTCGGAGATGGGGTTCCGGAGGCGCTCAGCAACCCGCTCAACGCATCCGGCGTCGGGTAGACCTGATAGGCGGCCAGGCTGAGCCGAGCCGCCGCCGCCGCGTCCTGGCCCCGCAGCGAATTCGCTGCTGCTGCGGCCTTGCGTGAATTCGCCATGTCCCGCAAGTCAAAGGCGGTCGTCGCGGCGAAGTAGCCACCGACGCCGATGCCGAGTACCGCCGCCAGTGACAGCGCCACGACCGTGACCAGTCTGCGGGATCGGCGGACCACGCGCCGAGCGTCGTCAGCGCTGGCCTGGATGTACTCCCGTTCGAGGACGCTCAGCCGATCCCGGTCTGTGCTCATCTTCTCCCGCGCAGCAGCGAGCGGAGCGCCGCGCAGCAGCGCGCCGGGATCACGCCCACCGTCGATCCACTGGTCCAGGTTCGCGTTCAGCCGTGCCTGCCACGACCGGAACTCGCGCGCCTCGGCGAGCCACTCGGCGAGCTGGTCCCAGTGCCTTACCAGGGCTTCGTGCGCGATCGAAACGTAGTCGGCGTGGCCAATGCCTCGCCGGATCACCACGAGCCGGGACTTGCTCAGCTCCAAGGCCAGCTTGCCCATCTCCGAATCCAAGCGATCGAGCCGCACCGGAGAGAGGATGTAGCCGCGACCCTCGTCGTCGCGTGGTCGTGCAAGGCGGGTGAACAGCTGCCTGAACCGCCTGGCGTCCGCCGGTGTTGGCATCTGCTCGTAGATCTCCTGGGCGCGTTGCCGCAGCGCGCCCTCGACGCCACCGAGCCGGTCGTAGCCTTCGGTCGTGAGTGGGCCGGGCGGTTCGGCCTCCCACAGTTCGGTCAACATGAACTCGACCAGGGGAAGCTGGGACGGCTGCTCGCCCGCGTCCTGGATGATGCGCTTCACCAGGGCGGGCTCGACATCCCGCCCAGCCTTCAGCGCGGGTTCGCGGATTGCCTCGGCGAGCTGCCCTGCTGTCATCGGCTGTACCAGGAAGCCGCCGTTCTCGACCAACTCCGCGGATCCGGGGAGGTTGTGCAGGTCGGCGGACGAGCGGACGGTGATCACGACACGGACCGCCGGATTCGCGCGGACGTGGTGGGTAAGCAGCCTGAACAGGGTCCGTGCCGCGTCGAGGTCAGAGGCGACGAGCTGCTCGAACTGGTCGACGCACACGACGACTCTGTCGAAGCCGTCCCACGTCGTCTCGGACAGCATGGATTCCAGTCGGGAGTCCTGTGAGTCCGCCACGACGACGAGCGCGCCGGCCTGGCGCAACGCGGTCACCAGACCGGCGCGGACCAGCGACGACTTGCCGCTGCCCGATCCGCCCTCCACCGCGACGAAAACCTGCCTGTTCAGTCTTTCCACCAGCCGCGCGGTCTCCTCCGACCGTCCGAAGAAGTAGTCGGAGTCGCTTTCGGTGAACGCATCCAGGCCCCGATATGGAGAGGGCCGCACGGTGAGCATGGTGCGGAGTACGGCGACCAACCGGTCCATCGCACCGTCAAGCGTGCTCTTATCCGCCCTGATGAACTGGATTTCAGCGAGCGCTGCGATGTCCGATGGCAGCTCGTTGGCGGCGAGCCGTGTGGTTCCGTCGAGCAGGACCGGGAGGATGGCGCGGCCGGCTCTCAACATGAAGCGGATCTCGCGGCGTACCCAGTCCTCCGAGTTGTCGATCTTGCGTAGACCGTTTGAGGACCGGGCGAGCCAGTTCGGGCCGATGACCGCGACGAGCACCTCACTGCGGTCAAGCGCCTCGTTCAGGCGATCGACGAACGGAGAGCCTATGTCGATGGACTTCGAGGCGAAGAAGACATCGCCCTCGACGAATCGGCTTTTCAGCCCTTTGGCAATCGCCACGGCCGCCCAGTCGCCATCACCGGTGCGGTAGTTGACGAAGATGCCGCCCATCGTCCCCCCGGGTCGTGTGGTGCTTCCGCAAGTCTGACGGTCGCGATTCAGTGACGCCAGGTACCGTTCGAGTGAACCTCGACGTCGATCGCCTTCTTATTGGACGCCGCACCTCCGTGTCGGGCTTGTCGCGGAACTGCTTCGCTCCAGGGAGCGAACATGCCGTCATTGTCCAATTTGCTGTCCAGTAAGACGTCGTCAGGCCAATGGCACGAAGGTCGCTGTACTGCCGTCAATCGACACTCGCGCCTACAACGCCCTGCTACGCGGACTGCGCTGCCTGGGTGAACACGGATTCGCCCTGCTTGCCGGACGCTGGCGAGCCCTACGGAACTTCACTACCAGTTCACGCAAGATCGGCGACATCGTCGAAGCCGCCCTTGCTCTCACCCATTTCGAGCATGGGCGACTCGTTCGAAACTCGCTGGGAGGCCGGAAACTGGCGCGGTACCTGTTGATCAGCGGTAGGGCATGGAGCCGCAGTGCCCGTGTTTCGGAGTGTCGGCTGCGACGACATCGTTTGCTGATGGACAGCGCGATCCTCATCCGCACGTACTGTCTGATCTTGCTGAAGCGTTGGGCCGAGTGTTCGTAGTGGAAATACCCGGTCCAGCCGCGCGGGAAATCGTTGACGTCCCGCACGACCTCGCTTACCGGCAGCCGGAGCCTGCGTCGATTCGTGAGTTCTCGAATCCGATCGCGGGCGTGCTGCATAGCCTTGTCCGCGGGCCGGCGGACAAGGAACGTGAGCGTCGGCGGGCGTCATCCGATCCGGCCGGGCAGTTCTGCCAGGACGAGGCGGGCACTGGCACAGCACGGGTGTCGGTGGGTTCCTGGCGCTGGTCCTTTGTAACGAACGGGTGGGGTGGCCCGACGTGTGGGTGGTCGGGCGCGGTACGAGGGCCGGAGGGGTTGTTCGGTGGTCTGGGAGTATGGGCCCTATCGGGTGGAGTCGCTCATCGCGCGGGGTGGGATGGGTGAAGTGGTGCGTGCCTACGACACCCGGCACGACCGGATGGTCGCGCTGAAATTGCTCGCCGCGCGGTTCGCGGAGGACCAGGAGTACCGGGAGCGGTTTCGGCGGGAGGCGCACGCGGTGGCGCGGTTGCAGGAGCCGCACATCATCCCGATCCACGCCTACGGCGAGCTGGACGGGCGGCTGTACCTCGACATGCGGCTTGTCGACGGGCAGGACCTGGCCGCGCGGTTGCGCAGCGGCGGCCCGCTCGACCCCGGGGAAGCAGTGGGGATCGTCGAACAGGTCGCGCAGGCGCTCGGCGCTGCCCACGCGCAGAACCTGGTGCACCGGGACGTGAAGCCGTCCAACGTCCTCATCGCCGATGCCGGGTTCGCGTATCTCGTGGACTTCGGCATCGCGCGGGCGCTGGACGCGACGACGGGGCTGACCGGGACCGGCGCCGCGATCGGCACGCTGGACTACATGGCGCCGGAGCGGTTCGGCGATGGCCCCACCGATTACCGGGTGGACGTCTACTCGCTGGCGTGCCTCCTCCACGAGTGCCTGACCGGCAGCAAGCCGTTCGCCGGCACCACCGCCGCGTCGCTGATCGGCGCGCACCTGAACCAGCCGCCACCCTCGCTCGACGCGGTGCGACCCGGGCTGCCGCCCGCCCTGAACGCAGTCATCGCTAAGGGGATGGCGAAGAACCCGGCCGACCGCTTCGCGAGCGCGGGCGAACTGGCCGCCGCCGCGCGGGCGGCGCTCGCCGGACACGCGCTGCCCGCCCCGCTGCCGCCGGTCGCGCCCCGGCCGACGTTGGTGCACGCGGTCGCACGGCCTCGGCGGACGCTGTGGCTGGTCGCGGCCGTGGCAGTCGTGCTGGCGACGGCCGCGGTGAGCACTGTGGTCAGCCTCGCCGGACGGTCGACGCCGGGGACCGCGACCAGCGCCGGCGGGGTGCCGGCGGAGCGATCCACCCCGGCGAGCGGCGCCGAGACCACCACGTCGTCGACGCCGACGCCCTCGTCGGCGACAACAGCGGCACCGGTGACAACCTCACCACCGCCGGTCAGCGTGCCGCCGGTCGTCGTGGCGCCTCCCGGTGCCGACCTCGGGCTGGCCGAGCCGATGAGCGTGCCCCCCTGTGACGGCGCCTACGTCACGTTCGTCGGGGCGGCCGTCGAACCCGCGCGATACCGCGCCGACGTCCAGCGGCTCCTGGCCAACCACCCCGGCACGCGGTACCTGCACACGCCGACCACCGGGTGCGGCTCGCTGCGCAAGCAACTCGATGGAGCCGACATCTACGCGGTGTACTACGGCGCCTTCGCCACCCAAGACGACGCGTGCGCGCAGCGCGCCGCCACCGGCGGGGACGCCTACGTGAAACGGCTCGACCACACGACCCCGCCGTCTCAACTGCTCACCTGCTGAGCGCGGATCCGCGAACTGTTGGAGAGCGCACTGCGGCTCGCCGGGTTCGACGTGGCGGTGGCCGGATCCGGGCGGACGTGCCTCGACGCGGTCGTAGACGCCGACCTGGTCTTGCTCGACGTGATGCGATCCCACCCGGATGGGTTCGAGCTGGTGCGGCTGCTGCGATCTCGGCAGGTGCAGCACCAGTAGCCGGAGTCGACGAAGCGTGGAGCCCGGGAGTCGAGGCGGCAGGGGGTGAACAGGGATTAGGTGCAGCATTCGTGACGTCGCGTCTTGTGGTCATTCCCCTACGGCTGGTGTTGCGCGATCAATGCAGATGAGCTGCCCTGCTCAGGGTGCTGACACTCGCACGGCAAGCACAAGGTGGAGCGTCGGTCAGCTATTGCTGGTGTAGACGTCGTCGATGAGGAACGTCTCGTTGGCGAGTGCTGTGCTGCTGGCCGAGAACTGGTGCCCGGTTAGGTTGCTCGTCGCGCTGTCCGCTCTCGGGGCCGTGCCGATCACCGAGCCGTTCACGCTCACCGTGGCCTGTGTCGTCGTGGCGCGGACGGTGAAGGTGGACCAGGTGCTCGTGGACGGGTTGAACGACTGCCCGGCGCCGACGGGGGTCCAGGTGTTCGTGGCGGTCACGTAGTAGCGGATCACCCCGTCCGAGCCGGCCGCGAAGTGGAACGCCGATTTGCGCGTGCCGTTGACCGGGGTCGCCAGCACGGTGAACAGCAGGGCCGACCCCGAGCCCTGCGCCGCGGTGCGCCACGTCTGCGGGCTGAAGCGGAAATCCAGGGTCTTCACCGCGCTCGACGAGTCCGAGCGTCGGATGGCGGGCAGGTGGACCGTGCTGCTGTCGTCGATCAGCAGGGCTCGGCTGCTGCCGCCGGCGACTGTCTGCGTCACCCAGATGCCCTGGTAGCCCCTACCGTTGTCGTCCACCGTGTAGTCCAGCGAGTAGCCGCGCGGGACGGCGCCGCCGATCGCGTCGTTCTCGAACGAGTCGACGTCGTCGCTGTAGAGCTCCAACTCGTTGAGCACGCTGCACGGCGCCGCGACACCGGGCGGGCAGTAGGACGCCCGACCGGTCAGCACGCGGACGTGCTGCGCCTTCCGGGCGCCGGGGGAGTGGTACTTGAGGGCGTGACCGGTCTGGTCGGTCACCGAGAGCCAGTCCTGCCAGGCGTCGCCTGCGTGGAGCTTGGTCTGGACCGTGGCGCTCTGCGCACCGCCCAGCGCCAGGCTCAGCCCGACCTTCGACAGCGTGTACGGGCGGTCCAGGACGAGGTCGAGGGTGCCCGAGTCGCCCTCTTCGAAAGCGCTGGACCACAATTCGTGGCTGCCGTCCACGGCGCCGCGCGCGCCGGTCCTGGCGTGGCCGGGCACCGCGCCCAGGTCACCGCTCAGGGTGGCCTTGCGGGCCAGGTCGATCTTGCCGGTGCCTGCGGTCAGGATGTCCGCGAGCACGTGCTTGATCTGGAACTCCTCCGTGCCGCCCGACATCGGGGCGTTGTGCCAGGCGCACTTGTTGTAGTGCGTGCCCTGGTAGGTGATGGCGTGGCAGGAGTCCGCCACCAGCACGGCGCGGTTGGCCGCGGTCCACGCGAGGTCGGCGTTGCCGCTGGTGCCCTCGTTGAGGTTCTGCGGGTCGGCGGTCGAGTGGTTGTCGTAGAAGACCTTCTTCACGTTCCACGAGTTGCCGGTGCCGTCGTAGGACAGCGCGACGTGGTTGTCCGGCCGACCGGCCACCAACGCGAGGATGCCGTTGGGCAGCAGCGCCAGTCGCGGGTTGATCCGGCCGAACGGGCGGTTGCCCGCGGAGTCCGGTGCGAATTCGGGAATCGGCGCCGCGGCGGCCGTCCAGGTCTCGCCCAGCGTGGTCGAGCGGCGCTTCCACAGGTTGTCGTAGTCCGATGAGCGGCTGACGGCGATCAGCGCCCCGTCGGACGCCAGCACGATGGCCGTTTCGGTGAACTTGCGGGTGGCGTTGCCCAGCACGATCGGACTGCGCAGCGTCCACGACTGACCGGCGTCGTCGCTCTCCATCAGCAGCGCGCTCTGGCCGTGGGTCGCCAGGTTGGTGTAACCGGACATGAGGAGCGGGCCGTTCGGTACCTGGACCACCGCGTTCGGGAAGAAGTTCGCGCTGGAGGCGACGAAGCTCTGCGGCGCGACGTTCACCGTCGCTGTCACCGCGGAACCGAACGTCGCCCCGTCCGTGGTGGAGTAGCGCATCGTCATGCGGCGCTGCTGGAGGCTGTCCGAGGTCTGACCGGTGAGCTCGGGGGCGAGCACCCGGCCGTCGGTCAGCCGCGCGCTCGCCTCGAAGCCGTCCTGCGAGGACGTGACGAACGAGGAGCCGCCGTCGGTGGAGAGCAGCGCTCCCAAGGGCAGGTACCCATCGGCGTCGTACCACTTGACGTACCCGGCGTACACCGGGCGGGTGGGGGAGGCGACCGTCCCGGAGTCGTGCGCCTCGGCGACGGCGTTCCAGGTGGGCGGGTCACCCGCGGGGTTGTACGTCGTGGCCTCCCGGAACAGGAACAGGCCTGGGGAGTTCGGTGACGCGCCGGCGATCTCGGACTTGGTCACCGCCTCGGCGACGGCCTGGTTCGGCGCGGGGATGATCGCCGCGATCACCGCGCTCACGATGGCCGCTGTCAGCAGCGGGTGGTTGCTCATGGCAGATCCCGTTTCCGCGACGTCGAGTGTCAGGTGGAACGCCCGTCGGCCGGCGGTGCGATCGACGGTATCCACTCGCGGCTCACGGCACAACGGTTGTCGCCAAGCCGAATGCGGGCTCTGCCGCTACATCGCGATAGTTCCGGAGACCGGGATTAACCCGTTTGACGGACAGGGTGGATGAGCATGTGGGGTGCCAAAAGTCGGCCACGTGGTTTGGCGTGTGGTTGGGCTGTGAGGTATCAGAACTCTGCGCGGGGATGCTGAGCTGCGACGATCGTGCAGTCCTGGCGCCAGTTCTTGATCGTCAGGTGTGCATCCTGACGTCGTGAGGTTGAGTACGAGTGGTGTGATCCTCACCCCGGCTGGCGTAGGACGGGGCGTCGGCGGCGGTTGTGAACATCTCGAGGCATAGAGCAGGGCGTTGGCCGACTTGAGGCGGGTGCGCCATCGTCGGTGATCCAACAGTTCCGTCCGCACACGCCCTCAGAACGATTCGATCATGGCATTGTCGTAGCAGTCGCCGATCGATTCCATTGACGGCGGAAGACCGGATTCCTTGAGCGTTGTTCAGAGGGTTGCCGGCCTCGGCGGTAGTGCTCGAGGGTGGTGGCGAGGGTCCTCCGTGCTTTGAGGTGGGCGATGGCGTGTTCGACGGCCCGTCTGATGCGGCTGACGCGGATTGGTATTCGTTGGTCAGGCCGTCGAGGACTGGTCGGCGATGTATCGACGTGCAGCTCTGTAGCGAGCCACGTAGTGCTGCAGCACCGATCTCAGGTGGCGTTCGTCGAGGATGAGCAGTCGGTCGGCGGCTTCGCGCCTGACGGTGCCGACGAACCGTTCGGCGCGGGCGTCGGCTCGTGGACACCGTGGTGGGATCCAGGCGACCTGGATGCCCGAGTCGGAGAAGACTGCGTCGAACGAGGTGGTGAACTGACCGGCCCGGCCTCGGATGAGAACCGGAAGTCGTCGGCCCGGTCGCCGAGATCCATCACGAAGAACACGTAGACCGCTTGAGCGCCACCGCGCAGTCGACGTGGAAGAAACCGCAGGCCGACATGCTCGCGGCCTGCGGCGCGCGAGAACCGTCGCCAGGAGGTGTCGGTGTCGCGCTGGGGTGCGGGCGGTGCTCGCAGGCGCTTGAGCACGCGGCGGACGGTTGAGGCGGCTGTCCGGTGGTCGAGCTTGAGCAGCTCGCCCTGGATTCGGCGGTAGCCCCACCCGGCGTTCTCCCGGGCCATCCGCCCATCAACGCCACCACTGTGTCGTCGATGGGCGGGCGCCCGGTGCACTTCGGGCAGGTCCACTTCTTTGCCACCGGACGTCGGTGCCGGCAGAGGAGGGTCCCCGGTGTCACCAACCGGTGCTCACGCAGCCGTTGGGGGGAGTCGGCGCGCCAATGCGGCGAGCACGACGGGGTTCTGCTCCGGTATCCGAGCCGGGGTTCAGCCTTCGCCTTCCTCGTTGCCCCTTTCCTCGTCCTTCTTCTTCCTTTCCTCGTTCTTCTTGCCCTTCTCGTCGTCCTTGCCGCCTTCGAGGCGTTGCGAGGACAGCAGTTCGTCCGAGTCGATCAGCAGCGCGCCGTCGCGCGTGATCAGCCGCAGTCGGTGCGTTTCCCGGACCCGGCCCCGTTCCTCGGCTTCGTACTCGATCCCGACGGTCACCGCGTCCGGACCGGTCGCCTGCGGCGGGGTCGAGACGCGCAGTTCCTTGACGCGCTCCCAGAACTCGTCGTACTGCTTGCGGCCCTGGGCTTGCAACCCGGGGCCGAACCGCGTCCACGCGCGGTCGGTGTCGTCGGGCAGCAGCGCGTAGTAGTCGGTCACGGTCTGCTGGAGCTGTTGCGGGGACGGCGTCGGTGCGGTGGTGGTGGTCGTTGTCGTCGTCGGGCTTGCCGTGGTGTCGGTGTCGGGTGTGCGGTTGGACAGCAGGATCGCGGCCACGACGGCCAGCACCACCACTAGCGCCGCCACGCCGATCGGCAAGCCCCGGTTGACCGGTCGCGCCGGCGGTGCCGGGTTCAGGTCCAGCCGGGTCGGCGCGGGCGACGAGCGCAGGCGGTGTGCCACCTGCGCCATCGTCGGACGGGCTGTCGGATCGGTGCGCAGCATGTCCATCAGCACCGGCGTGAGCGCACCCGCGCGCTGCGGCGCCGGGAACCCGCCGGCGGCCACCGCGTGCAGCAACGCGATCGCGTTGTCCCCGTCCCCGAACGGCGGCGTGCCCTCCACCAGCGCGTACAGCGTCGAGCCGAGCGCGAACACGTCCGAGGCGGGTCCGGGCTCCGCGCCCCGCGCCACCTCCGGGGCCAGGAACGCGGGCGTCCCGGCCAGCAGCCCCGTCCTGGTCACCTGCACGTCCCCCACGGCGCGGGCGATGCCGAAGTCGGTGATCTTGGCCGTGCCGTCCTCGCCCAGCAGGACGTTGCCCGGCTTGACGTCGCGGTGCACGATCCCGGCCGCGTGGACGGCGGCCAACGCGGCCGCGACCTGCGCCCCGATCCGCCCGACCTGCTCGGGCGGCAGGACCCGACCGGCGAGGCTCGGGGCCGGCACGTACTCCATCACCAGGACCGGCACCCCGCCGTCCTGCACCACGTCGTGCACGGTCACCGCGTTCGGGTGTTGGACGCGCGCCGCGATCCGCCCCTCCCGCGCCGCCCGGCGCGCCGCCTCCGCGGGGTCCACCCCGGCCGGCACGACCAGGTGCTTGAGCGCGACCGTCCGGCCCAGGTGGTCGTCGAACGCCCGCCACACCACGCCCATCGCGCCGGCGCCGATCCGCTCCACCAGGCGGTAACGCCCCGCGACCAGGCTGCCCACCTCCGTCACCGGCTTCCCGTCCCTTCACGCCACCCTGGTCGAATAACCGTTCGAAACCCCGGGCAACCCTACGCGACCACCCCGAGCCGGATGATCACAGCGAACGGAGTGGTGGCGACCCCCGGTCGCCGGGATCAGGGTCCGGGAAGCGTGTTCACGGCAGGGAGGGGAGACCGCCGACAGCACGACGACCAGAGCGCTCGGTTCGGCTTCACGTCACTGCCGGGCGCGTGCCGTCACCGGCTCCGCGAGAGCTGTGGAGTGGTCGGTGGGCGCCAGCCACTCCCGGCCGTCGGCGCAGTCGATGCGGACCGCCGTGCCGGCCGGCACGCGCCAGGTGCGCGCCCTGCAGGGTCTGCTGCGGGTCTTCGACCTGCGGTTGTGCCAGTCGCAGGGCTTGGTGGGGCCGGTGGTGGTTGCGCGGGGGGTCGGTCTCATGCCGGCACCTTGACGACGAGCGCTCCGGGGTCCACCTCGACCTTCAGCGACCTGGTCGTCCCGCAGACTTCTCCGTCGACCTCGAACGGCTTGGTGCGGCTGCTGCGCAGTTCGAGGCGTCGGAACCGGAACCGCTCCACGGCCGGCCCGTCCACCCGGCGGGAACCGATCAGGCGCCCCGCGGTGACCAGCCAACCCCTGGCTCGCACGTCGCGGAGCAAGGCCAGGTCCAGGAGCCCGTCGGCGGGGTCCGCCTCCGGCAGGAGGGAGACCCCGCCCTGCAGGGCGCCCACGTTGCCGACGACCGCTCCCAGGACGCGGCGGGTCAGCCAGGGACCGTCGTCCACCCGGACAGCCACCCGGCCGGCGCCGGATCTCAGGCCCTTGAGGACCGCAGGTAGGTATGCGGGCCACCCCAGGAGGCGCTTCATCCTGGGCGAGGTGTCGCGGACCATCTCCGCGTCCAGGCCGATCCCGCCCATGCCGACGAACGGGCGTTCGTCCAGCAGGCCCATGTCGATGCGGCGGTCCGCCCCGTCGAACGCGGACGTGACGGCGTCCCGCGCCCCGCTGCCGATCCCCAGGTTCCGGGCCACGAGGTTGCCCGTGCCGATCGGCACGATTCCCATCGCCACCCCGGTGTGCGCCAGCCCGGTGGCCACCGCGTTGACCGTGCCGTCCCCACCGCACGCCAGGACCAGGCGCGGGTGGCCGCGCAGGGCGAGTGCCGTCACCCCCGTCCCGGCGTCGTCACGGGTGGTCTCGAACCACCGCGGCTCATCCCAGCCGCGGTCCCGCGCGGTGCGGGACACCAGATCCCGGAATCCGGAGTGGTCCACCACAGCGCCCGGGTGAACGACCACGGCCACACCGAGCTTGTCACGCCACGGATCCACCCGAACCGCCTTCACGAGGTCGACTACCGGGCCGGATGCCCATCGGCAGGTGAACGTACACGTGGACGCGGCACCCGAAGTGCTGTCCGAGCGTGCGCGCGGGTGCGGTGGCGCCCTGGGCAGTCGTCAACAGAGGTACCAGGTGTGGGAGTACGGGGTGGCGGGCTTCGGCGGGTGGCCGGCCACCGGGCTGGTCGTGCCCGGCACGCCGCCCGAACCAGGGCCGGTGACGGCGGAGGCGGCGTAGCAGAACTCGGAGGTCTTCCAGCCCGTGCACGGCGGGAGTGGGCGAAAAGGTTCACGGCGCGCGGCGGCCGAAGGGGCACTGTGGGCTGTCCTACCGGACACACCGGACCGGGCCGATCTTCCGCGCGCACTCCCGCTGCCCGACCGTGGGCGCATGGGAGCGCTCCCCCTCGTCAGGTCCCTCGCCGCCCTGGTCCTCGTCGTCGCGTGCGGTGCGCCCGCCGACACGCTGGAGGCCAAGGCCGGGGACGGCCTCACCATCGGCATCCGCTTCGACCAACCCGGCTTGGGGCTGCGCCGGGCCGACGGCAGGCACGTGGGGTTCGACGTGGACGTCGCCCGCTACATCGCCGCCGACCTCGGGGTCGAGGAGGAGGACATCACCTGGCGCGAGGCCCGCCCCGCGGACCGGGAGGCGCTGATCGAGGACGACTCGGTCGACTTCGTCGTCGCCGCCTACTCCATCACCGACGAGCGGCGGAAGCGGGTCGCGTTCGCCGGGCCCTACTTCGAGACCGGGCAGAGCCTGCTGGTCCGGTTCACCGACACCGGCATCACCGGTCCGGACGTCCTCGAAGGCAGGGGCCTGTGCTCGGTCAAGGGCTCCACGTCGGCGCAGAAGGTCCGGGACGCCTTCGCGCGGGGTGTGCGGCTGATCGAGTACGGCGACTACTCGGACTGCGTCACCGCGCTGCTGGTGGGCAAGGTCGACGCGGTCACCACCGACGAGGCCATCCTCGCCGGGTACGTGGCGGCGAACCCGGAACTGCTCAAGCTCGTCGGCGAGCCGTTCACCGCGGAGCGGTACGGCGTGGGCCTCGCCCGGGACGACACCACCGGTCGCGCGGCCGTCGACGCCGCCTTGGAGAAGATGATCCGGTCCGGCGAGTGGCGGGCCGCGCTGGAGCGCAACCTCGGCGGCTCCGGCATGGACCTCCCCGACCCGCCGAGCCCGAGCGGGGGATGAGACCGGATCGCCGTCGTCGGCTACGGCGCCTACCCGGTAGGCGCACTGCGGCCCGTGGCAATGTCCGTCCAGAATGGATGGACACTGCCACGCCGAAGGCGACTGCGCACCGCTCTCCGTTCTCCGGCGCCTCCGGGTGGAGCGGCAGCGGGCAATGAGGTCACGACACGCGGCACCCGGCACCCGGCCACGTCGCCGGGTCCCTCTCGGGCAGGCTTGCTTATTGCAGGTAATTTGCTGTTAGCTGCACCTGGCAGTAATCGAACCCTGACTGAGGTGGTGCGCGTGCGCCGTGGAGCGGTGGTCGCCGTTGTGGCGGCAGGGTTGGTGGTCGCGTGCACCTCCCCGGACGGCGGCAGCGGCGCGAACACCGGGCAGTCCATCGTCATCGGAGCAGGCAGCGAGCCGGAGAACCTGAACCCGATCCTCGGCTACGGCCCGGACGGGGCGTCGAAGGTCTTCGACGGCCTGGTCTCCCGCGACGCGCAGCTCCAACTGGTGCCCGCGCTGGCCGAAGACGTCCCGACCGCGTCCGCGGACGGCTTGACGTGGACGGCGGAGCTCAAGGACGGGATCACCTTCTCCGACGGCTCGGCCCTGTCCGCCCAGGACGTGGTGTTCACCTACGAGTCCGTGCTGGACGAGGAGGTCAACTCCACCGTCGCGTCGCGTTTCGACGCCCTCTCCGACGTCACCGCACTCGACGACCGGACGGTCGAGTTCAGGCTGTCCTACCCGTACGCGCCGTTCGTGCAGCAGTTGACGCTGGGCATCGTCCCGCGCGCGGAGTTCGAAGGTGTCGACATCAACAGCGCGCCCTTCAACACCGCCCCGGTCGGCACCGGCCCCTACACCGTGGCCGAGTGGCGCAAGGGCGACCGGATGGTGTTGAAGGCCAACGAGAAGCACTGGGCCGGCCCGCCCGCGATCAAGGCGGTGACCGTGGTGTTCGTGCCCGACGACAACGCTCGCGCCACCCGGATGGCCGCCGGTGAGTTCGACGGCACGGTGCTGCCCCCGAAGCTGGCCAAGACCTACACCGGCAAGTCCGGCTACCGGGTCGTGCAGAACCCGTCCGCGGACTACCGCGGCCTCGGCCTCCCGTCCGAACTGCCGTTCACCTCCGACGCCAGGGTGCGGCGCGCGATCAACCTCGGCATCAACCGCCAAGCCATGATCGACGTCGTGCTCGCCGGAGCCGGGAAGCCCGCCGCCACGCCGATCTCGCCGCACCTCTCGGACTGGCACGACGCCGGTGCGACGTTCCCCCACGACGTCGCCGAGGCGGAACGCCTGCTCGACGAGGCGGGGTGGCGCAAGGGCGCGGACGGCAAGCGCGCCAAGGACGGACAGCCCGCGCGCCTGCCCGTGCTGTACCCGGCGCCGGACGTCCTGCGCAAGGAGCTCGCGCTGGCCGCGGCCGGCGACATCGCCAGGCTCGGCGTCGACGCGCCGGTCGAGGCGACCACGTTCGAGGTCATGCTGCAACGGCAGCAGAAGGAGGCGGCGGCGATCTGGGGCGGCGGCGACCCGTACGACCCGGACACCGCGGCCTACACGCTGCTGCACTCCAAGTACGCGGGCCAGGACGGCTACGTGAACATGACGCTGTACCGCAACCCCTCGGTGGACACGGCCCTGGACACCGCGCGCAGGTCGCTGGACCCCGCCGTCCGCAAGCGGGCCTACGCGGACCTCCAGAAGACCTACCTCGCCGACCCCGGCTGGGCGTTCCTGGTGTTCCTCGACCACACCTACGTGCTGCGGGACGAGTGGAACGGCCAGGAGACCCAGGTCGAGCCGCACGACCACGGCCTGGTCCACGCGGTGTGGTGGAACCTCGAAAAGTGGACGCCGAAGTCGTGAGAGGCCGCGGCACCGGCAAGCTCGTGCTGCGCCGGCTCGGCTTCGCGGTCCCGGTGCTGCTGCTGGTCAGCTTCGCGTTGTTCGTGCTGGCCAAGGCGTCCCCGTTCGACCCGGTAGAGCGCTACTTCGGCGTGCGGATCATCGGCGCCTCACCGGAGCGCGTCGCGCAGATCCGCGCGAACTGGGGCGTCGACCAGCCGGTGGTCCAGCAGTACCTCGCGTGGCTGCGGCACGCGGTCGCCGGCGACTTCGGCGACTCGCTGTCGTTCCAGCAACCCGTGTCGCAGGTGATCGGCGACCGGCTGGGCTGGTCGGTGCTCCTGGCGGGCATCGGGTTCACGCTCGCGCTGCTGCTCGGCTTGCTCCTGGGCACCGCGGCGGCCTGGTTCCAGGGCAGCCCGCTGGACCGGGTGATCACCGCGACCTCCTACGCGCTCGAAGCCGCGCCGGTGTTCTGGCTCGGGCTGGCCGCGCTGTACGTGTTCGCGCTGCGGCTGCGGTGGCTGCCCGGCGGTGGGCTCACCGACGTGGACGCCTCGGTGTCGTTCGGGCAGGTAGCCGCGCACCTGGTGCTGCCGGTCTCGGTGCTCGCGATCTCCCAGGCCCCGTGGTTCGTGCTGTTCGTCCGGCAGAACCTGCTGGAGTCGTTCACCCAGGACCACGTGGTCGGCGCGCGCTCACGCGGCCTGCCCGACCACCTCGTGGTCTCCGGGCACGCCCTGCGCACGTCGCTGCTGCCGTTCCTGACCCTGCTCGGCGCGCGGCTGCCGGAGCTGATCACCGGGGCGTTGCTGGTGGAGACCGTGTTCTCCTGGCCGGGCATCGCGCGGGCGACGGTGGATGCGGCGCTCAACGTCGACTTCGCGCTGCTCGGCGCGCTGACCGTGCTCGCGACGGCGGTGGTGCTGCTGGGCAACCTGCTCGCCGACCTGCTCTACGCGCTGGCCGACCCGAGGGTGTCGCTCGATGGCTGAACCCACCTGGCGCCCCGTGCCGCGATCCCGCATCGCCGCTGCGAGCCCACCCAGGTCGCCGCGGTGGCGGCTGATCCCGTCGGCGGTGGTGCTCGGCGTGCTGGCAGCGGCGGTGCTGGTCGTGCCGCTCGTGGTGGACCTCAACCAGCAGTACGTCGACCTCGCCGCCGCGAACCGGCCGCCCTCGGCGGAGCACCCGTTCGGCACCGACGAACTCGGCCGTGACGTGCTGTTGCGCTGCGTCTACGCGTTGCGCGTGTCGATGACCGTCGGTCTGGTCGCCGCGGTGATCTCGTCCGTGCTCGGCACGGCCCTGGGGGCGCTGGCCGGGGTGGTGGGGGGCTGGGTGGACCGGCTGCTGATGCGGGTGGTCGACGCCGTCGCCTCGGTGCCGCACCTGCTGCTGGGCATCGTGATCGTCGCGATCATGCGCCCCAGCCTGACCGCGGTGGTCGTCTCGATCGCGCTGACGCACTGGCTGTCCTCGGCGCGGATCGTGCGCTCGGAGGTGCTCTCGCTGCGCGGCAGGCCGTTCATCGACGCCGCGATCGTCGGCGGATCCTCCCGCACCCGAGTGCTGGTCCGACACCTGCTGCCCAACGTCGCACCCCAGGTGCTGCTCGCCACCACCCTGGCCGTGCCGCACGCCGTCTGGCACGAGACCGCGCTGTCGTTCCTCGGCCTCGGCCTGCCCCCGCACGCGGCCAGCATCGGCAACATGATCAACGACGCCCAGCGGTCCCTGCTCATCGGCGGTTGGTGGATGTCACTGGCGCCCGGCTTGGCCCTGATCGCCACGACACTGGCCATCTCCGGGCTCAGCGGTGTGTGGCGGGACCGGCTCAACCCCAAGCGCCGCACGGAGCTGACGTGGTGACCGAACTCGTGCTCGACCGCGTCAGCGTCCGGTTCTCCCTGCCCGGCGCCACCGTGGCCGCGGTCAACGACGTGTCGCTGAGCCTGCGGCCCGGCGAGTGCCTGGCGCTCGTGGGTGAAAGCGGCTGCGGCAAGACCGTGCTCGCCAACGCCCTGCTCGGCTTCCTGCCCGGCAACGCCGAAACCGCCGGCGCCGCGACGCTGCGCGGCGACGGCCCCGAACTCGACCTGCTGACGACCTCCGACCGGGAACTGGCCACCACCGTCCGGGGCCGCCGCATCGGTCTCATCCCGCAGAGCCCGGCCTCCCACCTCACCCCGGTCCGGACCGCCCGCGCCCAGATCGAGGAGGCCATCCGCGTCCACCGGTCCCCGCACACCGCCGACGGTGTCGCGGCCCGCGCCGGCCTGGCGCCCGAGGACATCGACCGCCACCCCCACGAACTCTCCGGCGGCATGGCCCAACGCGTCGCCAACGCACTCGCCCTCGTCGGCGATCCGTGGCTGCTCATCGCCGACGAACCCACGACCGGCCTCGACCGACACCTCGTCGACGGCCTCATCGAGGAGTTCCGCCGCATGGTCACCGAAGGCCACGCCGTCCTGCTCATCACCCACGACCTCGCCGCCGCTCAGCGCATCGCCGACCGCGTCGCCGTCATGTACGCGGGCCGCGTCATCGAGATCGGCCCCACCCGCGACGTGCTGGGGGCACCCCGCCACCCCTACAGCGGAGGACTGGCCAACGCGCTGCCGGACCGCGCGTTCACCCCGATCCCCGGACAGCCACCGCTGCTCACCGACCTGCCACCCGGCTGCTCCTTCGCCCCGCGGTGCGACCGGGTGGCGCCGATCTGCGCCGAACGCCCGCACCTCACCGGCGACGAGCACGCCGTCGCGTGCCACCGGCCGTGCTGACCGGCGAGAACATCACCGCGGGCTACCGCCACCCGGTGATCACCGACGTCAGCCTCACCGTCCACCCCGGACAGGTCCTCGGCGTGGCCGGTCCCAGCGGCAGCGGCAAGTCCACGCTCGCGCGGGTGCTCGCGCTGCTGCACAAGCCGTTCAGCGGGACGGTGCGCGTCGACGGCACACCGGTCACGGGCTACCGGCATCGGGCGCCGCGGGTCCTGCGCACTCGAATCGGTGTGCTGTTCCAACAACCCCGGCTCTCCGTGGACCCGCGCATGACGCTGCGGGAAGCCATCGCCGAGCCGCTGCGCGCGACCCGATCGCCCGACCGCGTCGACGAACTGGCCGAACTGGCCATGCTCACCACCGACCTGCTCGGTCGGCGGGCGCACGAGGTCAGCGACGGCCAGCTGCAGCGCGCCTGCCTGGCCCGCGCCCTCGCGCTGCGCCCGGCGTTCCTCATCTGCGACGAGATGACCACGATGCTCGACGCCTCCACCACCGCCGCGCTGGTCGGGGTCATCCGGGACTACCAGCGGGCCACCGGGGCCGGCGTGCTGGCCATCTCCCACGACACCGCACTCCTCGACCGCTGGGCCGACCACACCCTCCTGCTCCGCGGCTGACGCAGCGGGGACCAGCTCACGCGCGGACCCGTCGAAGCCACGTCGTACGCCGAGGAGTCGTCCGCACGGCGGTGAGCCCGCCACGTCCCGCGGGGGAGCCGTGCCGCACTGCCGACCGGCGGGCGCGACCCGCCCTGACCTGTGGCACAACCCAAACACAACCGGGCGCGCCTAGGAATCACCCCATGAAGTTCACGATGAGACGACTGCTCTTGGTGGTGGCCGCGGTGGTCGGGGCGCTGGCGCCCGCGTCGGCCGTGCAGGCCGCGGAGTGCTCCCCGGCTCGGGTGTCGGTCGCGGAAGCGAACCAGTACGAGGGCACCGAGGTGGCCAACGACCTGGCCTTCCAGGTCATCGCGGCGGCCGACGCGGGCTGCGCGCCCAGCGGTTCGGTCCGCTACCGCGTCACCCCCGACACCGCCGAAGAAGGTTCCGACTACACCAAGGTCACCGGCACGGTGGTGTGGACGGCCGCTTCGTCCAGGACCCAGGTGGTGTCGGTCCCGGTGGTCAACGACATCGCGCCCGAGCGGGACGAACGGCTGATCCTCGAACTGTTCGACGCCACCGGGCTGGTGCTGACCAACGGGACCGCGGTCGGTTGGCTGCGGGACGACGACGGCATGGTGGCCAGGCCGGTCGAGACGACCGTCGAGGGCGGGAAGATCTGCTGGGTGCCGGACGCCTGCCTGATCCGGATCAGGTTCTCCGTGCCGCTGCGCGCGCCGGTCACGCTGCACTACCGCACCCGTGACGTCACGGCCACCGCCGGTCTGGACTACGTCGAGGTCGTCGACGCCAAGGTGACCGCGCAAGCGGGCGTGACGACGGTCCTGGCCCTGGTCAAGCTGCTGCCCGACCAGACCGCGGAGCCCGCCGAGGTGTTCGAGCTGGAGGTCTTCGCCCCGACCGCGGGCCGGGTGGTCGGGGGCATCGCCCCGGTGACGATCAAGTCCGGCCAGTAGCCTCGGCCTCGGCCGTCGCGCCGACCTGCCGGTACAACCGGACCGCGCGGTCCCAGTGCCCGCGCGCGGCGACCTCGTCGCCGCGGCGGGCGGCGAGGTCGCCCAGGTCGCGGTGCACGTGGGCCTCCTCGAAAGGGTCCGGCACGCGGGAGCGCTCGGCCAGCGCGGCCGCCAGCGCTCCCGCTGCCGCGTCGAGGTCGCCCGCCCGCAGGTGGGCGCGGCCGAGCAGGTCGAGCACGGTGGCGGCGCCGTGGCGGTCGTCCACCTCGTGGCTGATCGCCAGCGCCCGCTCCAGGTGCTCGACACCGTGCCCGGCCCGCTCCAGGTGCGCCACCCTGATGTCGGCCAGCACCTCCCACTCCAGCCACCGGTCGCCGCTCTCGCGGCTCAGGTCCAGGGCCTGCTCCAGGTCGCGCAACGCCACGTCCGGCTCGCCGCGCAGCAGGTGCGCCTCGCCGAGCGTGTCCAGCGTGCCCGCTTCCAGCCGGGCGTTGCCCAGCTCGCGGAACACCTCCAGGGCTCCGCGCAGCGGTGCGAGGCTCGCCTCCGCGTCACCCATGCGGATGTAGGTGTGCCCGAGGTTGCGCTGGGACAACGCCAAGCCGAGCCGGTTTCCCGCGCGGGTGCAGCAGTCCACCGCGAGCAGGTGCGATCGCACCGCCTCGTCGAACCGGCGCAGCTCGGCCAGGGCGTTGGCGATGTTGTTGTGCACGTGCCCCTCGCCGGCCAGGTCGCCGATCCGCCGCACGATCACCAGCGCCTTGTGGTTGGCGTCGATCGCCTCCACCAGCCGGCGGGTCATGAACAGCGCGACGCCCAGCGCCCGCAGCATCTCCGCCTCGGCGGCCTGGTCACCGAGCCGGCCGGCGGCGTCGGTGGCGACCCGGCACAGCTCGACCCGCTCGTGCCAGTGCCCGGTCGCCTCGTAGAAGCCGGTCAGCAGGTAGGTGAGCTGCCAGGCGGCGGTCAGGTCGCCCCGGTCGCGGGCGAGCTGCACCACGGGCAGCAAGTTCTCCCGCTCACCTTCGAGGAACGTCAGGGCGGCGTGCCGGTCGGGCCGGAACGGCGGCTCGCGCCACGGGTGGCGGATCACCGGCCGCACCAGGTCGCGCGCCGGGTTCGCCAGCAGGTTCACCTCGTGCGCGGCCTGCGCGTACCAGTCCAGCAGGCGCGCGGTCGCCTGCGCCTCGTCGTCGCCGGTGAGCCTGCTCCGGGCGTACTCGCGGATCAGGTCGTGGAACCGGAAGCGGTCCGGCTCGACCTCGGTGACCAGGTGCGCCGCGCTCAACGAGGCCAGCGACTCGCGCGCCGACCCGATGTCGGACAGGGCCGCCGCCAACCAGGAGCTGAACGTCGGGCCCGGCGCGACGCCGGCCCGGCGGAACACGCGTGCCGATTCCTCGTCCAGCGGGTGGTAGGCGCTCGCGATGACGGTGCGCACGGTCCGCGAGTCGCCCTCCACGGCGAGCCCGTCCAGCCGGGCGCCGGCCAACTCGGCGACGAACGACCCGACCGCCCTGCGCGGACTGCCGAGCAGCCGGGCCGCGGCGATCCGCAGGGCGAGCGGCATCCCGCCGCACAGCTTCGCCAGGGCCGAGATCGCCTCCGGCTCCGCCTCGACCCGCCGCTCACCCAGCACGGCGCGCAGCAGGGCCACCGACTCGTCGTGCGACAGGGCGTCCAGCGGCACGGCGTGGACGGCGTGCCAGGCGGCCAGCGCGGCGGCCGACTGCCTCGTCGTCACCACGAGCAACGTCGCGCCGCCACCGGGCACGAGCGGCAGGACGTCCTGCACCGCGTCGGCGTTGTCGAGCACGATCACGCACCGCCGGTCGTGCACCAGCGTCCGGTACAGCGCCGCGCGCTCGCCCTCGTCGGCGGGGATGCGGTCTTCGGGCACGTCCAGCACGCGCAGCACGTGCGCGAGCGCTTGGGCGCCCGACAACGCGCGTTCCGGGTCGTGACCGCGCAGGTCGAGGAACAGCCGCCCGTCGGGGAACCGGGGCGCGACCCGGTGGCCCCACTCCACCGCCAAGGAGGTCTTGCCCATCCCGGCGGGACCGGAGATCACCGCCACCGGCAGGTCACCGCTCTCGGTGAGGAGCTGGTCCAGGCGGGCCAGCTCCTCACCGCGCCCGGCGAAGTGCCCCACCCGGGCGGGCAGCTCGGCGGGCGCCCGACCGGTCGCCACGTCCAGGGCCGGGTCGCGGCGCAGGATCGCGGTGTGGAGCTCGACCACCTCCGGGCCGGGGTCGACGCCGAACTCCTCGGCGAGCAGCCGGCGCACCCGCTGGAAGGCGTCCAGCGCGTCGGTGTGCCTGCCCGACCGGTACAGCGCCAGCATGTGCAGCCTGGTCAGGCGTTCACTGGTGGGGTGGGCGGCGAGCAGGGCGGGGAGTTCCACCACGGCCGCCTCGTGCCCGCCCGCGCGCAGCTCCGCGTCCCACAGGTCCTCCCAGGCCGAGAGCCGCAGCTCGTGCAGCCGGTCCACCTCGCGCAGCGCCCACCCGGTCAGCGCGACGTCGGCGAACGCGTCACCGCGCCACAACTCCGTCCCGGCGCGGAACAGCTCGGCCGCGCGCGCCGGTGACCGTTCACCGCGCCCGGCCCGGACCAGCGCCTCGAACCGGCGCACGTCGACGTCACCGCCCACCAGCAGGTAGCCGGGCTCACGGGTGAGCAGCACGTCGCGAAGCCCGGAGTCGGCCAGCGCGCGGCGGATGCGGGCGACGTGGCTGTGCAGGGTCTTGATCGCGGTGCGCGGCGGGTCGTCGCCCCACAACGCGTCCACGAGCCGGGTGAACGGCAGCACGCTGCCGGCGTGCAGCGCGAGCACGCCCAGCACCGCCCGCTGCCGTGCGCCGATCAGCGCCACCGCGCCCAGCGGACCACGCGCCTCGACCGGTCCGAGCAGGCTGACCTGCGGCACAACCGGTCCACAGCCGAACGACAGCCCACCGTCCGTAGACCTTTCACCACGACGGTCCACGTGATCGTCCACGCACAGAAAGGTACCCGGATGAACACCAGAGCCCGCAGCCGCTTTTCAGCGCTGCGCCGCGCGTCCGTGCCGCTGGTGGTGATGGCCGCGGCCCTCGCAGGGCCGGGCCAGGCCGTCGCCGACGCCCAGGTGGCGGCCGTCGCGGACACGCAACTGCCGCCGACCCCCGGACCGGCCTCGCCCGAGCGGACCAACCCTCAGGTCTTCGCGCTCACCCAGGACGCCGACTTCGCGTTGCGGTACTCCTTCGCGGCGGTGGCGGCCGACCTGGGCAAGACCCACCCCGCGGGCACCGTCGAAGCGGACCTCAGGGCCGGTCTGCTGACCCTGCCGTCCGCTCGGCGCGACCCGATCGTCGCGGTGGCGAAGCAGGCCGTGACCGCCGGCGCCCAGACCCGGATGACCCAGTTCGGCAGGCACGGCGCCCTGACCGTCGAGCAGTACCGGTCGTTGGGGTTCGCGGGGGCGTTCTCCTCGGCGCGGGTCGACGCCACCGCGCTCAAGGCAGCGATCACCGGTCGTGCGCAGGACCTGGCGCGGGAGGGCAAGGCGGCTGAGACGGCAGCCAGGAACGCCGCCGCCGAGCGCTTGCTCGACCTGATCACGACGCCGAAGGTCAAGGCGCTGGACTTCCGGGTCGACCGGGTGACAGCGGTCGACGAGACCAACCCGGAGCTGGGCGGGGACTCGATCCTGCTCGGCGGCCTCAAGACCGACAACCTCGGCGTGACCGGCAAGGTCGGTCAGTGGCTGGTGCACGACGACTTCGACGACGGCGAGTTCGTCGACTACGCCGACCCCGGCAGGGCGTTCGCCCAGTTCTCCACGACCACGACCGGCGGGTGGCCGCGCAGCTTCGTGGCCGTGGTGATGATGGCCGAGGAGGACAGCGGCGGTTTCGCGAGCGCGGTGAACTCGGCCTGGGCCAAGGTCAACGACAAGGTGAAGGAGCGGATCGCCGCGGAGGTCGCCGACGCGAGCTCCGAGCACGTGGCCGCGGCCATCGCCGAGGCGATCGGCCAGGTCGTCGCCTGGCTCGTCAACGCCTTCGTCGACTGGTTGCTCAGCTTCTTCGAGGATGACCTGTTCGAGGCGCGGACCGCGCTGGTGACGCTGCCGCACCGCTACGGCTTCCTCTACCGGAACTCCTCGGACCTCGGCTGGACCAACTTCCGGCTGCCGCCCACCGAGATGCAGTTCGCCGGGCACGGCGGTGACTACCGGGTGAAGGTGCACTGGCAGGTCCACCTCTGACCGACCACCACCACTGGGGCGGGGCCTCCCCGGCGCGAGCCGGGGAGGCCCTGGTCGTCCCCGCCACCTCGGGTTCCGCGCGGGCAGCCCGGATCGGGGGACCGGCGCCCCGGGAGGTCCCCGGGGCGCCGGTAGGTGGGTCAGGGGGTCAGAGGGTCAGAGGGTCAGCGTCCACGAGTCGATGTAGCCGACGTCGTTGGCGACGACGTCGCGCACCCGCAGCTTCCAGGTCCCGCTGCGGGATTCGGCGGACAGGTTGACCGTGGCGGTGCCGGTGACGTTGTCGGCGCTGTCGGTGCTGCTGGAGTTCTTGAGCCGGTACGCGCTGCCGTCCGGGGCGATCAGGTCGATCACCAGGTCACCGCGGAAGGTGTGCTTGATGTCGAGCTGGACGGTGCTGGACGCCGACGCGGCGCCGGAGCAGGTCAGGCTGATCGGGCTCTCGACGGTGGTGAGGTCACGGATCGTGACGTTGTCGGCGTTGGTGTTCGCGCAGTCCGTCGGGTCCGGGTCGGGGCCGGGGTCGCCGGTCATGAACCCGGTGTAGAGCAGGCGGTTCGGGGAGCCCGAGCCGATGCCGGTCAGCTTGCCGGAGGTGGCGTTGGTGACCAGCGCGTCACGGGCCTGCGCCGGGGTGGCGGAGGGGTTCTGCGACAGGTACACCGCCATCGCGCCGGCCACGTGGGGGGACGCCATCGAGGTGCCGGTCATCGTCGCGGTCCCGGTGGTGCTGGTGTGCGACGCCGACACGATGTTCGTGCCGGGGGCCCAGATGTCCAGGCAGGAGCCGTAGTTGCTGGTGCTGGACCGGGCGTCGGAGCTGGTGCTGTTGCCGACCGTCACGCCCGCGGTGACGTACTGGGGGCTGTAGCCGCACGCGTCGTCGGTGGAGTTGCCCGCGGCCATGACGAACTGCACGCCGCTGGTGATCAGCGCCTTCACCGCGTTGTCCAGCGACGGGTCCGAGCAGCGCTGGCGGCAGCCGATGCTGTAGTTGACCACGGCGGGCTTGACCGCGTTGGTGCGGACCCAGTTGATGCCCGCGATGATGTCGTCGTTGGCGCCCGAGCCCTGGCAGTCCAGCACGCGCACCGCGTGGACCGTCGCCTTCTTGGCCACGCCGTAGCGGGTGCCCGCGGCGGTGCCGGCGACGTGGGTGCCGTGACCGTGGCAGTCGCCGGGGTTGGCGTCGCCGTCGACGAAGTCGTAGCCGGTCGAGGTGCGGCCGGTGAAGTCGGTGTGACCGGCGTTGATGCCGGTGTCGAGCACGTACACGTGCGCGCCCTGACCCGCGTTGGTCGGGTAGGTGTAGGCGTTGTTCAGCGGCAGGTCGCGCTGGTCGATGCGGTCGTCGCCCCAGTTCGGCGGGTTGGTCTGGGTGTCGGCGACCGTCATCAGGTGCGCCTGCTGGACGTAGGCGACCTCGGGGTCGGCGGCCAGCCTGCGCGCCCGCTGCTCGGTCATGGTGACCGAGAACCCGTTGATCAGGTCGAGGCGGTGGCGCAGTTCGCCGCCGTAGCGCTTGGCCTTGTCGGTCGAGGCCGCTTGCAGGGCGCCGGGGACGTCCTTGAGCTTGACGATGTAGCGGTCCTTGACCGCGCCCTGCGCGTTCGCGCCGAGGATCGCGTTCTCGGCGGCCGCCGGCGCGGACACCACGACGATGCCGGTGGCGGCGACCCCGAGCAGCGTGACCGCTCTGATCGCCACCGCGCGCAGGGGGGACTTCGTGTTCTTTTGTCGCATAGGAGCTCTCCATTGAGCGTCACCGGCGGAAACACCAGCCGGAGGAGCACCCGTCGGGCAGGGACGATCGTTGACGGGCGCTCGACGTCCACGATCGAGCGCCGCACCGCCGTGAACAATCCGGGTCGCGCAAATCAGGGATACTTAAGATCAACAACACGGGTCCGGCGGTCCGCCCGGCGCCCGGCCGCCCTTCCGGCAGGGACCACCGGCACTTTTCGCACCATTGGGCTCTACCCCGACCGGGCGGGCCGTCGGGGAAGCGTCGTGGAGCGCGAGATCCCGGCGGTCAGGCCCGTGCCTTGCTCCGAGCCCTGCCGGCGGCGCGGCGCAGGAGGGCTGAGCGACCGCGGTTGGGCACGGTCCACAGGTCGTGGCCGCGCAGGCCCCAGCGGTCGAGCAGGGCGTTGGCGGCGAGGAAGCCGGTGGTGGCGGCGCGTTCCATGAGCGCGACGGGCAGGTCGACGCGGGCCAGGTCGCCGGCGACCACCACGGCCGGGTCGGGGGTGGTGACGGTGGGGCGGGCGGTGAACGAGCCGGGTGCGAACAGGGGGCAGTCGGCGGACAGGACGTGTTCCGCCTGGCGCACCCGGGCGCCGGCCAGCTCCGGGTAGACCGCCTCCAGCTCGCGCGCCAGCCCGGTCGCCACCGCGTCCTGGTCGCAGCCCTCGTCGAGGGCATAGGCGTGCAACTCCACCACGGAGCCGCCGGTGCGGTCGCGGTAGTCGCGCGCCTCGCCCTCGAAGTGGTCGAGCACGCTGACGTTGTCCAGCCACCGGAAGCCGCTGGTGCCCAGGAACGGGGCGCGGTCGGCCCGCGCCGGGCGGTCCAGCCACAGCCTGCTCACCAGGAACGGCGGTGTCGTGCGCAGGTCCGCGACCCGCGCGCGCCACTGCGGTGTCACGAGGTCCGGTGAGGCGCCTGTCAGGGCGCGCAGGCCCTTGACGTCCATCGCGAGCACGACGGCGTCCACGTCCTGCTCGTCACCCGCGGTCACCCGGAGGCCGTCGGCGCGGCGGGTGACCCGCTCGACCGCGCTGCCGGTGCGGACCTCCACGCCGAGCGCCAGCAGGTGCTCGCGCATCGGCTCCCAGATCGCCGCCGGGTACGGGTCGTCGGGCACGTCGAACAGCAGGCCCTCGCTGGAGCCGAGGAAGTAGATGTGGAACATGGTCACGAGTTCGGCGGCCGACAGCGCGGACGGGTGGGCGAAGAAGCTGCGCGAGAACACCTCGAACGCCAGGTGCCGGGCGGCGTCGGGGAAGCGGATGTCGCGCAGGAGGCGGTCGGCGTCGACGTCGTCCAGCTCGGCGTAGGTGCGCGGCAGCGACACGTCGAACAGGGCGGTGGCCGCGCGGGTGTCCATCCTGGCCAGGTCCCTCAGCGCGAACGTGTCGCTGCGCAGCACGAACCCGGCCACGTTCCACGGCGGTGTCAGCGGCAGCCGCGCGAAGCTCTCCCGGGTGCCGTTGGCGTGCAGCAGCGGGTAGTCCGCCACCGGGCGCAGCCGCGCCAGGTCCGGGTCGGCGCGGCGCAGCAAGGCGCGCAGGTTGTAGTACTGCCGGAAGAAGGCGTGGAACCCGCGGGTCATCGTCTCGCCGGTCGGGGTGGTCCAGCCGCGGACCCTGCCGCCCAGCTGGTCGTGCCGCTCGTGCAGCACCACCCGCACGCCGCGCTCGGCCAGGGCGACCGCCGCGGCGACCCCGGCGATGCCCCCGCCGACGACGGCGACGCGCGGCTCGTGCCCGCCTTCGGGCCGTGCCCGCCCGGGACGTCCGGGCAGCAGGCGCGCTCGGCGGTCCCGGCCCGACGGCGGGACCTCCCGACCGTTGAGCAGGAACAGCGGCAGGCCGGGGAACGCGCTCATGCCGACGATCCTGGCACCGCCGGCCCCGTCCTGCCTGATGGGTGATCGCGGCGCTCATCAAGCCCGATCAGGTGACCGCCGTTAGGTTCTGTGACATGTCGATGCCGTTGGCCGCCCGCCTTCCCGTCCGAGCAGCGCCGATCGTGGCCTGGTTGTCCGGGGTCGGCGTGGTGGTCAGCCAGATCGTCTACTCCAGGACCGAGCCCGCCGACCGGCTGCTCACCACGGTGCTCGCGGTCGTGCTGTTCTGCGTGGCGTCGGTGCTCGACGCGGCCTCCCGCTTCGGGGTCCGCGCGGCGGGGGCGCTGGTGCTGGTGGCGGGTGGCGGCGGGCTGGTGGCCGAGGCGGTCGGCGTGCGCGCCGGGTTCCCGTTCGGCTCCTACTCCTACACCGGGACGCTGGGCGCGCAGGTGCTGGGCGTGCCGGTGGTGGTGCCGATGGCGTGGGTGATGATGGCCTGGCCGGCGTTGCTGGTGGGGCGGGCGCTGGCGAACCGGCTCGCGGGCGGCGCCTGGGCGGTGGTGCCGGTGGCGACGTGGGCGCTGGCGTCGTGGGACGTGTTCCTGGACCCGCAGATGGTCGACGCGGGCCACTGGACGTGGGTGGACCCGACGCCCGCGCTGCCCGGCGTGGCCGGCATCCCGCTGACGAACTTCGCGGGGTGGCTGGTGGTCGCCGCGCTGATCACCGGCGCGCTGCACGCGCTGCTCGACCGCGAGCCCGGCGCGGGCGACGTCGACCTGCGGCACGGTCCCGCGCCCGCGCTGTACCTGTGGACCTACGGCTCGTCGGTGTGGGCGCACGCGGCGTTCTTCGACCGGCCCGGCTCGTCGGTGGTCGGTGGGCTGCTGATGGGCCTGGTCGCGGTGCCGTTCGCGGTGGTGCTGTGGCGGGCGCACCGGTGAGGCGGGTGCTGGGGGCGTTGGTCACCGGCGGGTCGGCGGCGGCCGTGCTCGGCACCGCGCACGCCGTGGTGAACGCGCGGCTGGTGCGCACCCCGCCGGCCGACCCGCCGCCGTGCGCGGAACCGGTGTCCGTGCTGGTCCCCGCGCGCGACGAGGCGCACCGCATCGGGCCGACGGTGCGGTCGTTGCTGGCGCAGCGGGGCGTGCCCGACCTGGAGGTGCTGGTCTGCGACGACGGGTCGACCGACGGCACCGCCGACGTGGTCCGCGCCGTCGTCGCGGGTGACCCCAGGGTGCGGGTGATCACCGGCTCACCCCCTCCGGACGGCCTGCCCGGCAAGCCCGCGGCGTGCGCGCGGCTCGCCCGTGAGGCGCGTGGCCGGGTGCTGGTGTGCGTGGACGCCGACGTCGTGCTGGAGCCGCACGCGGTGGCAGCGGCCGTGCACCTGCTGCGAACGGCCCGGCTCGACGCGGTGTCACCCTTCCCGCGCCAACTGGCCGACGACGTCCCGACGCGCCTCGTGCAGCCGCTGCTGCAGTGGTCCTGGATGGTGTTCCTGCCGCTGCGGTGGGCCGAGCGGACCTCGCGCGAATCGTCGAGCGCGGCGAACGGCCAGTTCTTCGTCATCGACGCGCAGGCCCTGCGGCGCTGCGGCGGGTTCGAGGCGGTGGCCGACGCCGTGCTGGACGACATCGCGCTCATGCGGGCGGTGAAGCGGTCCGGTGGTCGCGGTGCGGTGGCCGACGGCTCCGGTGTGGCGCGGTGCCGCATGTACGAGGGGTGGGCCGAGGTGGCGGCGGGCTACGAGAAGTCGCTGTGGGCGGCCACCGGCAGCCCGGTGCGCGCGGCGCTGCTGGCCGCCGTGCTGGGGTGGGTGTTCGTGCTGCCGCCGGTGGCCGCGCTGGCCGGGTCGCGGGTGGGCTGGCTCGGGTACGCGGCCGCGGTGGTCGGGCGCGTGGTGACGGCCCGCCGGACCGGGGGCCGCGCGTGGCCGGACGCGTTGGCCCACCCGGTGTCGGTCGGCGTGCTGCTGCGCCTGCTGGCGGGTTCCTGGCGGGCCCGGCGCGCGGGGACGTTGACCTGGAAGAACCGGCCGCTGCACGGGAGCCGCTGATGGCGCGGGTCGTCGTGGTCGGTGCGGGGATGGGCGGGTTGGCCGCCGCCGCGCGCCTGGCCGCCACCGGGCACGAGGTCACGGTGCTGGAGCAGTCCGGCACGCACGGCGGCAAGCTCGGCGAGCTGCGCCGCGACGGCTTCACGTTCGACACGGGGCCGTCGTTGCTGACCCTGCCGCAGGTCTACCGCGACCTGTTCGCCGAGACCGGCGGTGATCTCGACGCGGTGGTCGAGGTCGTGCCGGTCGACCCCACGTGCCACTACCGGTTCGCCGACGGGTCCGAAGTGGACGTGCCGCACGACGCGGCCGCGGTGCCCGACGCGCTGGAGGCCGCGTTCGGCGGCGGAACCGGGCGGGAGTGGGCCGGGCTGATGGCGGACGCGGCCCGCTTGTGGGACCTCGTGGGCGAGTCGGTGCTGCGACGCCCGCTCAACGGGGTGGGCGACCTGGTGCGCAGGTCGGCGAGCGTCCGGGACCTGTGGGCGCTCGCGCCGTGGCGGACCCTGCGCGCGGTCGGCCGGAGGTTGTCCGACCCCCGTGCCCGGATGCTGCTCGACCGCTACGCCACCTACAGCGGCTCGGACCCGCGCCGGTTGCCCGGCCTGATGACCGTCGTGCCCTACATCGAGCAGCGCTACGGCGGTTGGTACGTGCGCGGCGGCCTGCGCCGGCTCGGTGACGCCCTGTTCGCGCACTGCGGTGAGCTGGGCGTGCGCTTCGAGTTCGGCGCCCGGGTCACGGAGGTGCGCGCGGCGGGCGGTGGGGTCGTCGTGGAGGGCGGCGGGGTGGTGCCCGCCGACGTCGTCGTGTCCGACGCCGACGCGCGACACCTCTACGACCGCCTGCTCACCGACCGGCGGGCCCGCGGGCCGCGCCGGGCCCTGGCCCGCGCGGTGCCGTCCCTGTCCGGGTTCGTGCTGCTGCTGGCGCTGCGCGGTCGTTCACCGGAGTCGCACCACCACCGCGTGCTGTTCCCCGCCGACTACGACGCCGAGTTCGACGCGCTGTTCGGCCCGGAGCCGCGCCCGGTGGCCGACCCGACGGTCTACGTGTGCGCCCCGGACGACCCGGCCGTCGCACCGGACGGCCACGAGGCGTGGTTCGTGCTGGTCAACGCCCCGCGCCAGGGTCAGGTCGACTGGACCGCGCCCGGTGTGGCGGAGCAGTACGCCGACCGCGTGCTGGACGTGCTCGCCGAACGCGGGCACGACGTGCGCGACCGCCTGCTGTGGCGAGAGGTCCGCACCCCCGCCGACTGGGAGCGCGACACGGGTTCGGTCGGCGGCGCGCTGTACGGTTCGTCGTCCAACGGGGCGCGTGCCGCGCTGCTGCGCCCCGCCAACCGCAGCCCCGTGCCGGGCCTCTACCTGGTCGGCGGCTCTGCCCACCCCGGCGGCGGGCTGCCGCTGGTCGCCCTGTCCGCCAAGATCACCGCGGAGCTGATCGGTCGGGCGTGACGCCGCGCACGCGGTCGCGCCGCTCTCCGCGCAGCTCTCCGCGCAGCTCTCGGCGCAGCGCGACCGCCAGGTGCGCACCACCGGCCACGGCGACGAGCGCCCAGAGCGCCAGGCACACCGTTCCCCACGACCACCCCGTCCAGGGCGTGCCACCGGGCCACAGCCCGGCGCCCAGGCACGCCACCGCCACGATCACCACCCGCGTCGGCCGTTCGGCCACCGTGATCGCACCCGCGCCGGTCATGCCCACGCCTTGAGCGCGGGCGCGGGCGTACTCGTGCAGGAACACCGAGCACCCCACGGCCACCGCGAGCCACCCCGGACCGCCCAGCACGACCAGCAGCCCCACCAGGCACACGTCGGCGAGCCGGTCGGCTACCGCGTCCACCACGGCGCCCAGCGGGCGGGCGCGGCCCGTGCGCAGCGCCACCGCACCGTCCACCCCGTCGAACAGGCCCGACAGCACGACCAGCGCGCAGGCCGGCAGCGCCCACCGGCCACCCGCCGCCGCCACCGCGACCGCGCCGGCGGCGATCACCACGCCCGCCGCCGACAGGACGTCGGGGGGCACCCGCACCAGGCCCTTCGCCAGCACGTGGACGAGCTTGATCCAAGCCACCGCCACCCGGTTGCCGGACACGTCGTGCCCGTGCAGCCGCGACCACTCACGCACCTCGTCCACTGCACCACCGTAGGTCGGCCGGTGTGCGCGTGCCGGTCGCGGGGTACACGCGACCATGCGAACGGCCCGTGCGGTGCTGCGGCACGCCCTGGCAGCCCTGCGCGGACGCGACCTGGCGCTGTGGGCGGCCGGCATCACCTTCTTCGCCGCGCTGGCGGTGGTGCCGGTGCTGCTGCTGGCGCTGCGCGGCGCCGCCGTGCTCTTCGGGCCGGCTCTGGTAGTCGACGGCGCGCGGTTGCTGGGCGGTGCGCTGCCCGACGCGCAGCGGCCGGGGCCCGCGCTGCGGACGCTGGCCGACGCCGCGCTGGGCGCGTCCTGGCCCGTGCTGCTGTCCACGCTGCTGCCCGCCAGCCTGTACGGCGAAGGGCTGCGGCGCGGACTGCTCCAGATCGCGGGCGAGCCGTCCGGGGCGAAGACGGGGTGGCTGGGCCGGATCGGGTTCATCCCCGTTCTGCTGGCCGCGCCCCTGCTGCTGGCCGCGCCGCTGGCGCTCGCGCCGTCGGTCGCCGCCGACTACCGGGCCGGCGGCTGGTCGGCGGTGTGGGGCGTCGTGGTGTCGTTCCACGTGGACTGGATCGCCCTGTCGGTGGCGCTCTGCCTGGTGTTCCTGGCCACCGGCCCGAACCTGCTGCCGCGCGCGACCGCCGTCGTCGGCGGGTTCTGCGCGGGCGCGGTGCTGACCGGGTTCCTGCACGGGTTCCTGCTGTTCCTGGCCATCCCGGTGGACTGGTCGTTCCCGTTCGCCGGCCTGGAACCGGTGGGCGTGGTGGGCGCCCTGGGCCTGTGGCTGTACCTGCTGCACATCATCCTGCTGCTGGCCTACCGGGTGCTGTTGAGCTCGCACGCCGTCAGGTCGGGGCGGCGGTGACGCGCCCCGGCTCGGCGGTCAGACACGGCCGAGCAGTTCGCGTGCGACGGCGAAGTCGTGGCGACCGGCCAAGAAGTCGTGCAGGGCGACCGCCAGCTCGCGGATGTCGAGGAGGCCGTCGCCGTTGCGGTCGAGCGCGCGGAGGTCCGCGATGATCTCGTGGCGCTTGGGGCTGTCGGAGAACAGCCGGGCGTACTCCTCCTCCGGGATCCTGCCGTTGCCGTCGCGGTCGATGAGGCGGCAGATCACGTCGACCACGTCGTCGACGCCGCGGGTGGTGGCGGTGTCGCCGGGGTAGCGGCCCTCGGTGACGGCCGCTTGGTACTGCGTGAAGGTGATGGCGTCCGCGCCGCCCGTGGCGTCGCGGAGCTGGTCCCACCAGGACTCGAAGGCGGCGTGGACCTCGTTCTCGTCGGCCTCGTCGAGGTCCAGGTGCACGGACAGCTCGCGGGCCATGGCGAGCAGGTCGTTCCACCGGACCTGGCCCTCGCCGGTCTGGTCGAGGACTGTGGTGAAGAACATCGCCGGGTCCATCGGGGTGTCGAGCCGCGGCGCGTTGCGCACCGCCCTGATGGAGGCCGCGGCGTAGGGCATGTAGCGCCACGGCTCCGGCAGCGCGTCCAGGACCACCCTGATCGCGTGGTGCAGGCCGAGCACCACCAGGTCGAAACCGGGCAGGGCGGTGAGGCCCCACTTGCGCCGCAGCGCCGCCGGCAGGGTGGTCACCGTCGCCTGCACCGCGGCGGTGGTGACCGCGCGCCACAGCGGTGCCCAGAGCGCCCGGGGGATTCGCACCCCGGGCGGCGGGGGAGCCTGGTGGATGCTGCCGAACAGCAGGTCGCGGACGGCCGCGTTGTCCTCCAGGACCTCGTCCACGACGCGGTCGAAGTAGGCGGTGAAGTCGTCGAGCGTGGCGGGCAGGTCGGCGTCGGTGATGCCGAACCTGTGCCCGAGCGCGCGCCACTCGGCGTAGAGGCGCTCGGCTTCGACGCGGGGCAGCGGGTCGCCGCCCAGGCGGTGCACCGTGAGCATGGAGTCGAACAGGGTCAGGTGGACCCACATCCTGGCGGCCGGGTCCGACGCGGTGAACGGCCTGCCCCGCTCGTCGACGCCCCGCATCCGCCGGTGCAACCGCTCCAGGCGGGTGATCTCCCGATCGCGCTGGGCCTGCGTGCCGTAGATGTAGAGCTGCAGGCTGTCGAGGGTGTGCAGCAGCCGCCGCCACGGTCGGGCCGAGTAGACGGAGAACTGGCTGATCGCGGCGCCGACGGCCGGGTGGGCGCCTTGCAGGACCAGCGTCCGGTGGGCCACCAGCAGCAGCCGCCACTTGCCCAGGTACCTCCACGAGGCGGAGCCGACGCCGAGTTCGTCCTCGTCCACGACGGCGTGCTGGGCCTGCTCCGACACGCGACCTCCCAGCCCGGACCGGCACGATCCTCACGCTCCGGGACATGATGAGGGGGCGCGGGCCGTTCGGGAAGATCCTCGCCGCCTGATCACCTGATCAGGCGGTCGACGGCACGGTGCCGTGTCGGTGTTCTCCAAGCCCGCGGTGTGGCTGTCAGTACCTCGACCGACGTCGTGGAGACCGGTCAGGGCAGGAGCAGGTCGGGCGGGATCTGCAAGGCGACGGTGATCAGCGAGTGGGCCCGGGCGGCGATCGCGGCGAGCAGGCCGTGGACCTCGGGGGAGGCGTTCTCGGCCGCGGCTTGGAGGGTGCGCAGGTCGGTGGTGATCAGGTCGAGGATGGCGGCGACGTCGGCCTGTCTGGTGCTCAGCGCGGTGGCGATCTCCTCCAGGGGAACTCCCTGGACCTCCAGGCGTTGGACGAGGTGGATGCGGTCGACGTCGGCGGGGTGGTAGAGGCGGTAGTTGCCGGCGGTGCGCTTGGCGGGGGAGATCAGTCCGAGGCTGGTGTAGTAGTCGACGGTGCGGGGGCTGACCCCCGCCCTGGCGGCCAGTTCGCCGATCTTGAGCAGGACCTCGGTCACTCTCGCCCCTCTCGTCGAACACTCACCGTCAACCCTACAGTCGCACGTGTTAGTGTGAAGTATGCCTGATGAGACTGACCCAGACGGTTGCAGTAGTCGGCCGGGCCAGGCCCGGCTGTTCTCCGGTTGCGGATCCGCGGCGGGCGCGCCGTGTTGATCCTGTCCGGTTTGCTCGCGATCGTGGCCCTCACCGTGGCCACGGGGTACTTCGTGGCCCAGGAATTCGCCTACATGGCGGTGGACCGGGGCCGGTTGACGCAGATGGCCGAAGCGGGCGACAAGGCCGCCGAGCGGGCGCTGCGCGTGACCCAGCGGTTGTCGTTCATGCTCTCCGGCGCCCAGTTCGGCATCACGGTGACCGCGCTGCTGGTCGGCTACGTGGCCGAGCCGCTGCTGGGCACCGGCCTGGCCGGGGTGGTGGGCCTGACCGGGCTGCCGCCGACGGCGGCGGTGTCGCTGTCCATGGTCGTCGCCCTGGTCTTCGCGACCGTGGTGCAGATGGTGCTGGGCGAGCTGTTCCCCAAGAACCTGGCCATCGCCAAGCCCGAGGCCCTGGCCACGGCCCTGGCCTCCTCGACCCTGGCCTACCTCAAGGTCGCCGGCCCGGTGATCCGGTTGTTCGACGCGGCGGCCAACAAGCTGCTGCGGGCGGTGGGGATCGAGCCGGTGGAGGAGCTGCCCCAGGGGGCCACGCCGGAAGACCTCAAGCAGATCATCGACGACGCCGGCACCGAGGGGCACCTGGACCCGGAGCTGTCGCGGCTGCTGGACCGCGGCCTGGGGTTCCGGGAGCTGGTGGCCGAGCAGGCCATGACCCCGCGCGTGGCCGTGCACACCGTGCGCGCCGACGAACCGGTCTCCCGAGTGGTGGAGCTGCTGGACACCGGCCACTCCCGCTTCCCCGTCACCGGTGAGGACCGGGACGACGTGCGCGGTGTGGTCGGCCTGGCCGAGGTGCTGAGCGTGACGCCCGAGCAGCGCGACAGCACGGCGATCGGCGACATCGCCTCTCCCACGCTGATGGTGCCGGCCACGCTGCCGCTGCCCGTCGTGCTGGAACGACTGCGTTCCGAGCACCGCCAGCTGGCCTGCGTGGTGGACGAGTTCGGCGGGTTCGCCGGCGTGGTGTCGCTGGAGGACCTGGCCGAGGAGCTGGTCGGCGAGATCCACGACGAGGACGACCTCGTCCAAGCTGCGATCGAACCGGCGGGCGAGGGCGCCTGGCGGGTTCCCGGTCGGATGCGCGTGGACGAGATCACGGCGGCCACCGGCGTGGAGCTGCCCGCCGACGACAGCTACGACACCATCTCCGGACTGGTGCTGCACCAGCTGGGCCGCACCGCCCGCGTGGGCGACGAGGTGACCGTGGACGGCGTGTCGATCAGGGTCACCGAGGTCGCCCGCAACGTGCCGGCCGGCGTCGTGCTCAGCGACGTGCCCAGGCAGCGGGAGGAAGTCCGATGAGCACCACCTGGGCATTGCTCGTCTCGCTGGTGCTGCTGGTGGCCAACGCCTTCTTCGTGGCCGCGGAGTTCGCGCTGATCGCCGCCAAGCGGCACCGGCTGGAGGCCGACGCCGAGACCAGCCGCGCCGCGCGTGCCGCGATCGCGGGCGTGCGCGAGCTGTCGCTGATGCTCGCCGGCGCGCAGTTGGGCATCACGCTGTGCACCCTGGGCCTGGGCGCGCTGGCCAAGCCCGCCCTGGCCGACCTGCTCGACCCGCTGCTGGGCGCGTGGCTGCCCGACGCGGTGGCCTACGCGATCGCGTTCACGATCAGCCTGGTGCTGGTGGTGTTCCTGCACATGGTGCTCGGCGAGATGGCCCCGAAGTCGTGGGCGATCACCCACCCGGAGCGCTCGGCCCGGCTGCTGGCCATCCCGTTCCGGGGTTTCGCCCACACCGTGCGCTGGGTGCTGACCGGTCTCAACGGCCTGACCAACGCCCTGCTGCGCGCGCTGAAGGTCCAACCCCAGGACGAGCTCGCCCAAGCCCACCGCCCGGACGACCTGCGGATGCTCGTGCGCCAGTCCGGCGAGCACGGCCTGATCCCCGAGGGCCAGCAGCGGTTGCTCACGCGGATGCTCCAGGTGCAGAACACCACCCTGGCCCAGGTCATGCTGCCCATCGAGCAGGCCGTCAGCGTCACCGAGCACACCACCGCGCGGTCGATCGAACGCCGCAGCCTCGAATCGGGCCGCTCCCGGTTCCCGGTGCTCGGCGCCCACGGCCGCTTCGTCGGCCTGGTCCACATCCGCGAGGCGGTCCGCGCGACCTCCCAGAGGCGCGACGACACCGCGCGCGAGCTGATGACCGCCCCGTTGGTGCTGGCGGCGTCGCTGCCCGTGGCCGCCGCGGTGACCGAGATGCGCGCCGAGCGCTCCCAGCTCGCCCTGGTCGCCGACACCGATGACCGGGTGGTGGGCCTGGCCGCCCTGGAGGACCTGCTGGAAGAGCTGATCGGCGAGTTCGAGGACGAGACCGACCCCCTGCTGCGCACCACCTGACCTGTCCGCTCACCCCCCTCCGGAGGAAGAAACCCGATGTTCAAACGGATGCTCAGCGCCTTCGGCGTCGGCGGCCCGTCCGTCGACACCGTCCTGGACACCCCGCACGCCCAGCCCGGCCAGGTGATCACCGGCCAGGTCCGCATCCAGGGCGGCAGCAACGACGCCCACATCGACCAGATCGTGCTGTCGCTGGTCACCCGCGTCGAGGTCGAGCACGGCGACCACGAGTACGGCGGCGTGTCGGAGTTCCTGCGCGCCTCCGTCGCGCAGGGCGTGCGCGTGACGGCCGGACAGCCGGTGACGGTGCCGTTCCAGCTGCCGATCCCGTGGGAGACCCCGATCACCGCGGTGGGCGGGCAGCCGCTGCCCGGCATGACCGTTGGCGTGCGGACCGAGCTGGTGATCTCCGGCGCGCCCGACAAGGGCGACCTGGACCCGGTGCTGGTCGGACCGCTGCCGTCCCAGGACCGGGTGCTGGAGGCGTTCGGGCAGCTCGGGTTCCAGTTCCGCAGCGCGGATGTCGAGGCCGGCCGGATCCACGGCGTCAACCAGGAACTGGGCTTCTACCAGGAGATCGAGTTCTTCCCGCCCGGCCAGTACGCGGGTGCGGTCAACCAGGTCGAGCTGACCTTCGTGACCAACCCGCACGAACTGGTCGTGGTGCTGGAAGCGGACAAGCGCGGCGGCCTGTTCTCCTCCGGCTCCGACGCCTTCGGCCGCTTCCACGTCACCCACGCCGACGCGATGCGCACCGACTGGGCCGGTGCGATCAACCAGTGGATGGCGCAGATCGCCCAACGAGGCGGCCACGCCGCTTACGGCCAGCCCGGCTACGGCCAGCCGGGCTACGGGAACCACGGTTACGACCACCACGGCCACCACGGACATCACCGCGGTCCCGGCATGGGCGGTGTCGTCGCGGGCGCGGCGGCCGGCGTGGTCGGCGGCATGGTCCTCGGTGAAGTCCTCGACGACGCGTTCGAGGGCGATGACGGCGGTGGCGAGGACTTCGCCTTCGAGGAGTGACCCGCCAACCCTGCGAGTGCCCGCAGTCGCACCGACTCGGGCACATCCGCTGACCTCCCAGGGGACCGGCGCGGCGGGCGGCCCACCCCCGTCCGCGCGCCGCTCCACCCCGGCTCCCGCGCCACTCTTGTGACCGCGGGAGCCGGCGTCGTCAGAGCGGCCCTTCCAGAGTGATTTCCGTGCCGCTGCACCACTGCGGCCTGATCGAGCCCTGAGCAGCCGGTTCCGAGCTGACGATCTCCACCGCCAGGCCGAGGGACTTGCGGCCCCGGCCGAGGAGCGGGCCGGTGTGGCCGCTGTCAGCCCATACCAGTGCGCCCGTTCCCGGCGATGTCGCGCGGGTGCCGGAGCAGGCTGCGGGCGGCGACCCTGTGCCTGCCGAAATGTCGGCTGTTTCAGGCCTTCCAGCAGTCCAGGATCTCTTCCGGTCCCCATGCGAGGTCGGCGTCGTCGGTGTCGATGTCGGTGCCGGACAGGGATACGACGGCCAGTCCGGAGCGGCCTGTTTCGTAGCCCGGGACGTGGTTGGCGGAGTGGCGGAGCGTTTCGAGGTCGTGCCGGTCGAAGGCGCTGCCGATCCACTTGATCGACCCGGCGAAGTCGATGCGGCCGGCGATGGGGGAGTGGTCGGCTCCGACGAGGTCGACCTCGGGGTTGTGCTGCCGGTTCCACCAGCCGCCTACCGCGGCGGTGTCGGGCCAGGGCAGTTCGCCGGCCTGGCCGGCGAGTTCGAGTGCTTCGCGGATGAGTGGTTCGACGGCGCGTCCGCGCCAGCTGGTCCACTGGCGTTGCAGGAAGCGGGCGCCGATGTGTGGGCGTCCGCGGCGGGCTTGTTCCTGGACGGCGCGTCCGATGGGCAGGTAGAAGCGCAGGTTGCTGTCGGCGATCCGGTAGAGGGCCGGTTTGCCGGGCTTGGTGGAGAGCGGGTGGTCCACCGCCAGGACCCGTTTCTCCTCGGTGAGTCGGCGCAGCAGTGGCGACAGCGTCCCGGAGGGGATGTGTCCCTGGTTGCTTCCGGCGGTGGCTGCGATGTTGGCGTGGGTGCGGTTGTCGCCGCCGATCGATTCCACGACGCGGTGGGCCTGGTCGGGTGAGGGGAACTCGGCCAGCAAGGAGGACTCCGGCACGCCGAACAGCGGTGCCGCCGGGTCGTCGCATTCCCCGCGCAGGAAGTCGGCCGGTGGCATGGCGTGGGGCCAGCTGCGGATGATGCCGGGCAGTCCGCCGGTGACGAGGTGGGCGTCGATGGCGTCCGCCGCGTCCAGGCCGAGGGCGTGGCCGGTCTCGGCGGGGTTGAGCGGTCCGAGCACGAGGTTGTCCGCACGTCCGTAGAAGGGGCGGTCGTAGGCGGTGAGGCGCTCCATCATGTGCAGGTCGCTGCCCAGCAGCACCAGCAACACCGGGCGCCGCGACCACAGCCGGTCCCACGCGGTCTGCAACGCGCCGTCGAAGACCTCGTCCTGTTCGGCCAACCACGGCAACTCGTCCAGCACCACGACCGCCGGGGTGTCCGGCAGTGTCGCGCCCAGGACGCGGAACGCGTCGGGCCATCCGCCGGTGACGCCAGTGGGCGGATCGACCTGTCCGGCGGCCAGGGACGAGTCGGCGAGTTCAGCGAGGAAGGCGGTGATCGACTCGACCGAGGACGCGCCTTTGGTGGCGGCGAAGTAGATGTAGGGAACGTCGGCCCGGTCGCAGAACTCCTGGACCAGCCGGGACTTGCCCACCTGCCGCCGGCCGCGGATGGCGATCGCGGCGCCTTCCCGGGAGGCGATCACCCGGTCGAGGCGCTTGCGCAAGAGGCGCAGCTCGGCCTGTCTTCCCACGAAACCCGACATGAACATTAGTGTAGAGAGGATCTACGTAGATTGCATCTACACAAATCGGGAAGCGGCTGTGGAGTGCCGATAGCCGGCCACGGATCGAGCGGATGGTCCTGGGCGACCGGGCCGCCTGGAGCGGGACCTGGCAGCGTGGCGGCGGGCGAGGAGGTCCCGGTGCCACCGAAGTACCGCCCGGCGCACCAGCGGTCGGAGCCGACGAAGCGCATCGACCGGGGAGTCGGTGCAGCAGCGCCGTGAGGAACGCCCGGCCTGGGCGGCGTGGACGCTGACCTACCTCACGCTGGGCCTGGTCCAGGAGGAACAAGCCGCCGCCCGCGGTGACGGGGCCCGACTGGCCGACGCCCTGGTGCCCGACCTGCACCCGGCACTGCACCGAACCGCCCACCACCTGGTGCCGGACGCGTTCGCCGAGCGGTTGGACTTCGGCGTGCGGCTGATCCTGGCCTCGCTGTCCTGACCGCGGGCCATCGCCTCGTCGCTGTCGGGACAAGAATTCCCAGCTGCGGATCCGGCACTCCAGGACTTCTACTTCTTGCCCTTACCTGGCGGCTTCGGCTTGTCCTTCTGCTTCTTCGCACCCGGTTCCGCAGCCGGGACTTGGGCGATTCGTTCCTCCGCCACCTCCGCCACCTCCGGCACGGCCGGAACGGGGGTGGCGGTATCGATCCGGGTGGAGGGCGATTCGGCCGGTGCCGTCACCGGTGTCGCAGCCTGTGGTGGCGTGGTGGGGACGGGGGCCGTTGTGCTGGAGGACGTGGCGGTCGTGGAACTGCTGGAGGTCGGTGCCGAGTTCACCGGTCGAGCCCCCGGGGCGATCGCCCACGCGATGCTGATCGCGCCCAACAGCGCCGCGGCCGAGGCCAGGAGCGCCTTGCGCGGCACCCGCGTCGGGGATGTCGCCTCCACCGGAACGGCCTCTGCGACGCCGACCGGAACCGGGGCGGTGTTGTCGACCGGAGTGCGCTGCAGGGCGCGGGCGCAGTCGGCGGCGGTCGGCCGTTGATCGGGGTCGGTTGCGGTCATCGACGACAGCAGGCTCGCCAGGTCGACCGGCAGGTGCTCGGGGATCGCGGGGGAGCGGTGCAGGCGGGCGACGGCCGCCTCCACCTCGCTGCCGGGGTACTCGCGGTGGCCGGTGACGCACTCCAGCAGGACCAGGCCGAGGGCGTAGACGTCGGCGGGGTGGTCGACGCCCGCGCCGCGGACCTGTTCGGGGGCGAGGTAGCCGGCCGTGCCGACCAGCTGGTCGGTGCGGGTCAGCCGGGTCGTGCCGGGCAGGTGGGCCAGGCCGAAGTCCGCCAGGTAGGGCTTGCCACGGGTGTCGAGCAGGATGTTGGCCGGCTTGACGTCGCGGTGCACCACGCCCCTGTCGTGCACGTAGGCCAGGGCCTCGGCCAACTCCGCCCCCAACCGCCGCACCCGCCACACCGGCAACGGCCCGTCGGCGATCTCGTCGCGCAGGGTGCGCCCCTCGACCAGTCGCATCACCAGGAACGGGGTGTCGCCGCCGGTGCCCGCGTCGTGGACCGGGACCAGCCCGGGGTGCGACAGCCCGGCCAGCGTGCGGACCTCCGCCTCGAACCGGTGCCTGGCCGTGTCGTCCCAACCGGGCCGGAACACCTTGACCGCCACCTCACGCCCCAGCACCACGTCCTCGGCGCGGTAGACCTCGGCCATCCCGCCGACACCCACCGACTCCAGCACCCGGTAGCGACCCGCCACCAGGCTGCCGTTCACCGTCAGTGACACCGCAGCACCCTTCATCACCCGACCCGATGCTTCCGAGTGCCCAGTTGCGGCGACGCGAAACAGTCGAGGGAAGGCTCGTGTCGTGGTCGTAACAGCGAGGAGCCGCCTGGGCCGACCAGGACGTGAGCCCATCCGACCCCGGCGGGCGGGGAAAGCCGTGGACATCGGCCCGGCTCGGCTGCCCGAACCGGTGCCCTCGACCGGTACCGTCGGCTCGTTTGTGCGTGGGTGCGCAGTGGAGGGGGTGGGGGCGTGCCGGTGAAGCCAGCCAGTAGTCATCGTGCCGTGGTGCGTCATCGGGTGAACTTCTGGGCGCGCAGCTCACCGGGGGAGGCCTCGTTCGAGTACCAGGGTGCCGTGCCGTGGGAGGTGCAGCGTCCAGCGGGCGGAGAACCGGTCGTGCGGCACCGGCTTCGGTGCGTCGTGTGCGCGCGTGAGTTGACGTTCACCGTGCACAGCGTCGCGGCGACGGAGCGCAGGCGCGCGCGGTGGCGGTGGGGCGTGTGGGCGAGCGGTGTGCTCGTGGTGCTCGGGCTGGTGTGCCTGGTTTCGGGGCGTCTTGGTTTGGCGGTGGCGGGTGGCGCGGTGGCGGTCGTCGGAGTGCTGGCCGGCGTGCTCGCTCGGGCCGGTGGCCTCGGGGAGGCCTGGGTGACCGGTCACGGGAACGGTGTGCCCGGCGTGCTGCCCAAGCACGCGGTCGTCCTGGACCCGCCGCACCCGTGACCCAGAGCGCTCCTGCCGGGTCTGGTCGGTGGAGGTCTGGGTGCAGTCGAACGAGCAGCCGCAGGTCGCGAAGATTCCGGAACTCCGGTTCTGTCGACAACAGCCCGCCGACGACAGGCTGCGTTCTCGTTCCGTAGCACGCGCAGCTTGGCTCAAGACCGGCTTATGAGCACCACCCCCATCCGCTCGTCGCGACTGCCGCGCCGGTCCAGCCGGCGTACTTGATGCAGTGCGGCGCGTATCCGCGGACCACGGCGTAGTACTTGTAGTCGCCCTGGTCGATGAGGTTCAGGCTGGAGTTCTCGGAGTCCCGGTACAACCCGGCCATCGTGTCCGTCGGGGTGCCGATGGCGGTCCACTTGATCGTCGCCACGCAGTTGTACCCGCCTGACTTGTACATCAAGTAGACGCCGCCGTAGGCCTTGCCGTTCCAGGTGGCCGGTCGGGAATCGATCACCCGGTAACCGGTGCCGCACACCTCTTCGGGTGTGTACGGGTTGGTGTCGGCGTTCGCCGGGCTCGCCATTGGTGCGGTGAACAGCGCCATGAGCGCGGCTACCGCGAATGATTTTTGTCCTATTCGTCGCATGATTCCCCGTCTCGTCGTGCCCGAGGCTCTGCTCGGGTGTCCGTGGTGGGCGTGAGTCGGCAACACGTTACCGCTCCGCGTGGAGCGGTGGTCCTTGTTGTGACCGCTTCCGGTGAAGGTGATTCGTTCTCGCCTATTCCAGGTTGAGGGAAATACCCACTGTCGTCAGTGCTTTGTTGATCGCATTGCTCCATTGGTATTGCCCCCGTGCGGGGCGGTCAACTGTGGGTGGGTATTCAGTGCCGTGGTCACCTGATCGGCAGATTGTTGTCGAAAGATCACTCCGGTTGACTCCGGTGGACTTGCGTCGATCGGGGAAGCGATCCACTTCGGGTCGTGCCAACCGTGGGGGGAATAATGCGGGGATCGCGGCGTTTTGGGCTGCCCGGAAAACTGTCCATCGTGGTCATCCTGACCGCGTTGGTGTTCGTGGGACTTCCGGTCGGTCCGCCGTACTTCTCCGGCGAGTGGCCCGGGGTGGAGCGGGCGTTGGCCTGGCTGGACGGTCTGCTCACCCCGTCGGCGTCGGCGTCGGCGTCGGCGTCGGCCGAGGTGGAGGCGGCGGAGCCCCGGGTCGAGGCCGCGCCGCCACGTGACCCGGCCGAGCGCGTCCGGGAGGTCGCGGAGCTGCGGTCGGAGACCGCCAGGGTCTTCCAGCGGGTGGACGGCCAGTTCGAGGCCGAGGTGTCCGCTCGTCCGGAGCACTACCGCGACGCCGAGGGCCGGTGGCAGGCGGTCGACACCGCGATCCGGCCGGACGGCCGTGACGGCTTCCGGTTCGGCAACGACCGCAACGCCTTCCGCAGCTCCTTCGGGGACAAGTCGGACAAGCTGGTGCGCTTCGAGCACGGTGGCAAGCACATCGTGCTGGGCGTCGACGTCGGCCAGAAGTCGTTGACGCCGAAAGTGGAGCGCAACACGGTCGTCTACCCGGACGCCTTCGAGGGCGCCGATCTGGTCTACCAGGTCGGCGACTCGCTCAAGGAGAAGATCGTCCTGGACGAGGCGCCGGACGAGGCGGTCTACCGCTTCACCCTCCAGGCGGGCGGGGTCACGGCGAAGGCCGAGTCGGACGGGTCGATCGGTTTCTACCCCGGGCCCGATGCCGAGGGCACGCCGCTGTTCGTGATGCCCAGGCCGTTCATGCACGACAGCCGTGACGACGGCGCGTCGCCGTACGGCAAGGCGTGGAGCGACAAGGTCACCCAGACCGTCGAGCAGCAGGGCGCCAAGACGACCATCACCGTCCGCGCGGACCGCGACTGGCTGGCCGCGCCGGAGCGCGAGTACCCGGTGGTGATCGACCCGACGATCACGATCCAGCCGACCGTCACGCAGTCGCAGGACGTGATGATCGCCCAGGACCTGCCGACGTCGAACTTCGACGGCAACTGGCGGCTGTCCACCGGCACGACCAACGCCACCACGACCACCGCGTACCGCAGCCTGGTCCGGTTCGGGCTCGGCAGCGTCCCGTCCGGCGCGACGCTGAGCTCCGCCCAGCTGAAGATGTACTACGACCAGGACTTCGACCCCGTCGGCAAGGCGGTGGAGATCGAGGCACGGCGGGTCACCTCAGCGTGGAACGAGGCCACCGCGACGTGGAACTCGATGAACGCGGCCTTCGCGGAGGCCGCCACGGGCACCCAGACCAAGCCCGCCACCGTGTCCAGCGCCTGGCACTCGTTCGACGTGCGCGACATCGTGCAGTCGTGGCTGACCGGCGCCACCACCAACCACGGCTTCATGCTCAAGGCGAAGAACGAGGCCCCGCAGCTGGGCGGTCTGCGCTACGAGGCCGCCGAGTACGCCTACAACGGCGAGACCGCCAACTCGCCGAAGCTGGTGCTGGTCTACGGCCGGCCGAGCGCGGTCCTGGACGCGCCGACCACGATCCACGCCACCGGCGCCGAGCTGTCCTGGTCCCCGTACGTGGACCCCGACCCGGCCAACCCGGCCGACGACCTGGTCGAGTACCAGGTCCACCGCACGGTGTTCCAGACGTTCACGCCGTCACCGTGGACGTTGGTGGCCCCGCTGGCGCCGGGAACGACCAGGTTCGCCGACACCACGGCCAAACCCACGGCTGCGGACTCGCCGGACCCGTTCGGTGCGGCCTACTACTACATGATCGTGGTGAAGACGCGTGACGGGCAGCTCGTGCCGTCCACCACCGAGCTGGTCCGGCTCCCGAAGGCCGGACGGATCGTCAAGCTCTACCAGAACCTCACGGCCGACGCGCATCCCGACACCACGCTGTCCAGCGCGCAGCCGACCGCGAACCTCAACAGCCCCAACGGGCAGGCCTGGCAGCTCGTCGGCAAGGAGAGCAGCAGCTTCGGCACCACCAGGTCCATCCTGGACTTCGGCGACCTGACCGACATCCCCGACACGGCGCGCATCCTCGACGCCGAGGTCGAGATGTGGACCACCACCACGGTGGGCACCGGCGCGGCCTTCGACGCGCACCCGTTGACCAAGCCGTTCGTCGAGGGGCAGGCGACCTGGCAACGCGCGTCCACCGCGACCGCGTGGACCACACCCGGCGGTGACGTCGGGCCCGCGTTCGACAACGTCCCGACGATCACGAACGACCCGAAGTGGCACATCTGGGACGCGACCGGCACCGTGCAGGGCTGGATCGGCAACCGGGCGTCGAACAACGGCGTGCTGGTCAAGCTGCGCAACGAAACGTCGAGCGGCCCGACGCAGCGCGCGATCTTCCTGTCCGGCGAGGCCGTCGAACCGCAGCTGCGGCCCAAGCTCGTGGTCACCTACACCGCGCCCACACCCGAGCTGACCTACTACACCGCCGACACCCCGGCCACCCGGATGGTGCCCGGCGACGAGTACACCTTCCCGGTCACCCTGGCCAACACCACGACCACGCCGTGGCGCTCGGCCGACCAGGTGCTGTCCTACCGCTGGACCCTGCCGGACGGAACCGACGTCACGACCGGCGGCAACCGCTTGGAGACCGCGTTGCCCGCCGATGTCGCCCCCGGCGCGTCGGTCACCGTGCAGGCCAAGGTCAAGACTCCCATCCAGAGCGATTCCGGCAACAAGCGCGAGCAGTACGTCCTGCACTGGGACCTGCTCGACCGCACTACCGGTCAGTGGTTGTCGCAGACCGGGAACCTGCCCGCGATGCCGCAGAACGTGACGGTGGAGGACCCGACCTCCGACCAGCTGGGCCTGGAGAAGTTCTACCAGTACATCGGCACCGGCACGGGCAACGGTTCCGGGCTGAAGGTCAACCCCTACGCGGGCAACGTGGTGTGGAACCACGACCCGTTCAGCAACCCCGGCCGCGGCCTGGCGACGTTCGTGCGGATGACCTACAACAGCGTCGACACCGCCTCGACGTCGATGGGGCAGGGCTGGTCGCTGGCCGCGTCCAGCATCATGCGCCTGGGCACGCCGCTGGACCTGCACCCCAAGGGACAGGACTACCCGACCACCACCACGCTGACCGACGGCGACGGCACCAGCCACACCTTCGAGCTGAACAAGAACGGCAGCACCGACCCCGCGCGCTGGACCTACGACCGCCCCGCGGGCGTGCACCTGTTCCTGCAGCGCGACGGCGCGGCGGACCAGTCACGCCGCTGGAAGATGACCCGGCCCGACCGCACGGAGTTCCTGTTCGACGAGGGCGGTTGGCTGACCGCGATCCGGGACAAGAACGCCAACGAGCTCCAGTTCACCTACACCGAGCGCAAGTCCAACAACCAGCCGCGCAAGTTCCTGACCTACATCACCGACCCCACCGCACGGCGCACCCTGGCCCTGGACTACTACGAGAAGGGCCAGAACTACGCCTACTACGAGAACGGCGTCCGCAAGACCGGGACCAACCTCACCAACCCGAAGATCATCGACCAGGTCGAGACGATCAAGGACATCTCCGGCCGGACCCTGGCGCTGACCTACAGCGACAAGGGCCTGCTGGAGGAACTGGTCGACGGCGCCGGTGACGCGAAGGCCAAGACGTTCCGGTTCGCCTACGACGCCACCCAGGGCAACAAGAACGTCAAGCTGGTCAAGATCACCGATCCGCGCGGCAACGCCACGGACCTGTCCTACTACACCGCCCCGGTCGACCCCAAGGACAAGTGGAAGGTCCGGACGATCACCGACCGCGGTCGCGGGGTGTCCACCTTCTCCTACGTCGACCCCGACGGCACGGCGGGTTCGACCATCGAGGCCACCACGGTCGACGCCCAGGACAAGACGACCAAGTACACGATGGACGGCTACGGCCGTCCGACGAAGGTCGTCAACGCCAAGAACGAGACAACCGAGCTGACCTGGGACGACGACAACAACGTCGTAGCCGCCAAGGCGCCCAACGGGGCCCTGACGACGTGGACCTACGACCGGAAGACCGGTGTCCCGACCTCGGTCCGGGACCCGGAGGCGAACAAGAACAACACCCCGGCGGGCGCCCTCGGGTACCAGTTCGGGCTGAACGGCTACACCGCCGACCTCACCTCGAAGACCAGTCCCGAGGGTCGTCGATGGACCTTCGCCTACGACCCCAAGGGCAACCTGACCTCGGTCACCGACCCCAAGGGCACTTCGACGGCGACGGCGGGCGACTACGAGACCACCTACACCTACGACCAGCACGGCCAGCTGCTCAACGCCACCGACGCCAACGGCAACCCGACGACGTACTCCGACTACGACCCGGTCGGCTACCCCCGCACGAGCAAGGACGCGCTGAACAACGTCACCACCACGGCGTACGACGTGCGCGGCAACGTCACCTCGGTCACCGACGCCCGCAACAAGACGACGACGCAGACCTACGACGTCTTCGGCAGACCGCTGGAGTCGCGCGTCCCGAAGGACGCCGCCGCCGGTGACTTCATCGTCACCCCCGCCCCGGTCTACGACGCCAACGACAACGTGACCACCGAGACCTCGCCCAACGGCGCGGTGACCACGGCCGTCTACGACGCGCTGGACCAGGTGACCAGTGCGTCCATGCCCAAGGACGACCCGACCGGGCCCGCCCGCACCGCGTCGTTCACCTACGACAAGGTCGGCAACGTGCTCAGCGAGACCTCCCCGCTGGGCAACCTGACCCCGACCGACCCCGACGACCACACCACCCGCTACGAGCACGACGACATCTACCAGGTCGTCGCGGCGGTCGATGCCCTGGGTGGACGCGCCACCGTCACCTACGACAGCGTGGGCAACCCCGTCACCGTCGCGGACCCGCGCAAGAACGCGACCGCGGACCCGGCCGACTTCACCACGAAGTACACCTACGACCTCAACGGCAAGGTGCTCACCGAGACCGACGCGGCCGGGCACGTCCTGCGCAACGAGTACGACCGCGACGGCAACGCCGTGGCCAACACCGACCAGGACGGCAACCGGGTCGAGATCCGGTTCGACGAGCGCGCCAAGCCCGTCGAGATCAAGGCGCCGCACAAGCTCGACGGCGCCACCCCGATCAGCCGGATCACCCGCTACGAGTACGACGAGGTCGGCAACCGGACCCGCGAGATCACCCCGCGAGGGGTCGAGACCGCCGACGACCCCGACGACTTCGTCCGGCAGACCACCTACGACCAGCTCAACCGGGTGCGCGAGGAAATCCTCCCGTACGACCGGGACGACTCCCGGCACAACACACCCGACAAGATCATCAGCAGCTACGACGCGGTCGGCAACCTGGTGGAGACCAGCGCCCCGCCGTCCGGCACGCAGACCGTCCGCAACGTCGCCAAGTACACCCACTACGACAACGGCCTGGTCCGCAGCTCCACCGATGCCTGGGACATCACCACCCGCTACGAGTACGACGCGCTGGGCGGCCAGACCAAGGCGACGCTCAGCAGCGCGGGCGACTCGGTGAACCGCACGATCGTCAACACGTACTTCCCGGACGGCAAGCCGCGCACCAAGGCCGACGACGGGGTGCCGGTCGGCAAGCACGTCGCACTGGTGGACAACTCCGACACCGCCACCTCCACGGCAGGCGCCTGGACCACCTCGGGCACGGGCGCCGGCTACCAGGGCTTCGACTACCGCACCGCGACCGCCGGCTCCGGGACGTCCACGTTCACCTGGACACCGGTCGTCGCGGCCAACGGCACCTACGAGGTGTCGGTCCGCTACGCGGCGGGCACCGCCACCAACGCGCCCTATACCGTCCACCACGCCGGCGGCGCCACGACCGTCACCGTGGACCAGAAGACGCGCGTCGGCGAGTGGGTGAGCCTGGGCAGCTACACGTTCACCGAGGGCAACACCCACAAGGTCGTGCTCACCAACGCCGCCAACGGCACCGTGGTCGCCGACTCCGTGCGACTCGTGCGCGACAACAGCGGTGACACCGACACCGAGCAGAAGACCTTCGCCTACGCCTACGACGCCGACGGCAACCTGACCTCGTTGACCGACAGCGGTTCGGGGGCGCGGGTCGACACCTACGCGATGGCCTACGACGGCCTCGCCCGACTGGCCAAGGTGGAGGAGAAGCTGGCGGGCGCCGTGCGCGGCACCACCTCCTTCACCTACGACCCCATCGGCAACCCGCTGACCCGCACCCACGACCGGCAGAGCGCCACCTTCGAGTACGACCCGCGCGACCTGGTCAGCAAGGTCACCAACACCGAGGCGGGGGACGCGGCCAAGGTCACCACGTTCGGCTACACCAAGCGCGGCGAGATCGCGAAGGAGACCCGCGGCAACGGCAACGTCGTCGACTACGCCTACTACCTCGACGGCCAGGTCAAGGACCAGGTCGAGAAGACCTCCGCGGGCGCGCTCGTCGCCGAGCACCACCTGGAGTACAGCCCCAACGGCCACCGCACGCGCGACGCCGCGAAGCGGATGAACGCCGACGACAACTCCGCCCACCTCGACCACGTCTACGACTTCACCTACGACCCGCGCGACCGGATCGCCGAGCTGACCCGTTCCGCGGCCGGTGGCGAGGTCCAGGAGACCGAGACCTACGTCCACGACGCCAACGGCAACGTCACCCAGGAGACGATCGAGGGCAAGACCACCGACTCCACCTACGACCGCAACCGGCTGACCTCCAGCACCAGCGGCGGGTCGACGTCGACCTACAACTACGACCCGCTGGGGCGGCTGGACACCGTCACCTCGGCCGGGAAGGTCTTGGAGAAGTACGCCTACGACGGGTTCGACCGCGTCGCCTCCCACCGGCAGCTCAAGCCGGACAACTCCACCGAGACCACCAAGTACACCTACGACCCCTACGACCGCACCACCTCGCGCACCGAGAAGGCCGGCGGCTCGGGCGAGGAGACCACCGTCTTCTCCTTCTTGGGCCTGTCCAACGAGGTGGCCGCCGAGGAGATCGGCGGCGCGCTGAAGAAGACCTACACGTTCGGGCCGTGGAACGAGCGCCTGGGCATGGTCAAGCACGACGGGACCAAGGAGTACTCGTACTACTCCTACAACGCCCACACCGACGTCGAAGTGCTCACCAAGCAGGACGGCAAGGCGCGGGCCACCTACGGCTACACCGCCTACGGCAGGGACGACACCCAGCTCTATACCGGCGTCGACAAGCCCGACTCCGCCAATCCGGACAAGAAGCCGTACAACACCTACCGCTTCAACGCCAAGCGCCTGGACTCGGCCACCGGCGACTACGACATGGGCGCCCGCGACTACGACCCCCAGCTCAACCGCTTCCTCACGCGTGACATGTACAACGGCGCCCTGTCCGACCTGTCGCTGGGCACCGACCCGTTCACCATGAACCGCTACGCCTTCGCGGGCGGCAACCCGATCTCCGGCATCGAGATCGACGGCCACCTGTTCGGCATGAGCTTCTCCGACATCGGCCACCTGGCCCTCGACGTCGTCGGCCTGGTCCCGGTCGTCGGCGAGGTCGCCGACCTGGCCAACGCCGCCTGGTACGCCGCCGAAGGCGACTACCTCAACGCCGCCCTCTCCGCAGCCTCCGCCATCCCCTTCGCCGGCTACGCCGCCACCGGCGCCAAACTCGCCATCAAGGGCGCCGACGCAGTCTCCGGCGCGGTGAAGGCCTCCGACGACGTAGCTGCCGCAGCCACCAAGACCGGCACCGACGCATCCGGAGCCGGGGCCAAGACGGGCACTGGTGCCACACCATCCGGCGGCACCCGCGCAACCGACCCGGCACCGGCCAACCCGCGACCCGCACCTGAACCCTCCCCCATCAAGGTGCAGCCTTCGGGTAAAGCCTGCGACATCGGCAATAGCTTCACACCGGAGACCCTGGTGCTCATGGGGGACGGCAGCTACCGGGCGATCAGCGAGATCGAGGTCGGCGACCTGGTCTGGGCGACCGACCCGGAGGCCGGTAGCAGCCAGGCGAAACCGGTCAGCAGGCTGATCGAAGGTGAGGGCGTCAAACACCTGGTGGAGATCACCGTCGAGGACGGCTCCACGATCGTCGCCACCGATGCGCACCCGTTCTGGGTGCAGGAGCTACACCGCTGGGTCGACGCCGAGGACCTGCACGCGGGCAACTGGTTGCGCACGTCGGCGGGAACCTACGTGCAGGTCTCGGCTGTTCAGAGCCGTACGGCACACCAGCGGGTGCACAACCTCACCGTCGACAGCATCCACACCTACTACGTGGCTACTAGCGACGTCGACGTCTTGGTGCACAACTGCGGGAGTAGTGTTCCCGGTCCCAACAACGCGATGCGCGATCCTGGCAGCGGCCGGTTCGCCCCGAACCCGAACAAGCCGCCTGCCGCTGCCAAGAACAGCGGCCACGGCAACTCGCTGAACAGCAATCGCCTCACCTATCTCTACGAGCTGGTCGACGATGCGACCGGGCAGCGGCTCAAGTGGGGTATCACCAGCGAGACGAACCCGCTCAACCGCTATACCAAGAAGGAGTTGCAGGGCATCACGATGGTGGTCCACAAGAGCGGCACGCGGGCTAGGATGGCAGCCTTGGAACGGGCGCTCGTCCAGCGGTATCCCGGGCCCCGCAACCGTGAGTCCTATGCCGGGACGCGGAGAGGGTGAGGTTTCAGAGGCCGGCTCTACGGGACGAGGCCCTTGTCAGGAAAGGCGAGCCGCGACATGTCCGAAAGTGAACGGGCACCGTCCCTCGGTGACCGCAGGCGGTCGTTGACCGTCGGCACCAGGGTCGGTGGCCTGAGTGAAACCTCCAGGGCGGCAGCCGAGCAGACACGCCAGCTGTCTGTGGCCGTCACTCGCCAGGAGGACAGCTATGCGATCGGTGACGCGGAACTCGAGGCGTCGGTCAACGTGATGTTCGACGTGCCGGGGCCGGTCGTGGGGATCGACTACACCGGTATTCGCACGGGGTCGTGGTCGGCGAAGGAACGTTCCCAGATCGTCCAAGTGGCAGTCCCCGTGATGGCCGCTGATGAACTGCGGGACTTTGTCGCACGCGCGCTGGTGGCGGCGGTGGATCTCGCAGTGGCCACGATGGCGAAGCGCAGGACTCGTCATCCGCTGAGGCGGGCGGCGGCGATCGCGGCGGCTGTGGCGGAGCCTGCTCGCGGGCCGGCGTTCATAGCGGCGGAGACCGACCGGGGCAAAGCCTTCCTCGCGGCGACCCCTTCATCGATCAGAGCAGCCGTCGATGTGATCGAACGGCATGGATTCCTCACTCTGGACTTGGGTGGGCAGGACCGGTACGTGCAGGCCGCGTTCAGTGGTGACCACATGGTCTTGGAGTACCGCGATGGTGCGCCGGAGCAGCACTATCGCGCCGCTCCGATGACCCGAGAGCAGGTGGCGGATGCTATGTGGGCGTGGGTGAACAGTCCGAGGGAGCCCGTCCCGGGCTTTTCATGGACCCGCCTGGTCGATTGAGACCGCGAGAGGATCGGCAGAGGGCTCTGAACAGAAGTGATCGAGGCAGGGTGATGCCGGACCTGGATCCTGGCGGCGAGGTCGACCGCTTGATGCCAGCAGCGCACGGTGTTCAGATGCAGTCCCAACTCCTGGGTGGTACTCGCTTAGTCTCGTGGTCGTAGGCCGTCGTCTTCAGCCGCACGCGTTCGGCGGCACTCGGCCTGTCGGGCAGGCCGTGCGGAGGGCATGGCGGCCGAAGTGGATTCCCGGCGAGCCGCAGCCCTCCCCGCTCGCCGTGGTAGTGGGGCCCAGGGATCGCGGCGGTCAGCGGGGGCTTGAGCTTGGACTGGCCAGATCACTCCGCCACGGGCAGGCACTCGGCGAGCAGGTCGAGGACATCGCGCCAGGCTCGCTGCGCGTGTCGTGGGTGGTAGCCGACGCCAGGGACCACTGGGTGGTCGACCGGCGGGTGGTGGAAGGCGTGCAAGGCGCCGCCGTAGACCACGAGGCGCCAGTCGACGCCTGCGGCTTGCATCTCGGCGGTGAAGGCGTCCCGCTGAGCGGGCGGCGTGATCGGGTCTTCCGAGCCGACCCCGGCCCACATCGGGCAGCGAATGCGCGCCGCCTCACCCGGTCGGCCCGTGGTCAGTGCGTTGACGGTCCCGATGGCGCGCAGGTTGACGCCGTCGCGCCCGAGTTCCAGCCCGATGGCGCCTCCGGTGCCGTAGCCGACGGCGGTTCGGCGCGCAGCACGTCCAGCGCCGCGTGGCCGATGCCCCGCATCCGGTCAGGGCTGTCGAGCAGCGGCAGGCAACGGGCCGGCATCTCCTCGGGGTCGCTCAAATAGCGCCCGCCGTGGAGGTCGAAGGCCAGTGCCACGTATCCCAGTTCGGCGAGCGCGTCGGCCCGGCGACGCTCGACGTCGCTCAGCCCTGGCCCCTCTGGTCCGAGCAGCACCGCGGGCCGGCGGTCGGTACCAGCTGGGAGCGCGAGGTGCCCGATCATCGTCAGACCATCGGCCGGGTACTGGACCGTGCGCGTGGTGATCGTGGTCATGGGACTGGACCGTAGTGATCGTTGAGCCAGGTGGGGGCAGGGTTCGCGGCCGGTAGAACAGCGCGGGTGTTCCTCTGGTCGAGCGGCTTGTCTGCATTCGTTGATGGGTTCAGCTTGCGCCCGTACAGGGACAGCGCGATCTGCCCGGTCCGGTCGTTCCAGTACTGGTGCAGTTCGTCGTCCGGCGTGCTCCAGCCGAGGTCGCCGTTCGCGTCGACCGTGTAACCGTCCAGCGAGACGTTCATGCCATAGGTCAGCGTTCCCAGGGCGTCGCAGACCGCCGGAACGTGGGCGGTTCATCGCGCCGCCGCGCCGGCTCGACACACCACACCCCGGACAACCCGACGACGGCGCCGCTGTCAGCGTCCTGCCGTCGGCAGAGCACGAGTCCGGCGCCGACGCGGAGGCCGACGTGGTGGAGGTTGTCGGGTGTGCCGCAGAAGACGCCCCAGGTGCAGAGCAGGCGCAGCAGCACGAAGGCGTTGCGCGGCGTCGTCCGGCGTGGGTGGAAGCGCAGGCGATGTGGTCAGGCCGCGACGCGTCCCGGCAGTGCCCGTTTCCGAACTGAGGCAAGTGGAGGGTCTTTGGTGCGAAGTCGGGGGACTCCTGATGGATCGGACGTGGCTATGCACCGTCCTGCACGTCGAACGCGCCAGCTGTCTCGCCTTGGCGAACTCACCACCCGGACCGGGCGCTCAACGGCACGGATGGTCGAGCCGCGCTGATGCGAGCGGCTCGGCCATCCGTGCGGCATCCGGCTGATGGCGCGGTGTCGCGGGAGGGGAATTCTGGATGTCATCGACGTCGACAGGGAGGACACGTTGGTGATCAAGAGGGGGATTGCGCTCGCCGCCGCAGTGGGCTTGATGGTCGCGGGGGTCGGCGGGACAGCGGCGGCCGTGCCGGGAGGGAACCGGATCGACCGCCAGATGGTGCAGTCGGTGCTCGACGAGATGACCACCACCGGCGCGCAGGGGGTGCAGGTGCGGATCGTGGACGGGCACCACGAGTTCACCGCCCGCGCGGGCACGGCCAGGATCGACGCACCGGACCCGGTGCCGATCGACGGCCGGTTCCGGATCGGCAGCATCACCAAGACCTTCGTCGCCACCGTGGTACTGCAACTGGTCGGTGAGCGGCGGGTGGAACTGGACGCGCCCGTGTCGCGCTACCTGCCCGGGCTGCTGCCGCACGGTGGCCCGATCACCGTGCGACACCTGCTCGGGCACACCAGCGGACTGCCCGACCACACGTTCGAGTTACCCGACGACGCCGGCTTCCGCTCCTTCACGCCGGCCGAGTTGGTCGCCCTGATCGCGGACAAACCGCTGGAGTTCCAGCCCGGTACCGCGTCCGGCTACTCCAACACCAACTACGTCGTCGCGGGCATGCTGATCGAGCGGGTCACCGGGCGGTCCTACGCCGACGCGATCACGCACCGCGTCCTGCGCCCGCTCGGGCTGCGGGGAACGTCACTGCCGGGCACGCGGGTGGAGATCCCCGGTCCACACGCCCGCGCCTACCTCAGGTTCGAGGACGAGGTCTTCGACGTCACCGAGCACGACCCGTCGTTCATCGGGGCGGCCGGCGAGATGATCTCCACCACGGCGGACCTGAACCGCTTCGTGGACGCGCTGCTGGACGGCCGCCTGCTGCGCCCGGCCCAACTGCGGGAAATGATGACCACGGTGGACGGGAGAGGGCTGGGGCTGGTCACCTACGAGGTGTCGTGCGGAACGCGGGTGTGGGGCCACAACGGGCGTGTCACGGGCTACTCCAGCACGGTGGTGAGCAGCGAGGACACCCGCACGAGGATGACCTTCGCGGTGAGCTGGGCCTGGGACTTCGGGCCGGTCCCCGGCCGCGAGGCACTGCTGGAGGCGGTCTACTGCTGACCCGGTGACCGGATGTGGGACCCCGCCTGACCTGGCCGGGATTCCACGCGGCCACCTGGGCCAAGCCTTGTACCCGGTGCCGGTGCCGGTGCCGGTGCAGGTGCAGGTGGGGAGCCTTTGGTGCGCAGACGAGGGAACTCCTGGTAGATCGGACGTTGTCGAGGCGCCGCTCTGCCAGGAGTTCCGTTGTCACCGCGCTCGATCCCCGCGGGCGGTTCCACCGCGGGTGCCCCGTGCTGCCGCCTGGTCTCGTCCCACCAGCCTGTCCGGCGAACGGGTCGGTGTCCCACCGACGTCACCGACGCCCAGTGGGCCGAGCTGGACCCGCTGTTGCCCGGTCCGGCGTGCCTGGCCGGTCGTGGCGGGCGGTGGGAGAAGTACTGCCGTCGGGTGGTCGTGGACGCGATCCTCCACGCGGTGGACAACGGCATCAAGTGGCGTGCCCTGCCTGTGGACTTCCCGCCGTGGCAACGGTCTACGAGCGCTTCGCGGCTGGGGAGAAGGTCGGTGCGTCGCAGCGGCTGCTCGACGCGTTGCGTGACCGTGTCCGTCTGGTGGAGGGCCGGGTGGCGGCGCCGTCGGCTGCGGTGGTGGACTCGCAGTCGGTGCGCGCAGTCTGTTGCGGCGGATGCGCGCCACCGCCGGCGGTCGGGTGGCGTTGGTGTGGGCCGACGGCGGCTGCACCGGCGCCCTGATCGACTGGGCGCGGAAGAACTTTCGCCTGCTGGTGGAGACCGGCCAACGTCCGCAGGCGCCGTACTTCACCGTGCTGCCCAGAAGGTGGGTGGTCGAACGAAGTCTTGCCTGGATCACCGGACACCGCCGCTGCGTCCGCGACTACGAACGCCTACCCCGCCACCACGAAGGCGCGGTCCGCGGGTTCATGATCCGCATCACCACCCGCCGGCTCACCCAACCCCGGTAGCCCGGAAACGGGCACTCACGCGGTCAGGCGTCTTGACCTGCCTGTTCGGCAGTGACAGCCGGAAGACCTTGCGCCACGCCGAGAAGAGCTGCTTCGGCAGCGATCCGGTGGTGTACTCCAGGCCGTAGCGGTCGAACAGTTCCCGCACCTTCGGCGCGATCTCGCCGTAGCGGTTGCTCGGCAGGTCCGGGAACAGGTGGTGCTCGATCTGGTGCGACAGGTTGCCGGTCATGATGTGCAGCACCTTGCCGCCGCTGATGTTGGCCGAGCCGAGCATCTGCCGCAGGTACCACTGGCCGCGCGTCTCGCCGACGATCGAGCGGCGTTCGAAGGTCTGCACCCCCTCTGGGAAGTGGCCGCACATGATCACCGAGTGGCTCCAGAGGTTGCGGACCAGGTTCGCGGTGAACGTCGCGGCGAGCGTCGTGAGGAACGACGGGCCGGACACCAGCGGGTGGATGACGTAGTCCTTCAGGACCTGCTTGCGGATCTTCTTGCCCACCTCGCGGGCCCGCGCCCGGAACTCGGGGTCCTTGCGGCGGCGCTTGTGCAGGTTCTTGCCGAGCTCCAGGTCGTACGCGGCGATGCCGTACTCGAAGAAGCAGGCGTTGACGAAGTTCCACAGCGGCTGGCCCAGATGGAACGGGTGCCACTTCTGGTCCTCGTCGACGCGCATGATGCCGTAGCCGAGGTCGTTGTCCTTGCCGATCACGTTGGTGTAGGTGTGGTGCAGCTCGTTGTGGGAGTGCTTCCACTGCGCGGCGGGCGAGACGTGGTCCCACTCCCAGGACGTGGAGTGGACCTTCGGGTCGCGCATCCAGTCCCACTGCCCGTGCAGGACGTTGTGGCCGATCTCCATGTTCTCCAGGATCTTGGCCACGGACAGGCCCGCGGTGCCGATCAACCAGGCGGGCGGGAAGAGGGAGAACAGCAGCACGCCCCGGCTGGTCACCTCGAGCTTGCGCTGCACCGAGATGACCTTGCGGATGTAAGCCGCGTCGCGTTCACCGCGACTGGAGATCACCTCGTCGCGCAACGCGTCCAGCTCGCGGCCGAGTTGCTCGACCTGCTGGTCGGACAGGTGGGCGGTGGGGTCGATGGCGGTCATGTGCTCGCTTCCTAGCGCTCGATCTCGCAGGCGCCCGCCGCGGCGGACACGCAGGTCTGGATGAGGACGCCGGGCTCGGCCGTGGTGACCTCACCCGTGCGCAGGTCGCGGACGGCGCCCGCGCGCAGTGGCGTGACGCAGCCGAAGCAGATGCCCATGCGGCAGCCGGACGGCATCAGCACGCCCGCCTGCTCGCCGACGTCGAGCAGCGGCGTGGACCCGTCGGCCTCGACGGTCCGGTCGGTGGCGGTGAACGTGACCGCGCCGCCCTCGCCAGTCACCAGCACGGCGGGGCGGAAGCGCTCGGTGTGCAGGAGGTCGGCGACGCCGTGCCGCGCCCAGTGCTCCTCGGCGGCGTCGAGCACGCCGGCCGGACCGCACGCCCACGTCTCGCGCTCGGCCCAGTCGGGCACGTGCTCGTCGAGGCGGGCGACGTCGAGCACGCCGTCGGTGTCGGTGTGCCGCTCGATCAACCGGATCGCCCCGTCGGCGGCCAGGTCGCGCAGGTCGTCGCGGAAGATGACGTCCGCCCCGGTCGGCGCGGAGTGCAGCACGACCACGTCGGGGAGGTCGGCGTCGCGCAACATGCCCATCGCGGGCGTGATGCCGCTGCCGGCCGTCAGGTAGAGCACCTTCGCGGGCTTGGTCGCGGGCAGCACGAAGTCGCCGGCGGCCTGGTCGAGGTGGATGACCGCGCCCGGCTCGGCCCTGCGGACCAGGTGGTTGCTGACCTTGCCGTTCGGCATCGCCTTCACGGTGATCGTGATGCGGCCGTCGGCCCGGTTCGCGGGCGACGTGACGGAGTAGGCCCGCCACAGCCGCACGCCGTCGACGTCCACGCCGACCCGGACGTACTGCCCGGCGACGTGGCCCCTCCAGCCGCGGCCGGGCTTGATCACGATGGTGGCCGCGTCGCTGGTCTCGGGGTGGATCGCCTCGATGCGGCCACGCAGGTCGGCGCCCGCGCGCAGCGGGGCGACCAGGTCGAGGTAGTCCGAGGGCAGCAGCGGCGTCGTGACCGCCTCCAGCAGCCTCAACGCCCTGGTGCGGAGGGCGACGCTTGTCATGTGTCCAGCATGATGTGGCTCAGGGCGTAAAGTCATGACCGCACGACGTGAACTCTGCTGTGGAATTTGTACTGGGAGAACAAATGAGCCGCGCTGTCGGAGGCGTCGCCGAGTTCGGCCTCGACCACGCCACGATCACGGCGCTGCGGGCGTTGCTGCCGGTCACGGCCAACGAGGTGGTCCAGGCGGTGATCGACGAGGTGCCCAGCTACGAGGGCGCGCTGTCGGGCCGGATGGGCGGCAGGATCCGCCGCGCCGTGCGCACCGCGCTGGGCCACTTCCTGGACGTGGCGGACGGCGCGGGCACCCAGGAGGACGCCACCGAGGCCGCCTACGAGCTGGGGCGCGGCGAAGTGCGCGACGGCCGCTCGATGGATGCCTTGCTCAGCGCCTACCGGGTCGGCGCCCGGGTGGCGTGGCGAGGTCTCGCCGCCGGAGCCGTGTCGTCCGGTCTGTCCGCCGGGGGTCTCGCCAAGTTCGCCGAGCTGCTCTTCGCCTACATCGACGAGCTGTCCGCGGCCAGCGCCGCCGGGCACGCCGACGAACTGGCCGTCCGAGGACGGGCGCGGGAGCGCTACCTGGAGCAGCTCTGCCGTGACCTGATCGCGGGCGAGGGCGAGGACGTGCTGCTCGCGGGCGCCGAACGAGCGGACTGGACGCCTCCCGGTTCCCTGACGGCTGTGCTGCTGCCATCCTCACAAGCCCGCTCGGCGCATCGGCTGCTCGACCCCCGCACGCTGCTCCTGGAGGACTCGCAGGACTCGACGGCCGTGCTCCTGGCGCCGGACGCGGACCGCGGGCACCTGCTGCAGCTGCTGGCGGACCGCTCCGCCGTGGTCGGCCCGACCCGGCCGTGGACGCGAGTGGTGTCGTCGTTCGTCCGGGCGACGCGGGCCCGTGCGCTGTCCGCGGACATCCGCGACACCGAGCAGTGCCTGGTCGACCTGGTGCTCAATGCCGATGCGGAGGCTTACACCGACCTCCGCGCACGGGTGCTGGCGCCGTTGCGCGATCAACGGCCGGCGACCGCGCGGCGGCTTGAGGAGACGCTGCGGGCGTGGCTGCTGCACCACGGGCGGCGGGACGAGGTGGCGGCGTCGCTGTTCGTGCACCCGCAGACCGTGCGGTACCGGATGGGTCGGCTGCGCGACCTGTTCGGCGATCTCACCTCGCCGGAGCGGGTCCTCGAACTCACAGTGGCGCTGGCGCGCGGTTAGGCACGGCTCCGCCGTGCCGCGTCCGCGCGTCGACGAGGTGGACTCGGGCAGTCCCGACACCCGGGGCGGCGGTCGGCACGCCGCGTTCGCCGGCCGGGGCGCCTGTGACGGGGCCACCCCGCTGCCGAACGCGGTTGACGGGGGCGGATCGGAGTGCCGCGGGTGTTGGTTGCCTACGGGCAGCTCAGGGTGTTCAGCGGCGGACGCTTCGGTGCGGTGTAGCCGTAACCGACGGTGGCCGACTGCCAGCTCAAGACCTGGTAACTGGTCTTGCTCATCGTGAACCTGACGGTCGCGTAGTTGGCCGGACCCCAGTTCTCGGTGTAGGCGTTGCCCCCGGCGCCGGTGAAGTCGAGCCGGCTGTTCCAGTTGACGTTGATCGACACCGCGACGGTGTTCGGGCGCTTGGCCCGCACCTTCAAGGTGATGGTGTCGGGCGTCTGCGCGACGCGGCAGGCGCTGAACACCGGCGTGTTGCGGTTGGTGGCGTAGCTGGACGGGATGGTCGTCCAACCGGTGGCCTGGACGTCGACCCCGGTCGTCGGGGCCGCGGAGGCGCCGGCCGGGACGACCGCGAACGTGGCGAGCGCCGCGACCAGCACTCCGGTGAAGGACGAGAGGGACCTGCGCAATTCGGGCGCACCTTTCACTCGGGAAGCGTTGGCACTCGTACCGCGACTGCGGTGCTGCCGGATCCCGGATGGTAGTCGGTCGCGGGTTCTCCACGGCGAAGCGAGGCACGAGTGACCTGATCGCCGCTCGTGACGAGCGTGCCGGCCGGCGCCGCTGACGCGCACGCGACTCAGGCGTCGAGCAAGCCGGACTCCCACGCCCAGGCGGCGATCTCGACGCGGTTGCGGGCGCCCAGCTTCGCCTGGACCGCCGCCAGGTGCGTCTTGACCGTGCCGACCGTGATGTGCAGGGCGTGCGCCACCTCGGCGTTCGTGCGCCCGCGGGCCACCAGGAGCACCACGTCCAGCTCCCGTGGGGACAGCGGCACGTCGCGGAGCTGAGCGCGTCGGCCCGCCAGTTCCCGGAGCAGGCGAACGGTGATCGCCGGGCTCACCAGCGCCTCGCCCGAGGCCGCGGCGCGAATCGCCTCCACCAGCAGGGTGGCGCCGGAGGTCTTGAGCACGAAACCGGACGCCCCGTGCCGCAGGGCCTCGCGCACGTGCTCGTCGTCGTCGAAGGTGGTGACCACCACGACCCTCGGGCCGTTGATCCGGCGCAGCGCCTCCAGGCCGTCCAGGCGGGGCATCCGGATGTCCATCAGCACGACGTCCGGGACGAGGTCGCGCGCCAGGGCCACGGCCTCCACACCGTCGACGGCCTCGCCGACGACCTCGATGCCCGGTTCGGCGGACAGGATCATGCGGAAGCCGGTGCGGACCATCGCCTGGTCGTCGGCGATGAGAACGGTGATCGTCATGCTTCTCCCCGGGCGGGCAGGACGGCCTCGACCGCCCAGCCCCCGTGCGAGGTCGGGCCCGCGGACAGGGTGCCACCCGCCGCCGTGACCCGTTCGCGCAGGCCGCGCAGGCCGAAGCCGCCGGAGTGCCCTGGTGTGGACCGGCCGTCGTCGGTCACGCGGACCAGGAGGTGGTCGCCGGTGCGGTGGACCGACACGTCGACGGCGGTGGCGTCGTGCGCGTGCTTGCGCGCGTTGGTCAACGCCTCCATCACCACGCGGTAGGCCGCGGTGGAAGCGGCGAGGGGCACGTCGGCGAACGGCCCGCGCACGTCGAGCGCGCAGAGGAGGCCCGATGAGCGGCGGAAGCGCTCCACCAGCTCCGCCACCTCGGCGACTCCGGGGGCCTGGTCGTCGCCGGTGTCGCGCAGCAGGCCCACCGCGCGGCGCATGGCGTCCACCGCCTCGGTGCCGGCGCGCTCGATCTCCCGGAGCGCGGGCAGCACGAGTTCGGGGTTGGCGCGGGCGACCGCCGCCGCGCCCTGGGCGTGCACCACGATCCCGGTGACGTGGTGGGCGACGAAGTCGTGCAGGTCGCGGGCGAACTCAGCGCGTTGGGCGGCTCGGGCGCGCTCCAGTCGCCGGGTGCGGGCGGCGGCGGTCAGGCGCGCCACCAGACCGGCCGCCACGGCGACCGCCACGCCGAGCGCCGACACGAGCACGCCGATCGCCGCCCGGAGGCCCTCGACGTCCCCCCACAGCGGCTGGGCCAGGACGGACACCGCCAGGGCGGGGGCGGCGACGACCGTCCACCGGGATTCGCCGCGCCACACCAGCAGACCGAGCACACCGAGCGAGGCGGCGGTCGTGGACAGGGTGAAGGGCATCTCCGCGGCCTGGTCGTGCCGGGCGGCCCACCCCGTGCCCGCCGCGCAGGCGGCCTGTGCCACCGCGAGCGCGGGCAGGCCGCGCGGGCCCGGCCAACCGGCGCAGAGGGCCACCGCCACCGCCGCCACCGCCCACGGCAGGCGCACGTTGCCCTGACCGCTGAACCCGCCCAACCACAGGTCGACCAGGCCGAGGGCGGCCAACGCGCACGCGGCGGCCAGCCAGGGGACCGCTGTTCGGAGGAAGAACCGCACCCGGCCAGCCTAGGGATCGCGGCATGGCCGCCGGATCCCTCGGGTGGGGGTCTGCCGAAAGGGGGAGGTGGGCCGGCAAGACCTGCCGGAAGGGGGAGGGCGCGCGGCGCCCCTCGGCGCACGCTGGCACCCAGTCCAGCCAGGAGGGTCCGCAGGTGTGGGATGACGTCGGTTACGCGGGTGTCGGGATCGAGTCGTGGCACGTGCTCGTGCCCGCTCTCGCGATGTGGGGCGCGGTGCTCGTGACCCGCGCGGTGCGCGGCCGGCCGGGGTGGACGGGGCGCCACCTCGTGACCAGGGCGGTGGTCGGGTTCTACGTCGCGGGGGTCGTGCACTTCACGCTGTTCCCCATCGACGTGCAACGGGGGCCCTACGCCAACCGGACCGCGTGGTACGAGCAGGTCAACTGGCTCCCGCTGCTGACCGCGGACGTGCCGTCGTTCGCGCTCAACGTGGTGATGCTGGTGCCGTTCGGCGTGCTCCTGCCGCTGGTGTCGGCGCGAGCCGCGAGCGCGAGGCGGGTGGCGGCGCTGTCACTGGCGTTCAGCGCGTCGATCGAGGTGGCGCAGTTGCTCGTCTACGTCTTCGCGCGCAGCGGGCGCAGCGTCGACGTCAACGACCTCCTCGCGAACGCGCTGGGCGGTGTGCTCGGCTACCTGCTGGTCAAGTCCCTGCCCGCGCTGCGGCGCACCGCGCTGCCCGGTTCACCGCTCGCCTGACCACGTCCGACGCGCTCTGCCACCGGACACGTTCGACAGCGGGTCGCGATGCCGCGGGGTGTCGTGCTCGGGGCGTGCCGCGCCGTGAGCAGGTCGGGACGGTGTGGGGTGTCGAGGCCGGGTGGGGCATCGGTGGGTATCGCGGCATTCGGGTTCGCGTGCACCGAAGTGCTCGTGCGGCGCGGGTGCCCGGCCTGGCATCCCACCGTGCCGTCAATGCCTAACCGGATGTCGGGCGTGATGGTTGGTAGCCGCCATGCGACGTGTTCCGGTCGCGCTGTTCCGACCGGCCTTCCCCTCGCGGGGCGGCTCTCAGGAGGTCAGCTGTGGTCAATGGTTCAGTTCGAGCACTCCGCCGATCCGCTGGCATCGTCGCGGCGGTCTGCCTGGCACTGGGTGTTGTTCCCGGCGGAATCGCCGCAGGGCAACCGGTCCACCCGGCCGAGCGCAAGAGCCGCACGGGCAAGCTGTTCATCACCGGCAGTGGCGTCGACGTCGACTTCGAGGTGCGGCTGCCGTAGCACCTGTCGCGGTGCCCTGTTCGGACCGTTCGGTTCGCACGCGCTCGGACAGTCCGAACCGGACAGTACCGGGGGCTCGGCCCGGGTCGGATCAGAAGGTGGCGTACACGTGGTCGAGGGGCACGTCGTCGCCGCCCACCAGCGGCACGTACTCGATCGGCGACGGCATGCCCGTCGCCCGGTGCCGGTTGAAGTCGCCGACCACGAAGATCGGCGTCGCCGGGTGGTTCTGCCGCATCTCCGCCACCTTGTCGCGCGGGATCTCGTAGTGCCGGTTCCACCGGGCCTGGCGCTCCGGGTGGGCGCCCCACGCACCGGAGATGAAGTGCGTGTTCACCACGATGAAGCGCTTGCCCGTGCCACGCAGTTCCAGGATGACCCAGTTCACGTAGCGCGCCGGGGTCACCCCCGCTTCCCCTGCGTGGGTGAGGATGCTGCCCGAGTCCGCCAACTGGAACCTCTCCACCCGCCAGGGGATGGGCACCGCCTTGGCCGGCTCGGCCGCGGGGAAGAACGTGTCGTACTCGGCGCCCAGCCGGTTGTTGAGCTTGGTGCGGTCTTCCGGCTCGTTCACCTCCTGCCACCCGATGACGCCGGCGAAGGGCTCGAAGCTTGCCGCGCCGCGGAACGTGTTGTGGGTGCCGATGGAGATCGTGTCGAGCGCCGCGGCGCCCGGCTCGGCGGAAGCCGGCGCCCCGACCGCCAGTGCGGTCAGGGCGACGATCACGGAGGTGACCGACCTGGTGAGTTTCACGGTGTTCCCCTCCGGGTGAATATCGGTTACCTGCCACCCAAAGTGATCGCAAGTGCGTGAACAAGGACCGCGGTCGACCTGATCCGCGTGCCGGTGCTGCGTCTCGGAACGTTTATCCGGTAATCGGGTCGGCCGTGGTGGCGCGGTGTCGGCAGCACGTGTGCCTGGTAGCCGACCTCCGAGGTCGAGGCCCACCCTCAGAGCGTCCGTTCCGCCAACCGAGTGATGTCAATGCTCCTGTCGATGCGCTGGAGGTCGCCGCAGGCGCGAAAAAGGTCGTATCGGTTTTCTTCGAAGGAGTGGTTGCGTCCACCGGGTGACCGAATTGCTTGTGGTGCGAACCGCTTTCAGCGCGTGGGTGGATCACCGTCCGCTCGCCGGAAACGAGTGGTGCCGGTACTGGAACCATTCGTATGGGGTGCGTGATCCGGGCATCACACTGACGGACGGGAAAAGATGAAATTCGGTTTCCGATCGGCCGGTCCTGTGCTCGGCGCCCTGCTCATGGCCGTGGGGGCGTCCCCGGGGGGCGCTTCAGCGAGCACGGCCCCGGTGGACTGCACCGGCTCGGTCGAGCACTACGACCTGACCTACCTCCGGAGGTGGATCGCGGATGGGCAGGCCGTCCGCTCGGGGCCCCGGGCGGACTGTTCCGCTCGCTTCCGCGGGCCGGTGGAGGTCGACGTGGACTGCTGGGTGGAGAACAACCGCGGGGCCACGTGGTGGTTCGTGCAGAGCAGGCTGGGACAGGGATGGGCTTACGAGGGGAACTTCGGCTCACCCCTCCCCGGCATGACCACGCCTATTGCTTCGTCCCGTAGTGACGATCCCTGGTTGCGGGGTTGACGGCGCCGGGTCGAGGTGAAGCCGGCTCCGGCGAGGAAGCCCGCTGGCGGGGCGGGTGGCGTTGGACGTGGCGCGGTCCGCGGTGGTGGCCCGGGGTGGGGCTCTCTCGTGCCGGGGGAGTCCTCGTCCTTGCCCCGGTCGCTCGTGTGCAGCAGGCGCGGAAGGCGAACGCGGTGGTCACACCGAGGTGGGCCGGTCGGAGCGGCGCAGCCGGTCGTCATGCCGTGCTGGTCGACGTCACGGGAGTGGCAGCCGTGCCGTCGGAGGCCACCCGGCCGGGCCTCGGGCCTGGCCGGTGACGCGCAGGAAGACGTGCGTGGCCGTGCGTGCCGTGCGGGGTGGTGTGGACGCGCACCAGGTCGGCGAGTCGAGTGCCGTCCTGCCAAGTGCTGAGCAGGGAGGTGCCGCCGGTGTGCCGGAGGCTGTTGCGGTGTTGCCGGGGACGTGCTCGGTGTGGTTATCGCGGCGGTGCGGAGCGTGGAGCCACCGCACCGCCGCGACCGGCCCGCCGGGTCAGGGCGCCGTGCGGGCCGAGCCGGTGCGGGTCCACCGCTGGTTGGCGCCGCCGTGGCAGTCCCAGATGATGACCTTCGTGCCGTTGGCGGTGGCGCCGCCGTTGACGTCCAGGCACCTGCCCGACGCCACCGCCGTCACGCTGCCGTCGGAGTTGAGGCGGAACTGCTGGTTGCCCTGGCCGTTGCAGTCCCACAACGTCACGGCGGTGCCGTTGGCCGTGCCCTGGTTGTAGACGTCCAGGCACTTCGCGCCGTCGTAGGCGCGCAGCTCACCGGCCGCGGTCGTGGTGAAGCGCTGGTTGGTCTGGCCGTTGCAGTCCCAGATCTGGGCCAGGGCGCCGTTGGTCGGCGTGCTCCCGGGGATGTCCAGGCAGCGGTTGGAGCTCTGGCCCACCAAGGAGAACGACGTGGGCACGGGGCCCCCTCCGCCGCTGACGACGTACACCGCCGTGCCGTGCGCCGGGACGCTGGCCGAGATGGCGCCGGACGTGGTGGTGGTGCCGTTGGTCCAGGCGTCGCGCAGCGTGAACGAGCTGCCCGACAGGCCGATCGCGCTCGCCGTGGTCGAGACGGTGGTCGTGCCGCCACCCTGGTTGAACAGGGCGACCGCGACGGCGCCGTTGGCCAGCCGCTTGGCCAGGACGCGCCGGGTGCCGTCGTGGGAGACCTGCCTGCCCTGCAGGCCGAGGCTGTCCTGGTTGATGGCGATGAGGTTCGCGTTCTTCAGGATGGTCGACGTGGCGGCGTCCATGTTGCGCAGGTCGTTGCCCGCGATCAGCGGTGAGGCCATGACCGCCCACAGGGCGAAGTGGCTGCGCATCTCGGTGTCGGTCATGCCGCCGCGGCCGACTTCCATCATGTCCGGGTCGTTGAACGCGCCCGGCCGGGCGTAGGAGGCGAGCGGCACGGTGACGTTGACGATGTTCTGGATGCCCATCGGGTAGCCGTTGGTCTGCCCGGTGTCCCACCTGTTGGTGATGTCCTCGGTGGTGCGCCACATGTTCGCGACGTCACCCCAGTCGCGTCGGGGACCGGTCTTGTCGTGGATGCTGTTGGAGTTGATGCTGTAGACGATCGGGCGCCCGGTGGCGCGCAGCGCGTCGCGCATCTTGGCGAACGTGCGCACCTGGTCGTCGATCGTGCCGCTGGGGTGGCACCAGTCGTACTTGAGGAAGTCCACGCCCCACGCGGCGAACTGCCGCGCGTCCTGCGCCTCGTGGTTCAGGCTGCCGGTGGCGCCGGGGTAGGAGTCGAAGTACTGCGCGCACGTCTCGGACAGCGGCGCCTGGTAGATGCCGAACTTCAACCCGCGGGCGTGGATGTAGTCGCCGAGCGCCTTCATGCCGCTGGGGAACCGGCCCGGGTCGCCCTGGAGGTTGCCCGCCGAGTCGCGGTTGGGGTTCATCCAGCAGTCGTCGACGACCACGTACTGGTAGCCGAGTTCGCGCATCCCGGAGTTGGCCATGGCGTCGGCCATCTGCCTGATCAACGCTTCGTTGATGTTGCAGCCGAACGTGTTCCACGAGTTCCACCCCATCGGCGGGGTGCGCGCCACTCCGTTCTCCAACGCCTGCGCGGACGGCGTGTGCAGCACCGCCGTCACCGCCGTCATCGCCGACAGCAGCAGCATGCCTGCCGCCAACAGCGCTGCCGCCCTGCGGGGGCGGGGAAGTCGTGTTGCTGTCACCTGTTCTCACTCCTCGGTGCGTACGACGTTCCGGCTGCCACCCGTGTTGCAGCACGGCCGGGCGAAGTGTTGCCCGATGCTCCGGAATCCCGATTGGACAGGTCTGCCGGCGGGCTGTGACGGGGCGGCTTCCGTCAGCGGCGCAGGCTTCGACGGGGACAGTGTCGCACCTATTGTTCACGCTCACAAGATGGTTCCGGTGAAAAGCGGTTCTCGCTAGTCGGATCGGAGTACCCATTCGAGACGGTGTGCTCAGTTATGGCCATACCCTCGCTTCTACCTGCGGATATGTGGCTTCGAGGTTGGCTGCCTTGGTGATGATTCGATGACACCGACATCGGGTGAGCGCTAACAATTTAGCTGTGGTGGTGCGTTGTTTCACCACTTGGGGCCTTTGCCGACCGGCCGGGCATGCAGGATCGGGCACGACGACAACGAACTCCTGGGGGAACGGGAGCGGGAACGCTCGCGGTGGCGAGTGGCAATCAGTTCCGTGCGAACCGACAGCGTCCCAGCGGCGCGCAGGAGGAGTCCCCCGGTGGAGCGGCTGGATGGGCCGGAAGCGCTGGCAGCCTGGTACGACGCCCATGCCCGCCCGCTGCACCACTACCTGGCCCGGCGGGCCGGGACGGCGGTGGCCGACGACCTCGTGGCCGACGTTTTCCTGGCCGCCTGGGAGCAGCGGGAGGGGTTCGACCCGAACCGCGCCGGGCCCAAGGCGTGGTTGTACGGGATAGCCACCAACCTGCTGCGGCGGCACCACCGCTCCGAGGAGACCCGGCTGCGGGCCTGGGCGCGGGACGGTGGGCGCCGGTCCACCCAGGACGAGGTCGACCACCGGGTCGCGGAGAGCGTGGACGCGGACGTGCGCGCCCGGCGGATGGCGGAGGCCATTGCGGGGCTGCGCGCGGAGGAGCGTGACGTGCTGCTGCTCGTGGCGTGGGGCGAGTTGACCGCGGCGGAGGTCGCGGAGGTGTTGAAGATCAAGGAGCAGACGGTGCGGACGCGTCTGCACAGGGCCAGGACGAAGCTGAGGACCGAGGAGGCGCGCGATGCGTGAGGACGAGATGGACCACGTCGTGCGGGACGTGCGCGGTGACACGGCTCCGATGACCGAGGAGAGCTTCGCCGCCAATCGGGAGAAGGTGCTGGCGCTCACCGCGGCCGGACGGCCGGCGGGCAGGCCGGCGCGGCGCTGGTGGGGTGTCGCCGCGGGCGTCGCCGCGCTGGCCGTGGGCGGGGTGCTGGCCCAGGTGGCGCTCGGTGGCCCGACGCCCGCGACCGCCGAGGCGGCGCAGGCGTTGACCAGGGCGGCGGACGCGATCACGACGACTGATCCGGTGCTGGGCCCCGGTCAGTACCGGTACGCGATCAGCCGCGGCCGGTCGGCGGTGCAGGCCCGGCAGGGCGGGCAGGACTTCCGGTGGCTGGGCGAGGAGGTCCTGGAGGTGTGGCTGCCCGCGGTCGAGGGCGAGGAGTACCTGGTCCGCCCCCGGGACACCGGTCGGCGGGACTGGTTGGTCGGCACCGAGGAGCAGGCGCGGAGCGCCGGGGTGGACCTGCGGCCCGCAATGCAGAACGAGGTGCGTGGCCGGTGCGACCGGCAGTGCCAGGAGGACCCGGGGGCGTGGCAGCAGCCCAACGCCCGGTTCCTGGCCGGCCTGCCCCGCGCGCCGGAGGCGTTGCTGGAGCGCCTGCTCGCGGACGGTCGGGGACGCGGGTCCAGCGACCACCAGGAGGCGCTGGTCCTCGCCTCCGACCTGCTGCGCAGCGGCAAGGTGCCCGCCGAGCTGCGGGCCGCGCTGTTCCGGGCGCTGGCGCTGCTGCCCGGCCTGGAGGTGGTCGACCAGTCGGCCAACCTGGACGGCAGGCGGGGCGTCGCGCTGGCCGTGACCGACGGCGACGGCCGGCAGGAGGTCATCGTCGACCCGGCCACCGGCGAGTTCATCGGCGACCGCCGCGTGCTGACCGAGTCGGACGGGTCCCTGCCGGCCGGGACGGTCGTGGAATCCAGCTCGGTGACGACGGCCGTGGTCGACGGGATCGGCGTCCGCCCCTGAGGTCCGGACCGCCCTTGGTCCGGTGGGAACGCCGAGGGGTCGATGAGGTCAGGGGTTGGCGGCGAGGAGGAGGAACGCGCCGAGCAGGATGAGGTGCACGAGTCCTTGCAGCCGGGTGGCCCGACCGGGAACGACCGTCAGGGTGGCGACGACGATGGTGATCGCCAGCATGACGATCTGGTTCGCGCCGAGGCCGAGCAGCAGGGGACCGGGGAGCCAGATCGTCATGATGGCGATCGCGGGGATGGTCAGGCCGATGCTGGCCATGGCGGAGCCCAGGGCGAGGTTGAGGCTGACCTGGATGCGGTTGCGGCGGGCGGCGTTGGCCGCGGCGAGGGTTTCGGGCAGCAGCACGAGCAGGGCGATGACCACGCCGACGAACGCGTGCGGCAGGCCCAGGGCGGCGACGGTGTCCTCGATCGCGGGGGACAGCACCTTGGCCAGGCCGACGACCGCGACGAGCGCGACGAGCAGCAGCGCCACGCTCGTGACGGCGGCGCGGTTGGTGGGCGGGTCGGCGTGGTCGTCGCTGTCGGCGTCGTTGACGACCACGCCATCGCTGGTGACGGGCAGGAAGAAGTCGCGGTGGCGCACGGTCTGGGTGCTGACGAACGTGGCGTAGAGGATGAGGGAGGCCGCGGCGGCGAACGCGAGCTGCGTCGGGGAGAACTCGGGCCCGGGTCGGGCGGTGGTGAACGTCGGCAGCACGAGGCAGACGACGGCCAGGGTGGCGACGGTGGACAGGGCCGCGCCGGTGCCCTCGGCGTTGAACACGGCGAGCCGGTGCTTCACGGCGCCGATCAACAACGACAGGCCCAGGATGCCGTTGCAGGTGATCATCACGGCGGCGAAGACGGTGTCGCGGGCCAGCGAGGCGGCGCCGGTGCCACCCGCGATCATCAAGGTGACGATCAGGCCGACTTCGATGACCGTGACGGCGACGGCCAGCAGCAGCGACCCGAAGGGCTCCCCGACTCGGTGCGCGACCACTTCGGCGTGGTGCACCGCCGCCAGCACCGCGGCGCCCAGGACCAGGGCGACGACGACGAGCAGCAGCGAGGGCAGGTCGCGGCCCCAGGCGGCGGCCATCACGGCCACGGCGACCGGCGGCGCCACGAACCGCCAGTCCGTGAAGGACCGACCTCGACGGTCCGGCGCCGTCGACGCGGCTCGCGCCTCGGCGGGATCGGTTCCTCCGTGCCCGCTCACAGGTTGCGGTCCGTTGTAGACACTCGCGCACATCCGACGGTCATATGTCCAGAATATCGGACCCGGGTGTTTTCCGACGTGGACGGCCGACGCAGGGCCTCTGACTGCCGTCGACGCCCGCAGCCGCGAGGCGGCGCGCCACGCCCAGTGGCGCCGAGCAGAGCGGCAGCGTGAGCACGAACACCTCGTAATCCGGACTGTCTACACCGGATCGGGTGACGGAGACCTCGCGCCCCCGAGGTCGATCCGATTCGCCCGCACCGCCCCGGACCTCGAACCGGAACCGCGGTAATGCCGATCTTTCGCGATCCGCATTCGCTCGCAATCGGCTGTGCGCGGTAACGTGAATTCCGAATCCTTGTCAAGTGTTCGTGGTCGTGCGACCATGAAGGGGTGAAGATCCTCATCATTGGGGGCTCGGTATTCCTCGGATGGTTTTTCGCGCAGGAGGCAATCGCTCGTGGGCATTCCTTGACCGTGTTCAACCGGGGGAAGTCCGGACCTGGAACACGGGGAGCGCGGAACATCCGGGGTGACCGGGAGGATCCGATCGACCTGGACGCCCTCGCCGCCGCGGGACCGTGGGACGCGGTGATCGACACCAGTGGTTCCCGGCCCCGCACCGTCGGGCAGTCGGCCCGAGCCCTCAGCGGCAGGGCGGGAGCGTACCTGTTCGTGTCGTCCGTCCACGCCTACGCCGACTGGCCCGCCGGACCCGTCGATGAACAATCGCCGCGCCACCTCTGCCCGCCGGACGCCGCCGTTGACGAGGTGTCCGGCAACGTGCTCAAGGCGGGGTGCGAGCGGGCTTTGGAGAAGTACTTCGAGGGCGACACCTGCGTCCTCAACCCCGGACTGATCGTAGGTCCGCGCGAAACTCCCGGACGGCTGCTGTGGTGGCTGGAGCGCATGGCTCGCGGCGGCGAGGTCGTCGCGCCGGGCCGGGCCGGGCAGCCGGTCCAGCTCATCGACGCCCGGGACATCGCGGCGTTCGGGCTCGACCTGCTGGAGAAGGGCGCTGCCGGGCGTCACGTGGTCACCGGCCCCGAGGGCACCACGACCTTCGGTGAATTGCTGGACCTGTGCGCGCGGGTGACCGGAGCGGGGGCGCGACCGGTGTGGGTCGCCGAGGACTTCCTGGTGGACCACGACGTGCAGCCCTGGACCGAGATGCCGTTCTGGGCGCTGGAGCAGCCCGCCATGGCGGGCGCCTGGGCGGCTTCCCCGGCGAAGGCCGTCGCCGCCGGGCTGCGCTGCCGCCCGTTGGCCCGGACGGTTGAGGACGCCTGGGAGTGGCTGGGTGAGCGCGGCCCGTCCGAGACCCCCTACCGGCAGGGCGACACCGTGCTCGGGATCGACCCGGTGAAGGAGCGCGGAGTGCTTAGCGCGTGGCGGGCCCAGGTGGGCGGCTGATGACCGGACAGGAATCCGGTGCGCCGCGCGACCTGTACGACTGGTTCGCCGCGTCGGCACGGGAGCACGGCGAGCTCGTTGCCCTGGAGGTCGGCGGGGAACGGCTGACCTATCGCGCACTGGACGGCCTGGCCGTGGCGCTGGCCCGGGAGATCCTGACCGCGTGCGACGGCCGTGCTCCGCGTCGGGTGGGCCTGACGACGACGCCGGGCACGTTGACCTACGCGGCGTGCTTGGCGGCGCTGCGCCTGGGCGCGGCCGTGGTCCCGCTCAACTCGTCCTTCCCCGCGGCACGGCTGGCCTCCGTCGCGCGGGTCTCCGGCCTGAACCTGCGCCTGGTCGACCACGTCCCGGCGCCCGAGGTCCCGGACGTGCCGGTCCTGCACCTGTCCCCGGACCTCCTGGCGCGGTTGCGCCAAGGCGAAGCGGTGGGGGAAGTGCCGCCCCGGACCGAAGCAGCCGCTGGGGATGCCGCGTACGTGCTGTTCACCTCGGGATCGACCGGCACCCCCAAGGGCGTGCCGGTCGCGCACCGCAGCATCGACGCCTTCCTGCGGTACGTCATCGACCGCTACGCGCTCGGGCCCGGCTGCCGGATGGCCCAGAACAGCGGCCTGGCGTTCGACGCGTCCGTCCTCGAACTGTTCGGCGCCTGGGGCTCGGGCGCCACCCTGGTCGTCCCACCCCGGAGCGAACTGCCCAAACCGGCCCGGTTCGTGACCCGAGAGGGGATCACGCACTGGTTCTCGGTGCCGTCCGTGATCACGATGGCGGACCTGACCGGGGGTCTCGACCCCGGCTCGATGCCTTCGTTGCGCTGGAGCCTGTTCGGGGGCGAGCAGTTGACGGTGCAGCAGGCCAAGGCTTGGCGCACGGCCGCGCCGCAGAGCGTGGTGGAGAACGTGTACGGGCCGACCGAGCTGACCATCCTCTCGACGCAGTACCGGCTGCCGGAGCGGGTGGAGGACTGGCCGCGCACGGCCAACGGCACCCTCCCCATCGGCCCGGTCTACCCCCATCTCGACCACCGGGTCGTGGACGAGCAGGGCAAGCCCTCCAGCGTGGGCGAGTTGCTCCTGCGCGGCGTGCAGCGGTTCGCCGGATACCTCGACGAGGACGACAACCGGGGACGGTTCCTGGACGCCTCAGGGCGTCCCGTGGAGACCACCGGGCGGTACGTCCCGGACGAGGACCACTGGTACCGCACCGGAGACCTGGTCCAGGTGCTGGACGACGGGGTCCTGGTGCACCTGGGGCGGCTCGACCAGCAGGTCAAGATCATGGGCCAACGGGTGGAGGTCGGCGAGGCCGAGGCGGTGCTGCGCGAGCAGGACGGCATCGGTCAGGTCGCGGTGGTGGCCCTGCGCGGCGAGGACGGGCAGACGCGGCTGGAGGCGGTGTACACGGGGGTCGCCCGGCCTGCGGCGCAGCTGCGCGAGGCGCTCTCCGAACGCCTGCCGCGCTACATGGTGCCGCTCCGGTTCACCCACCGGACCGAGCTGCCGATGAACTCCAACGGCAAGCTGGACCGCTTGGTGCTGGCGCAGCAGCTGGCCGAGTCCCAGGACTGATCCGGACGCGCAGGCGAAGGGCGGTGGGCTCTCTGGAACCGGGAGCCCACCGCCCTTCACCCGTGGGCCTGCACCAGTGCGCCGAGCGTCTTCCAGAACAGCGGCCAGTCCTGGGCGAAGTACATGTGACCGCCCGGCACGTCCACCACGGTGGCTCCGGAGGACGTGTGCTCAGCCCAGCGAGCCGCGTCCTCGTACGGCACCAGTTCGTCCTCGGCGCCGCGCAGGACGCTCACCGGCACGGTCAACGGGCCGCCGGGTGAAGGGGTGTAGCCGTCCTGGATCTCCAGGTCGGCGCGGAGCGCCGGGAGCAGCAGTTCCCGCAACTCCGGTTCGTGCCAAGCCTCGTGGTCGTAACCCACGAGTCCGCGCAACCGGGCGACGAACGCGTCGTCGTCGAGCCGGGCGCCGTCCATCCGGGGGCGGGCCACGCCGGGCGCCGCCGCCCCGCTGACCACCAGGCGCTCGGGCAGCCGCGCTCCGTCGGCGGCGAGCAGCAGGACCACCTCGTACGCCAGCAGCGCGCCGAAGCTGTGCCCGAACACGGCGAACGGACCGGTTCCCGCCGCTTCGCGGATCTGGTCGACGCAGACGCGGGCGGCCTCCGCCATGGTCGTGCAGGGTTCCTGGACGAACCACTCGTCGCGTCCCGGCAGCTGGACCGGAACGATCCGGAACGGCAGACCGGGCTGGTTCTGCCACGGTCGGAAGACCCCGGCCCCACCTCCGGCGTAGGGCAGGCACATCACGGCGATCGTCATCGTGACTCCAGGGGAGCGCGGGAGGAGGGAGGGTGGGGCGCCCCGAAGACCGCGGCACGGGGAGCCGTCGAGCGGTCAGCGACGGGACCGGCCGGCCCAGCCGCTCAGCGCCTGGGCGCGGCGCGCACCGCGCTGCGCGCCGGTCGGCGCCGGGCTCCGTCCGCCGCCGGCGGGAGACTCGGCGCCGTCAAGAGGAGCGTTGTCAAGGCCGTCCAGGAAGCCGGCCAACGCCCGCACCCTGGTGTGCCGGAACAGGTCTGCCGCGTGCAGTGAGGGATAACGGGACCGCAGCAGGGTCAACACCTGGAGTATCCCCGAGGACGTGCCGCCGAGTTCGAAGAAGGTGGCCCCGGTGTCGGTGACCGGTTCGCCCAGGACCCGTTCCCAGACCTGCGAGACGGCGGCAGCGGCCGTCCCGGGCAGTGCGGCGGCGGCGGAACCCACCGCCTCGGCACTCGCGGCGGCCCAGTCGGCGAGGACCCGCCGGTCGAGCTTGCCGTTGGGCGAGCGGGGCAGGTCGGCCACGCCGTGCCACTCGGTGGGCAGCATGGCCCCGGTGAGCCAGTCCGCCGTGCCGCGCCGCAGCTCGGCCGCGACGGCGGCGGGCAGCGGGCGGGGCGACGGGCCCGCTCCGGGGTCGTCCTCGCGCACGAGGAAGGCGATGACACCGGTGTGGTCCGGCAGCGGGGCGACGGCGGCGTCCCGGACGCCGGGACGCCGGCGCAACGTGGTCTCGATCTCCCCGGTCTCGATGCGCTGCCCGAGGATCTTGACCTGGTCGTCGGCCCGGTGGAGGAACTTGAGGCCGGCGCCGGGGGTGAAGGACACGACGTCGCCGCTGTGGTAGCCGGGGACGCCACCGGCACGGGGCAGCGCGGGGAAGCGCTCGGTGGTCAGGTCCGGGCGCCGCCAGTAGCCGTCACCCACACCGGCGCCGGAGATCAGCAGGTCGCCGGGGCACCCCGGCGGCAGGTCGCGGCCGCTCGCGTCCACCACGTGGCAGCGCACGCCCGGCAGCGGCAGGCCGATGTGCACCGGTGCGCCGGGGGTGACCCGCCACAGCGTGGTGTACACGGTGGCCTCGGTCGGTCCGTAGCCGTTCAGGACCGGACCGGGGACGAGTCCGGCGAGGTCGTCGGCGAGGTCGTCGGCCAGCGGCTCGCCCCCGACCAGCAGGCCGCCGAGCCGGGCGAGGAACGCGCGCCCCTGCGCGGAGGCGGTGTGCAGCCGGGCGGCGGACGGGGTGCACTGGTAGAACGCGCCGTCCGGGTCCGGCACGTCCTGGAGGACCGTGCGGTGGCTGGTCAGGTGCGCGGTGCGGCCGTTGGTCAGCGGCCAGACCAGCTCGATGAGACTGATGTCGAAGGAGGAACTGGTGCCTGCCAGGACCACGCCGGGGCCGTCGGGGAACTCGGCGTCGAAGGCGGCGAACAGGGCGCACAGGTTGTCGTGGCGGATGACGGCGCCCTTGGGGCGGCCGGTGGACCCGGAGGTGTACATGACGTACGCGGGGGCGTCGGAGGCGATCTCCGGCCACTCCGCCGGCGCCGGTGAGGCGGAGTCCGGGGTCAGCGTCCGCAGGCCGGGCAGCAGGGGAGCCCTGGCGATCAGCGCGGCGGGCTCGGCGTCCCGCAGGACGTAGCGCAGCCGTTCGGCGGGGTGGTCGGGGTCCAGCGGCACGTAGGCGGCGCCCGCCCACCAGGTGGCCAGGACCGAGACGACCAGGTCCGGTGAGCTGCCCAGGTGGATCCCGACCCGGTCCCCGGGGCGCACGCCCGCTTCCACGAGGGCGGCGGCGAGGGCTCGGGCGCGGTCGGTCACGGCGGCGTAGTCCAGTTGCCCGGCGGCGCTGCGAACGGCGACGGCCGCCGGGTCGGACTCCGCCCTGGCCCGGACGAGGTGGTGCACCGGCACGGTCGCGGTGGCGACCGGAGGACCCGTCAGCGCCGCGAGTTCGGCGCGTTCCCGCGCGCCGAGGAGGTCGTGCGCGGTCAGCAGCCGGGCCTCCGGAGCGGTCAGCGCGTCGAGGGCCGCGACGAGGTGGTCCAGGAAGCGCTCCGCGGTGCGGGCGTCGAGGGCCGAACGGGGGTGGGCGACGGCCAGGTGCTTCCCGCCATCGGGGGCGTTCAGCAGGGTGACGCTCAGGTCGTACTCCACCTGGTCGGACTCGGGCGGTTCCATCCGCCACCGCAGGCCCGCCGCGTCGACGGTCTCGGTGTGCAGCTCGCCCTGGGTGCACAGCAGCTGGGTGAAGGGCTTGCGGTCGGGGTGGCGCGGCGCGCCGGTCACGGCCAGGATGTCCTCGATCGGCAGGTCCGCGTGCTCGACCGCGTCGAAGAGGGCTTCCAGGGTGCGGTCGAGCAGGTCCTCCGTGGTGGCGCCGGTCAGGTCGACGCGGACCGGGATGGTGTTCTGCAGGCAACCGACGACCGAGACGCCGCGGGTGTCCCGCTCGGCTCCGCTGACCGTGGCGACGACGACGTCGTCGGTGCGCCCGTACCACCCCGCGACCCAGGCCAGGGCGCTCATCACCTGGGTGAACGCGCTCGCCCCCGTTTCCGCCGCGCGGCGGGACATTTGGTCTACGAGGGCGTCGGGCAGCCGCGTGGCGAGCGACGCGCGGGCGCGGTCCGCGCCGGGCGTGAGCTGTGGCAGGGCGCAGTCCTCCGGCGCCCCTTCGAGCGCGGTCGTCCAGAACCGCCGCAGCAGGTCGAGGCGTTCGGCGGACGGGACGCCCTCCGGCGGCTCGGCGTCGGCGAGTTCGCCCGGCCCCAGCCCGTGGGCGGTCGTCAGCGAGGACAGCAGGGCGGCGGCGGAACCGTCGTCGAAGACGCCGTGGTGCACGGCGAACAGCAGGTGCGCCCGGTCGGCGCGGTGCAGGACCGTGATCCGGCACAGCGGTGCACCGGCGTGGTCGAAGGGAGCGCCGAGCGCGGACACGTGGTGCTCAAGGGCTCGGTGTGCCAACTCCTCGTCCTCCGGCAGGGGGTGCACCGCAAGCGGAACCTCGGACACCGGGTGGACGCGTTGAACCAGGCCCTCGGGCTCCATGTGCAAGGAGACCCGCATGGCCGACTGGGCGCGCAGCACAGCGCGCACGGCGGCCAGCAGCCGGTCGACGTCCACCGCTCCGGAAACGGCCAAGGAGTGCACGATGGCGGGCCGGGGCTGCTGCATGTCGAGCACGAAGAAGCGGAGCTGCCCTGGGGTCGCGGGTTTCTGCATTCGGAGTCCTTGTCAGGAGTGGCCCGGGATGCGGGGGTCGGGGGACGCTCAGCGCGGCAGCGGCGGGCGTCCGGTGGCGGCGACGTGGGCGGCGAGCCGGCGGACCGTCGGGTGGCGGAACAGCTCGGGCCAGCGCAGGCCGCCGTCGATGCGGGCCAGGCAGCGCAGCGCGGACATGGAGTCGCCGCCGAGCGCGAAGAAGTCGGCGTCGCGGCCGACCGGACCGGTGCCCAGGACGTCCTGCCACACCGCGGCGATGTGCTCCTCCCAGGCGCCGACCGGGGCTTCGAAGGCCACCGCTCCGGGCTCCGGTGCGCCGGGCGCCGCGGCGAGGGCGCCGAGGGCCTTGCGGTCGAGCTTGCCGTTGGGGTTGAGGGGCAGTTCGTCCAGGACGAGGACCGCCGCGGGAACCATGAAGGAGGGCAGCACCCTGGCCAGGTGCGCGCGCAGTTCCTCGGGGCGCGGGGTCCGGTCGGGGAGGGGGACGACGTGGCCGACCAGCCGCCGGGTTCCGGTGGAGTCCTCCCGGGACGTGACGACGGCGTCCTTCACGTCGGGGTGGGCGCGCAGCACGGCTTCCACCTCACCCGGTTCGACGCGCAGGCCGTGCAGCTTGACCTGGAAGTCCTTGCGGCCGAGGAGTTCCAGGACGCCGTCCGGGCGCCAGCGGGTGAGGTCCCCGGTCCGGTAGAGGCGGTCGTGCACGTCGCCGCAGGACCAGTCCAGGAAGCGCTCGGCGGTGAGGTCGGGGCGTTCCAGGTAGCCCCTGGCCAGCCCGACGCCGGCCAGGTGGAGCTCGCCGACGACCCCGGGCGGGACCGGCTGCAACGCGTCGTCCAGGACGTACACGCGCTGGTTGGCCATGGGGCGGCCGTAGGGGATGCTGGTCCAGGCCGGGTCGGTCTCCGCCACCTCGTGGATCGTGGAGTGGATCGACGCCTCGGTGGCGCCGCCGAGGGCCACGAAGCGGACCCGGGGGGCGAGCGCCCGCACCCGTTCGGGCAAGGACACCGGGACCCAGTCGCCGCCGAGCATGACCAGCCGCAGCCGGCTCAGGGCCGTGCCACCGGTGTTCTCCAGGTGTTCCGCGAGCAGTTCCAGGAGGGCCGGGGCGGAGTTCCAGATGGTGACGTCGTGCTGCGCGAAGAGGCGGGCCCAGTGCGCCACGTCCTTGGCGCGGTCCGCCTCGGGCACCACGACGACGCCGCCGGCCGCGGTGATCCCCAGGAATTCGTAGACCGACATGTCGAAGCTCGGCGAGGACAGGGCGAGGACGCGGTCCGAGGGACCCACGGCGAAGCGGGAGTTGAGGTCCGCCAGGTTGTTCACCACGCCGCGGTGGCGCAGGGCGATGGGCTTGGGCAGACCTGTCGACCCGGAGGTGTGGATGACGTAGCACAGGTCGTCGGGACCCGCGATCCGGCCGAGGCCGGTTCCCGGTCGTGCCGCGAGGTCGGGCGCGGCGCCGTCGAGGAGCCCTTCGACCAGGACGACCGGTCGGTCGGCGCCGGGCGGCGGGGCGGGCAGCGCGGCAGCCCGGACCCGGTCGGTGACCACGGCGGCGCAGGAGGCGCCCTCCAGCATCGAGTCCAGCCGCTGGGCGGGGTAGTCCGGGTCGAGGGGCACGTAGGCGCCACCGGCCTTCAGGATGCCCAGCACGGCGGCGAGCAGGGTGGCGGAGCGCTCCAGGCACAGCCCGACCCGCACGTCGGGCCCCACGCCCTCGTCCCGGAGCCGGTGCGCGAGCCGGTTGGCGGCGGCGTCGACCTCCCCGTACGTCCAGGTGCGCGCGGCGTCGACGACGGCGGGCGCGCCGGGGTCGGCCGCGGCCCTCTCCTCGAACGCCGTGTGCAGGCAGGTGTCGTGCGGCAGGTCGGCCGTCGTGTCGTTCCACTCGACCAGGACGCGGTGCGTCTCCTCGGCGGTGAGCAGGGCCAGCCGGGAGACCGGCGTGCGCGGAGCGCGGGTGGCGCCCGCCGTGAGGGTGCGCAGGTGGGACAGGACGCGACGGGCGGTGTCCGCCGTGAACAGCCGCTCGTCGTAGCGCAGTTCGGCGGTCCAGGCGTCGTCCTGCCGGTCCAGGGCGAGGTGCCACTCGAACGGCGGGGCGCCCTGCGGCCCGGTGCGGTGGTCGACCGCCACCACCGGCGTGCCGAGGTCGGCGGCGGGCGTCACGAGGGTGCTGCGGGCCACCAGGTCCGCAATGGTGGAGTCCGGGTCGACGGTGTACCCGATGACGCCGCCGGGAGTGGCGAGGGCGATCAGGTCCTGACCGGTGAGGCGGTGCAGCAGTGCCGCGAAGCAGGCCGTGAGCCGTTCGCGGGCGGCCGTCCCGTCCTCGTGCGCGACACCGGCCAGGGCGTCCCGGACCAGACCGGTCGCCCGGGGGTCTGCCCCGGCGCGGCGGGGTCGGTCGGCGCGGATGAGCACGGCCGGCCAGGTCGCCGGAGCTTCGGTGGTGGTGGTGCTGTCGGTGCTCACAGGAGTGCTCCTGTCCGGAGGGCGCTGTGGGCTTCGGCCAGGGCGGTCGAATGCGGCAGGGGGTGGCGGGCGCACAGCGCCCGGACGTGCTCGCGCAGGCGGACCCGCTGGTAGGGGTCGATGCGGTACTCGGTGTCGCTCAGCGGGGTGGTCGCGGTCAAGGCGGCGTGCATCAGCTCCGCGCACTCGCGCATGTGCTCCGGGCCCATGCCGCGCTGGGCGAGGATGTTGCAGCCCAGCCGGATGCCGCTGGTGATCAGGGGAGGTCGGGCGTCACCCGGGACGCGGTTGCGGTTGACGAGGATCCCGCACTCCTCCAGCGCCCGTTCCGCGACGACCCCGGTGAGCCGGCTGTCGCGGAGGTCGATCAGGGCCATGTGGTTGTCGGTCCCACCGGTGAGCACCTCGTGGCCCAGGCGGGCCAGTTCGGCGGCGAGCGCGCGGGCCCCGGAGACGGTGAGCCTCGCGGTCCGGGCGAACAGGGGCTCGGCGGCGAGTGCGAAAGCGCGCGCCTTGGCGGCGATCGACGCGGGGGCCGGGGTGCCCTGGTTCTGCGGGAAGACGGCCCGCTGCATCAGCTGGTCCAGCGGGGTGCGCCCGTCGGGACCGGGGGCCTGGTGGTCGCGACCGCTGAGGATGAGCCCGCCCCGCGGTCCGCCGAGTTGCTTGTAGGTGCTGGTCGTGGTGATGTGCGCGTGGTCGATCGGGCTGGGGTGCTCGTTGGCGGCGACCAGGCCCGAGATGTGCGAGATGTCGGCCAGGAGGTAGGCGCCGACCGAGTCGGCGATCTCCCGGAACCGGGCGAAGTCGAGGGTCCGGGAGTAGGCGCTGGCGCCGGCGATCAGCACGGTGGGGCGGTGTTCGGCGGCGAGTTCGGCGACGTGGTGGTAGTCGATCCGGCCGTTCGCGTCGAGGCCGTAGCGCACGGCCCGGTAGTGCCGTCCGGTGACCGAAGCCGGGGAGCCGTGCGTGAGGTGGCCGCCGGCGTCCAGGTCGAGACCGAGCAGCGTGCCGCCGGGCGGCACGAGGGCGGCCAGCACGGCCAGGTTGGCGGAGGAGCACGAGTGCGGCTGGACGTTGGCGTAGCGCGCCCCGAACAGGGCCTTGGCGCGCCGCACGGCGAGCCGTTCGACCTCGTCGAAGTTGCCCGCGCCGGGGTGGTAGCGGGCGCCGGGGTAGCCCTCGGCGGTGACGTTCGACAGCGCGGACCCGCTCGCGGCGAGGACGGAGGGCGCGGCGATGCTGGCGGACGCGATCATCGCCAGGGTGGTGTCCTGGTGGCGGACCTCCGCGTCGAGGAGGCCCGCGAGCTCGGGGTCCTCGCGGCGCAGCTCGCCCAGCCCCGCGTGGGTGAGGCCGGCCTGCCCGTATTTCACCCCGTGCAGGTTCGGGGGGAGGTCGGCCAGGGTCACAGCTGCTCCTCGATGACGCGCCACAGCTCCGGCATGGAGTCCAGCAGGTAGAGGTGTCCGCCGGGCATCTCCACTTCGGCGTAGTCCTTGGTGGTGAAGGTCTTCCAGTCGGCGACCCCTTCCGCGGAGGCCACCGTGTCCGACACGCCGCGCAGCGCGGTGAGGGGGATCGGCAGGGGGTCGAGCACCTGGGGCCGGTAGTCGCTGTACTGCTGCAGGAGCCGTGCGTCGGAGCGCAGCACGGGCAGCAGCAGGGCGCGCAGTTCGGGGTGGTCGAGTGCTTCGAAGCCGCGCAGGCTGTCCTGCTTCAGCGATCTGACGGCTTCGTCGTCGTCGTCGCTCAGGCCGGTGTAACCGCGGTGGCGGGGGCTGCGCGCGCCGCTGACGATCAGCCGCTCGGGCAGCGGCCCCCCGGTGTCGTAGAGGTGACGGGCGGTCTCGAAGGCGAGCAGCCCGCCGAAGCTGTGGCCGAAGATCGCGAAGGGTTCCCCGGCGGCGGCTTCCGTGACGCGGCGGGAGAGGTCGGTGACGCACTCGTGGAAGGAGGCGTAGCAGGGTCGGGAGAACTCTTCCTCACGCCCCGGGAGCTGGACGGGTGTGGCGCGCGCCCGGCCGGTGCTCAGGGCCTTCCAAGGGCGGTAGATCCCCGCACCCGCCCCGGCGTACGGCAGGCACATCACTCGTGTCATCGGGCGTCCTCCTCGGTGGTCGTCGTGGGTGCGGGCCGGGACGGTCCGGAAGGGGTCGCAACGGTGTGTTGCTCTTCCGCTCCGGTCAGCGCGGCGAGCCGGTGCCGGACGGCGGCTGACAGCCTGGCCAAACGCCCCGCCCAAGGGCTGCCGGCCGGGGCTTGCAGCACCCCTCCGAGGCGGTGGCCGGGCAGCTCGTTCAGCTGGAACAGGACCTCGGCCTGTCCGCCGAGCGGCACCACGGGCTCGGTGCGCATGCGGACCCCTCCGGCGGCGTGGACGGGGCGCGGCCAGCTCTCGTACGCGAACAGGGCCTGGTACAGCGGCATGCGGCGCCCTGGACGGGTGCGCACCGCGCGGATCAAGTCGTCCTGGGGCAGGTCCATGTGGAACAGGCCGTCGGCGACGGTCCTCCAAGTGCGCTCGCACGCGGCGGGCCCGGTGGGCCGCTGCACGCGCACGGGCAGCGTAGTCAGCAGGCAGCCGATGGCGTCCGCGAGGTCCGGGGTCCGGGTGGACACCGGGGTCCCGATGCAGAAGTCCTCGGCGCCGCACAGGTCGTGCAGGGCCTGGGCGTACGCGGTGAGCAGCACGGCGAACGGCGGGCACGCGAGGCGTCGGCCGGCTTCGCGCGCCGCGGCGCCCGCCCCGTCGGGGAACCGGACGGCGTGGTGGTGCAGCTCCGCCTGGGCGAGCTCGCGCTGGGTCGGGCCGTCGCGGTCCCCCGGCAGGTCGGGCACGCCGTCGAGCGCCGTCCGCCAGTAGGCGGCGAGTTCGGCCCGGCGTTCGGCGTCCGGCGGTTGTGGGGCGGGGTGGGCGAGCGGCGGCGGTTCGGGGTCCCCGGCGACGACGCGGGCGTAGGCCCGGGCGAGGTCGGCGGTGAACACCTCGTGGGACAGCCCGTCGTACACGAGGTGGTGCGTGAGGACGTACAGGGTGGCGCCGGAGGCGTCCTGGGCGAGCGCGAGGACCACGTGGCGCCCGGTGGCGGGGTCGAGGAGCCCGGTCCGGGCCAGCTCGTCGGCGGCCGCGTCGAAGCCGGTGCCCGGGGGGAGTTCCAGCAGCGGCGGTGCCACGGGCGGCACGGTCGTGCACCGCAGTTCCCCCGCCTCGGGCGTGAAGACCGAGCGCAGCGCGGGGTGGCGGGCGACCACCCGCGCCGCCGCCGCGGCGAGTGCCGTCGAGTCGAGTGCCGTCGAGTTCGGGGAGCCTTCGACGCGCACGGTGCTGAGCACCCTCCAGGCGGGTGCGCCGGGGGCGATGCGCTCGGCGAACCAGAACTGGCGTTCCGTCGCCGAGGCGGCGCGCGGTTCGGCAAGGGGCGGTGAGGGGGTGTCCACGGGCGTCACCGGGCCGAGTAGCCCGCGTCAACGGTCAGGGTGGTGCCGGTGACGCGTTGGGAGGCGTCGCAGGCGAGCCAGAGCGCGGCGGCCGCCACGTCGGCCGGCTCGACCAGCTTGTGCATCGGCTGGTCGGCGGTGAACAGCTCCTCGTGCTCGGCCGGCGGGACGTCGAGCGCCCGGGCGACCTCGGAGAGCATCCGCCCCTCCATGGCGGGCTCGTCCCGGATGTTGCCGGGGCACACCGCGTTGACGCGCACGCCGTACGAGGCGTAGTCGAGGGCGCTGGCCTTGGTGAGGCCGACCAGCCCGTGCTTGGCCGCGACGTACCCGGCGAAGTTGCGGTACCCCACCAGACCCGCGGTGGAGGCGATGTTGATGATCGTCCCGGAGCGGCGTTCCACCATGGCGGGGGCGAACACCTTGGTGGCGCGCCAGGCGCCGCCGAGGTCGATGTCCACCATCAGCTGCCAGTCCGCCTCCGACGTCTCGTGCACCGGCCGGCCGGAGGGGGCGACGACGCCCGCGTTGTTGACGAGCACGTGCGGCGCGCCGAACCGGTCGTGGGTCCGCTCGCGCAGCTCGGTCAGGGCCTCCAGGTCCCGGACGTCGACGGCCGCGGTGAGGACGTCGGCGCCGTGGCGGCGGCAGGCGTCGGCGGTGTGGTCGAGCTGGCTCACGGTGCCCATCGGGTAGGGAACGCCGGGCACCGGGGCGGCCACGTCGAGCAGGACCAGGTCCGCGCCCTGGGCCGCGAAGGCCAGCGCGCAGGCGCGTCCCGCGCCCCGCGCGGCGCCGGTGATCACCGCCGTCCGTCCTTCGAGGACGCCGACGGTCGGGTGCGCCGCGGTCATCGGACCGTCGCCCCCCTGCCCGACGTGGGCTCCGGGTCCGCGTCGGGCGAGATCCGCGCGGCGGGCTCCGGTGCGGCGGGCTCGTCCGGACCACCTCCGGCGCCCGGCCGCTCGTCCATGGCGCGCAAGCCCGGCCACCGCCAGCTGACGGCGATCAGGACGAGGTAGACGAGGGCGAAGCAGAGCATCGGCACGCGCAGCCCGGCCAGGTCCACCAGCCACCCGGCGGTCAGCACACCGAGCGGGGCGGAGGTGAGGGCCATGGCGCCGGTGAGGCCGAAGACCCGGCCGCGCAGCTCCTCGGGGACGCGTTCGAGCATGACCGTCGAGAGCATCGGGTTGAGCGGTCCGCCGGCCACCCCGACCAGGAAGCAGATCACCGTCACCCCGAGGGCGCCGGGCTCGAAGTAGAGCAGCAGCCGCAGCACGGCCACGACCGCGAAGCAGCCGAACAGGGTGTAGCGGCGGTTGGACAGGATGTTCCGGCTGGCGGGGCCGTACAGGAGGGTGCCGACGATGGCGCCGACGCCGACGGCACCGAGGAACCACCCCATGGCCGCGCTGCTGTGCAGGACGTCCCGGGCGTAGACCGGCAGGAACAGCGGGGTGAAGGCGTCGTCGAGGAAGTTGGTGACGACGACGAAGGCGGTCATCGCGCCGATCACCGGCATCGTGCGGACGAGCGCCACGCCTTCGCGCAGCTGGCCGAAGAAGCCGGGCCCGGCCGCCCGGTCGCCCCAGGACTTCCCGCTCCCGGCGACCGGCACCGCGAAGGCGACCAGCGCGGCGGCGATGAGGAAGGTCGCGGCGTCGACGTACATGCCGACCGCCGACCCGCTCGCCGCGATCAGCACGCCGGCCAGCGGCGCCCCGGCCACCAGGCCGAGCCGGGGGGCCGCCTGGTACCAGGAGTTCACGCTCTCCAGCCGGGCTCCGGCGCCTTCGATGACGGGCTTGAGGAGCGTCATCCGGGCGGCGGTGGCGGGGGTCGCCACGATCGTGCGGGCGAACAGCAGGGCGAGCAGCAGCGGGACGGGCAGCCCCGTGGTGGCGTCCAGGAGCGGCACGAGCAGCACCAGGACCCCCGCGCCGAGGTCGGACAGCACGCTCAGCCTGCGTCCGCCGAACCGGTCGACCAGGACGCCGCCGACGGCGCCCGCGAAGATCAGCGGCAGGGCGCCGATGAACCCGGCGAGACCGGTGGTGACGGCCGAACCGGTGGTGTGCAGGACGTACAGGGGGACCGTCACGATCGTGATGGCGTTGCCGAAGGCCGACAGGTACTGGGCCGCCAGCAGGAACACGAGCGGGCCGCGGCGCCGGAGGACCGGTGGGGTGCTCTCGGTCATGCCTGTTCCCCCTGCCGTCCGCGGCGTTCTCGGCTGAGCCGTGCGAAGAGACGTTCCATCGTTTCCTCAGTGACTCCTGTCGTGCCCGGGACGCCGACCGGACCTCGGTCCTGCCGCGCCACCTCGAACAAGCCGCGCAACTCGCGGGCCGCCGCCTCGGCGGCCGCGCGGACCGCGATCGGGTCGACGGCGTGGGGGTTGTGCAGCCAGCGCAGCACGGCGTGGCCGTCGCGCACCCCGACCGCCACGTCCACGTCCACTTCGCGCTCCACCTCGGCGTTGCCGGCGGCGGCGACCTGCTCCGAGGCGGTGAAAAAGCCGTCCGAACCACTGAGGGGGGCGGCCAGCTCGCCCAGGTGGTTCACGATCACCCGGGGCCGCTCCAGCGCGGCGAACTCCGCGCGCAGGTCGGGGTCGGCGGCGCAGGCCAGCAGGCCGAACGTCTTGCCGGCGTCGGGGACACCGCGCAGCGCGGCGGCCGTGGCCCGCAGGTCGTCCCGGGCCGGACCGCCGGTGAGCGGCACCAGGAAGGGGTGGGCGGCCGAGTAGAACCCGACGGCCCGGTCCGGGTCCCAGTCGGGCAGCGCGGCCAGCGGGTCGCGGCCCAGGCCGATCAGCCACACCGACGGCTGGTCGTGCGGCGCCCAGTGCCGCAGCGCGCGGGCGACGGCGGTGAGCGCGGCGGCCCGCAGCGTGCCGTGGCCGTCGGGCGGCAGCGCTACCGACACCTCCAGCGACCGCTCGTCGGCGTAGGTGTTGGGGCCGTCCAGGCGCCAGCCGTAGTGGCCGGTCCCGCTCAGCTGGGCCCGCCAGTACCCGGCGTGCGGCGCCGGGTCCAGTGCCCGCACGACGGCGGCGTGCTCGGCGTACCCGGCGCGTTCGGCCGCCGGCGGTCGGCCCCGGTAGGCGGCGGCCAGGTCGGCGATGAGGATGCCCCAGGACATGCCGTCGATGACCAGGTGGCTCGCGCTGAGGACGACGCGGTCCGCCCCACCCGGTGCTCCGGGCAGGAGGCTGACGGCGAACAGCGGCCCGGTGACGCGGTCGAAGCCCGCCCGCTGGGCGTCCACCACCCGCTCCGGGTCGGCGCCGGCGGGCTCCACCGACCAGTGCCAGTCCGAGCCGGGCACGAGCCGGGCGCCGAGGGTGCGGTCGGGGCGCAGGGTGGTGGTCAGCGTCGGGTGGGCGCGAACCACCTCCTGCGCCGCCTGGCGCAAGCGCTCCGGGTCGAGCCGGCGGTCCGCGGTGAGGACGTGGCTGTGCGAGAAGTCCTCCACCCGGGACAGCCCGCGGCTCAGGAGCATGTCCTGCTCGGGGCCGAGAGGTCCGGGCGGGGGGACCGGCGCGCGGTCCGCCGGGGCAGCGCGGCGCGTGCCGAGGACGCGGGCCAGTCCGGCCGGGGTCGGATGGGTGAAAACGTCCTTGAGGGTGACTGCGAGGTCGTCACCGCGCAGGTGGTGGGCGAACCGGACGGCGAGCATCGAGGTGCCGCCGCTGGTGAAGAACACCGCGTCGGGGTCGGCGTGCTCGACGCCGAGAACGCGGCGCCAGGCGGCGGTGACCCGGTCCAGGATCGCCGCGTCGACCGGCCCGTCGGCCGCCGTGCCGGCTTCGGCGCCGTGGCCGAGCAGAGGGGTCGGCGGCGCCGGCAGCGGTGGGGCGGGCCGCCGCAGCGGCTCGTCGGGGCGTTCCGCGAACTGCTCGACGAGCTGGAGCAGCCGGTCGGCCATGGCGGCGATGGTGGCGTGCTCGAACAGCGCCGTCCGGTACTCGATGCGCCCGTAGACGACCTTCCCCACCCGCCACCAGGCGGTGGTCAGGTCCATGGTGGAGATGCCCTCGGGCACGGCGTTGGCGTACACCTCCGCGCCGGGGAGTTCCAGGGCCCGCGAGTCGTCGAGGTCCAACTGCACCAACATGGTCTGCAGCAGCGGGTACCGGGTGGCGGACCGGTCGGGGGCGGTGGCCTCGACGATCTCCCCGAAGGGCACTTCGCGGTGGTCGGCCACGGCGGCGGCGGCAGCGGCCGTGGCCGCGAGCACGTCCAGCGGGGTGGGGTCCTCGGGCAGCCGGATCCGCAGCGGGATGCTGGTCAGCAGGAACCCGATCAGCGGCGCCGCCTCCGGCTCGCCGCGGGTGGCGGTGGGGATTCCGATCACCAGGTCGCGCTGCCCGGTGCGCTCGTACAGCAGCGCGGCGTACGCGGCGGTCATCGCCGTGGCCGGGGTGGTGCGGACCTCCCGCGCGCGGCGGAAGAAGGACTCGGCGACGGCCCCGTCGAGGATGAAGCTGTGGTGCTCGCCCGCGTGGTCGGAGGTGTCGGGACTGCGGTCGTAGGGCAGGGCCAGGTGCTCGGGGACGCCGTCCAGGAAGGTGCGCCAGAAGTCCCGGTGGCGGTCGCCCTGTGGACCGGCGAAGTACTCGCGCTGCCAGTGGGCCCAGTCGCCGAACTGCACCGGCATCTCGGCGACGCGCGGCGCACGCCCTTCGGCCAGGGCGCGGTAGTGCTCCAGGAGTTCTTCGTTGAGGCGCACGTACGACCACTGGTCGACGAACGAGTGCGGCATGGTTTCCACGACCTGGTGGTCGCCCTCGGCGACCTTGGCCACCGCGAGGCGCAACACCGGGTCGGTGGCGAGGGCGAACGGGCGGCGGACCTGTGCGGCGATGAACTCCTGGCGGCGCCGCTCGGCCTCGTCGGCGGGCACGGCGGTGGTGTCGGCGGCCGTCAGGTCGGTGTAGCTGAGGTCCGCCCGCCGGTCGGGGTGCACCCGCAGGTAGGGGCGGCCGCCCTCGGCCTCGGCCCCGGAGCGCAGCAGGTCGTGGCGGCTCACCAGGCTGTCCGCGGCGCGGCTGAAGAGGTCCGGGTCGAAGGCCCCGAGCACGCGCAACCCGTAGCCGAGGGTGTAGGTGGTGGTTCCCGGGTCGAGCTGGTCGAGGATCCACAGGCGTTCCTGGTCCATGCCGAGCGGGAACCGGTCCCGCGGCCCCGGCCTGGGCCGCAGCACCGGGCCGTGGCCGGCGGCGAGCCGGGCGGTGAGCGCCGCGCGCTGAGCGGGGGTGAGCCGGGCGAGCCGGGCCGTCAGCCGCTGGTCGGCGGAGGTGTTCACGCGGACCTCTCCACGGCCGCGACACCGAGGTCGAACAGGGTGGGCAGCGACTCCAGGACGTCGGCGGCCGGGAGCCCGAAGTCGATCAGGCAGCCGACCTCGTCGGCGCCGGCCGCGGCCAGGTCGGCGAGGACGGCACGGGCCTTGGCCGGGCTGCCGAGCAGCGAGGGACCGGTCAGGAAGTCCAGGTAGGCGTTCTCCAGGAGCACGAACTCGTCGCTTCCCCCCGTCTGCTTGCGGAAGGACCGCAGGTAGGCGTGCATGGCCGGGCGGAGGAAGTCCTCCAGGTCCGGCCGGTCGCTGACGTACGCGTGCGTCATGACCACGACGTCGCCCTTGCCGCTGTGCCCGGCGTCCTGCCACTCCTGCCGGTAGCGGGCGATGTTCTCCCGCAGGGCGGGCATCGTCTGCCCGAGGAGCGCGGTCGCCACCCCGTAGCCGGCCCGGGCGGCGGTGACGAAGGTCTGGGGTGTGCCGGTGGCGGTGAGCCACACCGGCAGCTCCTCCTGGACGGGCCGGGGGCGGGTCGAGGCTTCGGTCGTGGTGCCCGCGGTGGACGGGTACGGCAGGGTCTCGCCGCGCCACAGGGCGCGCACGTCCTCGATGGTGCGACCGGTGACCTCGCGCCGTTCCCGGTAGTCGTCGCGGGCCAGGGCGAAGTCGTCCGGGTGCCAGCCGCTGCCGAAGGAGAGGCCGACGCGGCCGCCGGAGAGGTTGTCCACGACCGCCCACTCCTCGGCGATGCGGGCCGGGTGGTGCAGCGGGGCGGCCACGCTGCCCGCGTGGATCCGGATGGTGCGGGTGCGGGTGGCGACCGCGGCGGCCAGCAGCGCCGGGTTGGGCGAGAAACCGCCGAAGTCGACGAAGTGCCGTTCCGGGAACCACACGGCGTGCTGGCCCGCCGCGTCGGCCTCGGCGGCGGCTTCCAGGACGAAGGCGTAGTAGGAGCCGGCGTCGGCGTGGTCGGCGCTGGCGAAGAAGTAGAGGCTGCGGCGCAGGTGCTCGGGCAGCGCCACCGGGGCCCGCACCTGCTCGGCGCGCTGGGTTCGCAGTCCCGCGCTCAGCCGGCGCCGCTGTTCCGGGTTCAGCGCGTCGAGGCGCGCGGAGAGATCACTCATGGTTCTGCCCGTTCTCGTTCTCGATCTCCGCCAGCAGGCGCAACAGCGCTTCGTCGTCGCGTCCCGCGACGAGTTCTTCGGTCCGGGCGGTGAACCCGGCGAGGGAGGAGTTCTCGTAGAGGTCTTGGAGCCGGATCTCCACCATGAGGGCGTCGTTGACGACGCTGACCAGGTGGGCAGCGTGCAGGGAGGTGCCACCGAGGTCGAAGAAGTTGTCCTCCGGCCGCAGCCCGGTGACCCCGAACGCCTCCTGCCAGATGTCGCGGACGGCGTCGGCCGTCGACGCCTCCGCGGGCGGTTCCGCACCGGCGGCCGGAACCGGGTCGGCGCCACCGGCCACGAGGACCGGGTCCGTCGGGGTCGCGACGGCCGGCGGGTGGACCTCGGGGGCCGGGGGCGTCGAAGACTCCACCCAGTGGCGGTTGTCGGCGAAGGGGTAGGGCGGCAGCGGCACGGCGCGCGCGGGTCGTGACGGGTCGGCCAGCGGGTGACCCGCTGTCCACAGCACCGCCAAGGCGTCGTGCCACTCGGCGGTCTCGTCCGAGCCGCGGCGGTCCGACGCGTCGACGACGGGGATGTCGCACCGCGCCGCCAGGGCCGCCAGGCGGATCTCCGCGGTGGCCGCGTGGGCCCGGTGCAGGCCGAGGACGGTGTCCGGGCGGGCTTCGAGCAGCGTGGCGACCGCGTCCGCGAAGCGGACCGGGTTGCTCATCTGGCGTCCCCAGTAGGCCGGATCGACCGCTTGGGCGTCGGTGAGCAACGACCCGGTGAGCCCGGAGATGATGGGGACCGCGGGCGCGGACAGGGGCAGGGAGGCGACGAACGCCTCGAACTCCTCGCCGGGGCCGACCATCGAGCGCGAGTGGGCGGCGTGGGCGATCGGCAGGCGCTTGGTGCGGATGCCGGCCTCGCCGCAGCGGGCTTCGAAGGCGGCCAGAGCCGTTTCGCGGCCGCCGCAGACGGTGTTGTCCGGCCCGTTGAGCACGCACACGTCCACCTCCAAGCCGGCTGCGAGCCGCACCGCGGTGGCCTCCCCGGCGCGCACGGCGGTCATCGCCCCGGGCTCCGCGGTGGCCATCAGGCGTCCTCGGCGCACGATGGCGGCTGCCGCGTCGGCCGTGGAGAAGACACCCGCGTGGGCGGCCGCGGTCAGCTCGCCGACGCTGTGGCCGAGCAGCAACCCCGGAACGAGGCCGTGCCGCTCGGCCTGGCGCAGGCCGGCCAGTCCGAGGACGAACAACAGGGGCTGGACGAAGGCGGTGTCGACCAGGCGCGGGTCGTCGGCGGGCCAGGTCCGGGCGTCGGCCAGGTCGGGTCCCCCGGCCCGGCGCACCTCGGCGGCGAGTGCGGCCAGGTCGGCGGCGAACCGGTCGTCCCCGGCGGCGAGGCCCGCTCCCGCGCCGGCCAGGTCGACGCCCTGGCCGGGCAGCACGGCGGCGAGCGACGGAGCGGTCACGGCGCGGCGTCCGCCGTTGCCGGCCACCGCGGTCAGTTCGGCCACCAGGCGGTCGCGGGCCTCGGCGGGGTCGGCGGGCAGGACGGTGGCCCACCGTTCGGGCAGTGCCCTGCGGTGGTGCCACAGGGTGCCGGTGATCTCGCCCAGGGGGAGTTCGGCGCCGTCGCCGTCGAGCCACGCGGCCAGGTCGCGGGCCTTGTCCCGGAGGGCTTCGGGGGTGGCCGCGGACAGCACGGCGAGGTGGGGCGCGCCCTGCCCCGCCGGGTCGTGCTCGACCGGATCGGCGGGTCGGGACGCCGCGGACAGCAGCACGTGGCAGTTGGTGCCGCCGAGTCCGAACGAGCTGACCCCCGCGGTGCGGGGCTGGTCGACGGGCCACGGCCGGGCGGCGCGGGGCAGTTCGAAGGAGGCGCAGCCCAGCTCCGCGTCGGGGCCGTCGCCGGGTTGGGACGGGATCGGCGGCAGCACGGCCGCCTCGACCGCGAGGACCGCCTTGATCAGGCCGATGACGCCGGCCGCCGAGTCGCAGTGGCCGATGCTCGGCTTCACCGCCCCCAGCGTGAGGACGGAATCGGCGGGCCGCTGCCCGTAGACCTCGGCCAGCGCCGCGAGCTCGACCTGGTCGCCGAGGGTCGTGCCGGTGCCGTGGGTCTCGACGTAGCCGACGTCGCGCGGTTCCAGCCCGGCGACGGCCAGCGCCTCGCGCAGGACGTCGGCCTGGCCCTGCGGGCTCGGCGCGGTGAGGCTCATGCGAGCGGCGCCGTCGTTGTTGACGGCGCTCCCCACCAGGTGGGCGCGGGCGCTCTCGCCGGTGCCGGGCAGGTCGGAGACCCGGCGCAGCACCACGATGCCGGCTCCGCTGGAGGGCACGGTCCCCGCCGCGCCCTCGGTGAACGCGCGGCACCGGCCGTCGGGCGAGGTGACGCCGCCCTCGGCGAACGCGTAGCCCTGCTCCGCGTCGAGGTGCACCGTCGCCCCGCCGGCTATCGCGATGTCGCACTCGTAGGTGAGCAGGCTGCGGATCGCCTGGTGGACCGCGACGAGAGAGGTGGAGCAGGCGGTCTGCACGGTGATGGCGGGGCCGGTCAGGCCGAGTCGGTAGGCCAGGCCGGTGGCGAGGAAATCCCGGGAGTTCCCGAGGGCGAGCTGTTCGGCGCCGAGCGCGCGCAGGATCTTCTCGTCCTTGAGGACGTGGTCGCGGTAGTACGTCTCGCTACCGCACCCCACGAACACCCCGATGCGGCCCTGAGCGCGTTCGGGGTCGACCCCGGCATCCTCCAGGGCCTGCCAGGCCACTTCGGTGAGGACCCGGTGCTGGGGATCGGTGGCCGCGGCCTGGGAGGGCAGCATGCCGAACAACTCGGCGTCGAACCGGTCGAACCGGTCGATCTGCCCCGCGCGCAGCCGGTCGCCGGGCGCGGTGGCGGCCGGCAGGGAGACCACCCCGTCGGCGATCGCCGCCCAGAAGGTCTCGGGGTCCGCGCTGCCGGGCACTCGCAGGGCCATGCCGACGACGGCGACGGCGTCCCTCTCCGCCGGGGCCGTGTCGGGGTCCTCGTCGTGGCTGTGCTCGCTCACGCTTCCTCCTGGCGGGCGCGCCCGTCGGAGGGCGGGCCGATGACGTCCGCGAGGCGGCGCGGGGTCGGGTTGCGGAATATGTGCTTGAGCTGGGAACCGCGGAAGCCGTTGGAGCGCTGGAGCGTGTTGAGGCGCACCGCCAGCAGCGAGTTCCCGCCCAGCTCGAAGAAGTTGTCGTCGTGTCGCACCGGGACGCCGAGGAGTTGCTGCCACACCCGGGCCAGCAGGCTCGCGACGTCCGCCGGCTCCCCGGGAGGCGCGTCCGGGCCCGCGTCGGTGGCCGCCTTCGGCGCGTCGGCGTCGTGGCCGCGCGCGGGTTGGGGCAGTCGGGCCGCGTCCAGCTTCCCGTTGACGGTCAGTGGTAACGACGGCACCGGCGTGAGGGTCGCGGGCAGCATGTGCGCGGGCAGGCTCGCGGCCAGCCACTGGCGCAGCTCCGCGAGGTCGGGAGCGGCGCCGGAGCCGACCACGTAGGCGTCGATCCGCGCGGTGGCCGCGTCGTGGGCGTCGCGGACGACCGCCGCGGCTCCGGTGACGGCGGGGTGGGCCAGGAGCGCGCCGCGGATCTCGCCGAGCTCGATGCGGTGACCGCGGATCTTGACCTGGTCGTCGAGCCGGCCCAGGTGCTCCAGTTCCCCGTTCGGCAGCACCCGGCCGCGGTCGCCGGAGCGGTAGAGGACTTCTTCCGGGAGCCCGGTGAGGCTCCCGGGCAGGAAGCGCTCGGCGGTGAGTTCGGGCCGGTCGAGGTACCCGGCGGTGACGCCGCTTCCCGCGACGTGGATCTCGCCCGGGACCCCGGGCGCCACCGGGCGCCTCTCCTCGTCCAGGACGTACAACCGCCACCCCGGCAGGGGGAGCCCCACCGACCGGGTCCCGGCGAGGGCGTCCGCCCGGGTCAGGTCCCGCCACGTGCAGTGCACGGTGGTCTCGGTGATGCCGTACATGTTGACCACGCGGCAGGTCCGCTCCGGGTAGCGGTCCATCCAGGGCAGCAGCACCCGCGCGTCGAGCGGTTCACCGCCGAAGATCAGCAGGCGGACGGAGAGCGGGTCCGGCGCGGTCGCGTCCGCGGTGAGGAGCTGTGCGAACGCGGAGGGGGTCTGGTTGAGCACGGTGACGCGTTCGGCGGCGAGCAGGGCGTGGAACGCCTCCGGGTCGCGGGCGGTCCAGTGCGGCACGACGACCAGGCGGCCACCGGTCAGCAGGCACCCCCAGACCTCCCAGACGGAGAAGTCGAAGGCGAAGGAGTGGAAGAGGGACCACGTGTCCCGCTCGGTGAAGCCGAACCCCTCCGGGCCGGCCGTGGCGGCGAGCAGGGCGACGACGTTGCGGTGCCGCACCAGGACCCCCTTGGGGGCGCCGGTGGAGCCGGAGGTGTGGATGACGTAGGCCACCCGCTCCGGGTCCGGTTCCGGTAACGGGGTTCCGGCGTCGGCGGGGGCGGCGTCGACGGGGAGCAGCGTCACGTGCGGCGGCAGCAGTGCCGGGTCGCGATCGGTCACGGCCGTGGTGAGACCGGTGTCCTCGGCGATGAACGCCAGCCGTTCGCGCGGGTAGTCGGGGTTGAGGGGCACGTAGGCGGCGCCGGCCTTGAGCACCGCGAGGAGGGCGACGACCAGGTCGGCGCCGGGCTGCAGGCAGACACCCACCCGGTCACCGGCGCGCACACCTGATCCGGCCAGGGACCGGGCGAGCGCGGTGGCGCGTTCGTCCAGTTCGAGGTAGCTCAGCCGCTGATCCCCGCAGCTGACCGCGGTGTGACCGGGCAACCGCGTGGCCTGCTCGGCGAAGAGCGAGACGAGGTCGGTTCCGGCGGTGTCGGCGAGCGGCGGTCCGGCGGTGACGACGCGGTCGGTCGCGGGGACGGTGGAGAGGGGGGCGTTCGGGTTCTCGACCATGGTGGTGAGCGTGGCCTCCAGTTGGCGGCAGAAGCCGGCGGCCCCGGTGGCGTCCACCTCGGTCGGCCGGTGGCGCAGCAGGCCGCGCTGCTCGCCACCGAGGTCTTGCCGGAGGTAGAGGGCGAGCGGGAACTGGGCCGGTCCGAACCCGGGGTCCGGCAGGGGACGCGCCACCAGTTCCGGCGTGACGACGTCGGGCAGCGTCCGGCAGGGGACGACGACCAGGGACAGGCCGGCGCGGTCGGCGGGGGGCAGCACCGCCGACAGCGGCAGGTCGGCGTCCCGGTACGCGGACATGGCGGACCTGTGGGCCTGGCGCAGGTAGCTCGTCACGGTCTGGTCGCCGCCGGTGTCCAGCGGCACCGGCACGGTGGCGCTGAAGTAGCCGACGGCGGTCGCGTGGCGAGGGGCGCGGCGGGAGACGGTGGTGCCGAGCACGGGGCGCGCGGCCGCGCTGTTGCGGCTCAGCACCAACCCGGCGACGGCGAGCACCAGGGAGTGGCGGGTGAGGCCGAGCCCGGCCGCCAGTTCGCCCGCGGCGTCCCACACCGCGTCGGGGATCAGCAGGGGCGCCGTGTCGGGAGGCCCGGCCGGGACCGGTCCGGTCCTGCGAGCACCGGGGGTGCGGGCCCACTCCAGCGCGGCGGACACCCCGGGAGCGAGGTCACGGGCGAGGTCGGCGGCTCGTCCGAGCCGTTCGGGCGGCAGTTCGTGCTTTCCCCGGGACCACTGCGTGAAGGATTCGCCGGGAATGTCCGGAACATCACCGAGCAGCCACTGGGCGAGCACCGCCATGGACGTTTCGTCCACGAGCAAATGGTGAACCACCAGGCACAGGTGTGCTGTCCGGGAGCTGTGCCTGACCAGGACGACGCGCAGCAGGGGGCCATTGTCGAGGTCGAAGGGGCGCAGTGCTTCCCGGCGCAGTCGGGCTTGCGCGAGTGGCCCGTCCGGGTCGACCGGGGCGTCGGCGACGAACAGCTTCGGGGGCCGGTGGGCCGGAGCGAACACCAGTCGATCCCGGTTTTCCGCCACCCTCGCGCTCAGCAGCGGATGGGCGGCGAGCACTTCGTCCATCCGGGTTTGCAGGAAGTCCGGGTCGAGGGTGCCGTCGACGCGCAGGAACAACGCGGAATTGTACGTGGCGGGGTCCTCGGCGCTCCGGTCGGCCGCGTACAGGTCGCATTGGCCGAGGGTGAGCGGCAGCACCGCCGGGTGCCCATCGGCGTCCAGGATTTTCCCGCGAGGCTCCGGGCGGCTGTCCTGGTTCGCCGGGCCGCTAAACGCGGCCATCGGGAACGGCCCGTGCGAGGGTGGCGGCGTCCGGGGCGTCCAGAACCTCCAGGTAGTCGACCTCGTGGCCGGTCAGCCGGAAGATCCGGTCGGCGAGCAGCACGGCCTTGAGCGAGTCCCCGCCGTTGGCGATGAACCCCGTGTCCACCTCGGCGTCGGCTCCGAGCACTTCCTTCCAGGCGGCGGTGATTTCCACTGTTGATTCCTGTGCCGCGAGCCCGTTCGCGGCGTCCTCGAACAACTCTTCTGTGGACATGCAGAAGTCCCCCGTTGGTGGTTCCCACTCTCGGCAGCCCTTTTTTCCGCAGTCACCCCAGGGTGTACAGGAACTGCCTGCCGTGAAATGTGCGCGACGAGCAGCGACGTGCTTCGGCGACCGCCGGATTACCCGGGGAACACTCGCGAGGCTCGTTCGCGTCAAGGATTTGTGATCGTTCTCAAGGCATCGCGTTGCGGACGAGTGATCAAGAATGTCGGCAAGCTCGACAACCGAGCTGGATGCAAGAACTCAATGAGACCCCTACTTCCGGTCGACGTGCCGCCGGCCCCCGTCTCGGGCAGTAGGGGCGACGTTACCGGCGATATCGGGGGTCGGTAAGTAACGAGACGTGAGATTCACTCGGATGGCCGCACTTCGATCTTGTAGGGGGTAGCGGGTCGGTGCCGCGCCTTTGCGGCGGCGCTGCGGCCTGGAATCGTGATGTAGGAATATCAGTGCGCCGATCTTCGTACCGGCGGGCGGGTCGCGTGCCGGTCAGCCGAACGCCGTCACCAGCAGAGGTGTTCGGCGCACGTCGTCGAGGACGCACGTGAGCCCCGCCAGGGCGCAGACGGCGCGCAGGCCGACGGCGAAGTCCGGTTCGCCGGGTTCACCGGGTTCGGCGTCGGCGAGTTCGGCGGTGCCGGCCGCCTCGAACGCCGCGCGCAGGTCGACGGGCATGTCGCGGAGGTCGGTTTCGAGGTCGAGGTCGATGACGTTCGCCCAGAAGACCTCCTCGCCGTCGACGGCGTAGGCGACAGTGGCGTTCCCGTTGGCCAAGTAGGCGCACGTGGCCGCCGACCTGCTGCCGGCGGAGAGCGCCGTCGTCGCGCCGTCGAAGGTGAACCCCGAGTCGTCGTAGACGAAGGTCCACGTGCCCAAGCGCCCCGCCAACAGCGCGGCAGGGAAGTCCACCCGTCCGGTTTGTCCACCGGGAGCTCGCAGGGGCGGAACAACCGCGGATTGGCGCCCAGCGCCTCCAGCGCCTCCGCTGGTTCGAGGCCGTCCACGACGTGCAGGATGTGGTTCGGCTCCTCGCAGGCCAACTCGCTGACCCAGACCGGGTATCCAACCGGGTCGAGGGTGTGCGGGGGGAATCCGGGCGCGGGCACGAGCGACCTCGCAATCGACGGCGGTGGCGCGCGAGCAGGACGGCGGTCGTGTCGGCGCGACGCGTGGCACCGCCACCGCAACCACCACCCCGTGCCCGTGCCGCGCATCCGGCGGCAACCGTCCCGACAGCCGTGGCGAGGTGCCTGAACAGGCATGACCGGGACACCGGTCCGGACACGGAAGCGGTTCCTCTTCGGGCACTCTTGCGCTCGCGGCCGGGGTTCCGCCGAACGGCTCGGGACATGATGGCGGGCGGATTGCACCGAGCAGCACGGAGGTCGACCGCCATGAACGGTGACGAGGCGCGGACCGAGTCGATCGCGGTCTGGCCGGCGCACGACTGGGCGACCGGGTTGTTCAAGAAGCTCGACCCGCTGCCGAGCGGGCGCGAGCCGCTGCGGGTCGTGGTGGCGGGAGGCGGACCCGTGGGCCTGTCGTTCGCGTGCGCGCTGAGGGCCATGATGGGCGACCAGGTGGAGGTCCGCATCCACGACCGGCGGTGGAAGCGGCAGGGCAACCGCGTGGTGTGGCTCGGGGAGTCGGAGGGCAACTTCCGGCGCGAGCAGGTCGTGACGCTGCAGAGCAACGTGTGGTCGACGTTGCCGCGCCTGGTGCAGAAGCGCCTCTTCACGGCGGGCGAGTACGCCGAGATGTGGCCCCTGGGCCCGGATTCCCCGCAGGACAGGGGACGACCGCGCAACGTCCGGATCCGGTGGGTCGAGGACTGCCTGCTGGACATGGCGCAGGGGCAGTACGACATCGAGCTGGTGCCCGGCCGGTACGAGGTGCCGGAGACGTGGGGCGACACGCACATCCTGGTCGTGGCCGACGGGGCGAACTCGCCGACGCGCAAGGCGTTGGGCGACCACTTCGGCACGCCGGACCGCAACTTCTACTCGGTCGACGGCGAGCAGCTGGTCGAGACCGTCCTGGGCATCCGGATCAGGGGCGTGTTCCCCGACGAGCACACGGTTCCGCTGACGGTGTCGCAGAACCGCTACCTGTTCAACTCGTTGAGCGGCGGGTTCATCAACATGCGCCTGACCGCCGAGGAGGCGTCGGAGATCGTCGCCATCGGCGAGAACGCGCCGGTGGACTGCATCCGCACCCACCGGTGCATGATGCTGCCCCGCGGCGACCGGTTCGTGTGCGACCGGCACCGGGCGATCTTCAAGCCGTCGGTGGACCGGCTGTCGTTCCTGTGGCCGCGGATCATGGAGGGCGTGCGGTTCTTCGGCGCCGGGCCGCGGGACGTGCTGGGCATCACCATGTTCAACCTGTCGATGACCCAGACCTCCCGGTTCACCGCCCAGCTGGCCCCGACGACGTTCGGGTTCCTGATCGGCGACGCGGCCAACTCGCTGCACTTCTGGCCCGGACGCGGCCTCAACACCGGGGTCAAGAGCGCGCTGTCGCTGGCGGGCGCGCTGCGCTCGCGCTGGCAGGGCAAGCAGTTGCGCGCGTCCGACTTCTCCTGCCACGAGGGCCTGATGCAGCAGTTGCAGTACCGCGAGAAGTCCCGGGCGTGGACCACCATGCTCATGCCCGACGACGACGGGGTGCCCCGCCTGATCGAGGACCGGCTGCGCGACGGCCTGGCGGGTCCGCACGACCGGGCCGCGCTGACCGAGGCGCTCTTCGCGCGGGTGACGGACGTCAAGGCCCGGTTGGCCGCCCGGATGGGGCCGATGCCGCCGGACGAGTGGTACCTCCAGCGGATCAACGGCCTGCACGTCAAGACGTTGAAGCAGTTGGTGGAGACCGGCGCGTGGATCACCCGCGAGATCGGCGGCGACGAGGTGGCCGTGGACGTCGAGTCCTACCTCGAACCGCTGCCGTTCGCCGAGCCGCTGCCGCCGCTGGTGGAGCAGGTCGATCCGAATCAGACGGTGATGACGTCCCTTCGCGACCTGCTGCCGATCACGAACGCCTGAGAGCGAACGCGGCCGCCGCCGTGGCACGGCGCCACGGCGGCGGCGAGGAGCACCGCGCCCGCTACCTGTGGGCGTGCGGCTTGATCACCGGCGAGTAGTAGCTGCCGGAGGTGTGGAACACGTCGTTGGACCAGTCGGTGGGGTAGGGGCGCGGAGCCAGGACCTTGTTCTGCGGCGTGTCCGGCCGGATCACGATCTCGACCCGCTCCCCGCCCGCGTGGGTCGTCACGACGCACTGGTTGGTCCACGCGGTCGGCGAGGACTTGCCGCGGCTCGGGAAGTGGGCGTAGCTGTGGAAGTCGCCCGCGTAGTTGCAGAGCGTGAAGCTGTAGTAGACGGCCGCGGCAGCCGTGCCGGTGGTGGCGGCCGCGACGAGGGCGCCGACGGCGAGCGAGGCGATCGCGGTGCGAGTGGCGCGAAGGACGGACATGTCGCTCCTTGCGTTTCGGGACGTGGCCGGCTGCAGTGTCACCGAGCCGTGCGGCCCACCGCTGCGATGCGCGTTCCGCGATGCCCGAACAGCCGCACCGCGCTTCCCCGTCGTGCGACCGGGGCCGCGTCAGCCGCCGGCCGCGGCCAGCCGCCGGTGGCACCGCCGCCGGTCCCAGGAGGCGCCGAACCGCTGGTGGAGCAGGTCGACCTCGGCCACCAGGGCGTCCGCGGCGCCCGCCCCGGGATCGCGGGCGGTCAGCAGGACCGCGGCGTCCTCCAGCACCGCCGCCAGCTCGACCGGTCGGCCGACCGACCGGTAGTGCGCGGCGACGTCGAGCAGCCCGGACGGGTCGCCCGCCAGCAGCGCTCGGCAGTGGGCCGCGGCGGCGGTGGCCCGCGCCGGCAGCACCTCGTTCGCGGCCTCCTCCTCGCACACCACCAGCGCTTCACCCGCCACGTCCGCCATGTCCGCGTCCGCGGCGAGCCGCACCAGGTACGGCAGCCACTGGTGGCGCAGCGCCATCGGCGCCTCCTCCGGGCGCAGCAGCGGGGAGAGCACGCGGATCGCCTCGTCCAGCGACTCCCGCTGCTCGGCCGCCAACGCCCAGGCCACCAGCAGGAAGTCCGCGCTCTCCCGTTCGGCGGTGGTCATCCTGGTGTAGGGGCCCACGGCGTCCAGGTGCACGGCCGCGTTGGCCCGCTCGTCGCGGCGCAGCGAGATGAGCGCCGACAGCCCGTGCAGCAGCGCGGCGCCGGGGCCGGGCTCCCGGATGCGGTGGAACGTCAACCCGGCGGCGTCGCGGTTGACCCCGCTCAGCTCCACCAGCGCGCGTTCCCAGTCGCCCGTCCAGTAGTGGTGCACGGCGAAGGAAGTCTGCATCCTGGTCGACAGCCCGTGGCGCGAGATCGCGTCGCGCGCTTCCCGCAGGGTGGCCGCCGCGTCGTCCAGGCGGTCGAGGTTGTGCAGGGTGAACGCCCGGTTGTCCAGCAGGTCGCAGCGCGCCTCGATCAGCTCGGGGCGCTCGTCCAGCGACGCCAGCCCTTCGTCCAGGTGCCGCAGCGCGCGCTCGTGGTCCCGGCGCAGCGTCGCGACCGACCACCTGCTGCGCGACGCGTAGGCGGCCTCGCAGGCGTCGCCCGTCGCGTCGGCCCTGGCGCGCACCCGGGCCGCCTCGGCGTCGGCCTCGTCCAGGTCCGCCGCGGCGGCCCGGCGCAGGCCCGCGAGCAGGGCGTGGTGCCGGATGCGCCAGATCGCGGGCAGGCCCGGCGCCCGGATCGCGCCCTCCAGCACGGCAACGGCCCCGGCGGTGTCGCCCGCGCGGCTGCGGACCAGCGCGAGCAGGTGCCTCGCCTCGGCGGCGTCCGCCGGGTCGACGACCTCGGCCAGGGCGCCGGCCACCTCGGCGCTCACGTCGTGCCCGAGGTCGAACAGGGCGCGGACCAGCGACATCCACAGCGCCGCCCGGTCCTCGCCGTCGACCAGGCTGGTGGCGAGCACCCGCCGCAGCAGGTCCACCGCGAGCCGCGGCGCGCGGTCCACCAACCCGTCGCGGTGGGCCAGCAGCCACCGGGCCACCCAGGCGTCGACCACCGAGGACTCCACCGCCAGGTGCTCCGCCACCCGGTCGGCGGGGACGCCCGCCCCGTCCAGCGCTTGAGCGGCCTGTCGGTGCAGCGCCACCCGCAGCGACTGCGGTACCCCCTTGTACAGCGTCCATCGCACGAACGGGTGACGGAAGGCGAGCAGGTCGTCCGACTCGGCCACCAGGCGCGCGGACACGGCCTCGTCCAGCGCGCGCAGCAGGTGCAGCGGCAGCCGCCCGGTCACCGCGGCCAGCTCGCCCGCGTCGAACCGCATGCCCAGCAGGGCGGCGGAGCGCAGCACCTCGCGCGTGTCCTCGGACAGGTGCGCCAGGCTCTTCCGCACGCCGTTGCGCAATTGGTAGACGCCGTCGGAGGGCACGGTCTCGTCCACCTCGGCGACCCCGTCGACCACCCGCACGCAGCCGTCGCGCACCATCAGCTCGGCGATCTCCAGCGCGTACAGCGGGTTGCCCGCGGCGATGGAGGCCAGCGACCGCAGCGCCGGCCCGGACGAGGCGCCGATCACCGCGCCCACCAGCCGCTCGGCGTCCGCCGGGGCCAGCGGGGCCGGTTCCAGCACCAGGCCGCCGCCCGCCACCACGCTGCGCCGCAGGTGGTCCACCCCGGCCCGGGAGCGCTCCGGGCGGGTGGCGCCGACCAGCAGCAGCGGCAGGTGCCCGGTGGCGCCGACCAGGCGGTCCCAGAACAGCAGGCTCGCGTCGTCGGCCCACTGGAGGCCGTCCAGCACGAGCACCACGGGCGCCGTGGCGCACAGGTCCGCGACCAACCCGAGCAGCCGGTCCACCGGGGCCACCCGGTTCCACCAGCGCTGCGCCGACGGGTCGTGCAACTGCGCCGCCAGGTCCGCGCGCTGCCGGTCCGCCGAGGCCGACGTGACGTCCAGGGCTTCCAGCACGACCTGGAGCGGGAAGCGGGTGCTCAGCTCGTCGGTCGTGCCCCAGGCCAGGTGGTGCGCCGGGCCCGCCACCCCGGCCAGGGCGGTGGTCAGCAACGCCGTCTTGCCGACGCCCGCCTCGCCCTCCACCCAGATCGCCCGGCCCCGGCCGGCGAGCACGTCGTCCAGCGCGCAGCCCAGGGCCTCCAGCTCCGCCGCCCGCCCGACCAGCCCGCCGGGCGGCGTGGACGTCGGCGTCGGCTGGACCCGCAGCAGCGCGACGTCGGCGGTGCGGGCCGAGGAGCCGCTGAGGACGACCTGCTGCAGGTCGCGCAGCGCCTGCCCGGGGATCAGCCCCTCCCGGGCCAGGGCGGTGCGCGCCTCGCGGAAGCTCTCCAGCGCCTCGGCGTGCCTGCCCCCGCGGTGCAGCGCCAGCATCAGCAGCTCGCGCAACGACTCGTCCAGGGGGTGCAGGCGCACCAGCGAGGTCAGCTCGGCGACCAGCCCGGTGTGCTCGCCCGCCTCCAGCCGCGCCCGGGCCCGCAGCCGCACCGCCTCCAGCCGCAGGGCCGCCAACCTGCGACGGGCCTGCTCGGCGAACGGGCTGCGCAACCCGGCGTAGCCCTCGCCCGACCACAGCTCCAGCGCCTCGTCCAGCAGGGCGACGGCGCCGGGCAGGTCACCCGCGGCGTACCGGCGCTCCGCCTCCAGCCGGGTGCGGTCGAACACCTCGCTGTCCAGCGCGGAGCGGTCCAGCCGCAGGGAGTAGCCGTCGGAGCCCGACACCAGCGCGTCCCGCGCCGGACCCAGGGCGCGGCGCAGGCCCGACAGGTAGGTGTGCAGGTTGCCCGTGGCGCTGGCGGGCGCCGAGGAGCCCCACACGCCGGTGATCAGCGCCCGCTGCGACACCACCTGGTCGGGGTGCCCGGTGAGCACCGCGAACACGGCCTGCTGCCGGTTCGAGCCCAGCGGCACCTCGTGGTCGTCCAGCCACACGCGCAGCGGTCCGAGCACCTCCACCCGCAGCCGACCGCTCAAGTCCTCCACCACTGGGCCTCTCCGATAGGCGCCGCCCCGGCGGCGACACGTGCGGGATGCCATCTAGCCGAGATCGCGATCCTATTTTCACCCGCTTGAGCGGAACTTGATGGATGGGCCGCCTGTCTGCGCACTCCTGGTCGGACTTTTGGGCACCGCCGGGTGACGGCACCTGCTCCGCCGGGTCGCGGCTGCCCAAAACTGGATCGGTGCATCGCGGCGCCGTCCGGCGCGTGGATCTATCGCACATCCATCAAGGGGAAGCCCATGAATGCACCGATTTCCACCACCACCCCAGGCATGCTGCGGGCCGCCGGGTTGTTCCAGGAGACGCAGAACCTCGCGACGCAAGGTGTGCGCAGCGTCGAGGAGACGCTGGACGTCCTCCGGGCCAGTTGGCGCGGCGACGCGTACAACGCGTACCGGACCTCCATGAACAACTGGTTCGAGGACTGCTCGGTGATCATCAAGGCACTGGGCGACATGATCAACCTGGTGCAGGACCACGCGGTCACCACCACCCGCGGCGAGGACAGCAACGTCCAGATCGCCTCCGCCATCCCCACCGGCCCCGGCCTGGGCATCTGACGACCCGCCCCGCGAAGGAGACCACGACGTGACGAGCTACACCTTTGACCAGCGCATGGCCGACCAGGCCCGCGACCAGATGGCGGAGATCAGCACGCGGCTCCGCACCAAGCTGATCGAGATGCACGAGCAGGTCATGACCACGCTGCAGGAGTGGGACGGCCCGTCCCGCGACCAGTACCAGGTCGCCAAGAGCAAGTGGGACGCCGCCGCCAACCGGATGCCGCACAGCCTCAACGCCGCGGAGGTCGCCCTCCAGAACATCACCGGCGGGTACGTGCGGGTCGAGCACACCGGCGTCAACGCCTTCGGCGGGTTCGACATCAGGTGATCCACCGGTCGCGCCGGGGCCACCCCGGCGCGACCGGCCCACGAGAGGAGAAGCTCGCCCGATGAAGCTCGACTGGGACCGGGTCGACGACGCCAACCCCTATACCGGCGACACGACGGCGCCGCCGACGAGCACCTACGCCGGCGACACGCCCAACCTGGACGGCAGTGTTCCGCAGCCGCCCCGGACGACCGGCACCACCGGCACCACCGTGGTCAACACCGAGGCGCTCAAGACGTTCGCGCGCAACCTCCGCCAGCTCAAGGAGCTGCTGGTGGAGGCGTTGGGCAAGGTGCGGAACATCCAGCTCGCCCCCGGGGCGTTCTACCACGCCGGTCAGCTGGTGGGGAAGGTCACCGGGCCCGGTGGCCTGGTGCCCTCGGTCGAGGAGTTCCTGCTCAAGGCGATCGACGCGCTGGAGGTCACGGCGCTGGACCTGGAGCAGCTCGCCCACGACTACGACACCACCGAAGAGCTCAACGGGCTCACGGCGGTGAAGCTCGACGAGCACATCCAGGACGCGGTGGACTACATCGGCAAGACCACCGGGCTCGAGGTCAACGGCCTGGGCGAGGGGAGCTTCGACCCGACGCAGCTCGGCCTGGGCGGCGGCGGCGCGGGTGGCGGGACCACCGACCCGGACGCAGACCCGGACGCCGACCCGGACGCCGACCCGGACGCCAAGGACTGACCCACCAGGACGAGCTGAAGGCGATCGAGGATGCCCGACCCGGAAGAGAAAACGTCAGGCCCCGAAAACGGGACGGTCCACGACCCCAAGACCGACGGTGTGTACGGCGTCGGCAACGGCGTCGGCGAGGGGTCGGCGGCGGATTACGACACCATGGACTGGAAGCAGATCCAGGCCGTGATCACGGGTGCGGCGGCGGTCGGCAAGACCGACTCCGACGGTCGTCCGATCGACCGGGCGGCCATCGAGCAGCGCATGGAGACGGTGTCCAACCCCGCGTCCCTGTGGAACGCCGCGGAGGACCTGCGCTGGGTGCAGGAGGCGCTGAAGGCGGTCGGCGTCAACCTGGAGCAGCAGGTCAAGTCCCTCACCGGCGAGGACGGGCCCTGGCAGGGTGAGGCGTCCGAGGCGTTCCAGACGCTGATGAAGCCGCTCACCGACGCGTTCCGCTTCGCCGCCGAGCAGATCGCGGGTGGTCGGGCGGGCTCGCAGTCGGCCCCCCAGCAGTTGTGGGCGGCCGGCGACTACCTGGACTGGGCCCGTCGGACCGTCTGGGACATCAACCGCCACTACTCCGCCGAGATCGCCCGGATCGCGAACGCGTACAACGGGATCGAGACGCAGTTCGACCACCGGACCGGGCGGCCGGTGATCGAACCCCGGTCGGGCGAGGAAGGCCACATCCGGTACCGGATGGACAACGGCAACATCTGGATCAACTGGAACCAGCAAGTCGTCACCATGATGAGCAACGACATGCGCAAGGTGCTCAAGACGCTGGCGGCCCAGTACGACAGCGTCACCCTCCAGAAGGCGCCCCGGCAGGTCACGACGCCGAAGGGGGACGGCAACCTCGGCAACCTGCCCAACCCGTCCGGCAACGGCGACCCGAACGAGGAATACAAGGACCTCGTCGACCGGCTCCTCAACCGCGACGGCCCGAGCACGCCGGACTGGGACGAGCTGTTCAACCGGCTCGGCCCCGGTGACGGGTCCAACTCGCCGGACTGGGACGAGCTGTTCAACCGGACCGACCCCGGTGACGGCTCCAATACGCCGGACTGGGACGAGCTGTTCAACCGGACGGACCCCGGCGGCGGTTCCGGTGGTCCGGGCCCGGAGATCCCCAACGCGGCGGACATCGAACTGCCGCCCGGGACCGAGAAGTCCCTGGACAGCGCACCTCCCGGCATCAACGACTTCGAGGGCATCACCCCGCCTCCAGGAGTCGACATCCCCGACCTGAGCGGTTCGGGGCAGCCAGGTCCTCCCACGTCCTTCAACCCCGGAGAACTGCCGGGAGGCGCCCCGCTGCCCGGGCTGGACGGCCTCGGCCCCGGCGTCCAGACCCCGCCGCTGCCCGACCCGGCCGGGTTCACGCCGGGGGAGTTCGGCTCCGGTGCGCCGGGAGGGCTGCCGGGCGGCATCCCGCTGCCCACCCTGCCCGGCGGCCTCCCGTCGCCCGCCACCGGCGGCGTCCCCCGACCCGCGCCGTTCACCCCGACCGGTGGTCCGGGCACGGGGTCGACCGGGCCCGTCGACGTGACGCCCGCCGAGTTCACCGCGGTCCCGCCGCCCGACCTGGACAGCGCGGGACCGCTCCTGCCGCCGGAACTCCCCTCGCCCGCCGACTGGGCGGCCGGGCAGCCACCCGGTCTGGGCTCCTCACCGGGTGACCGCGGTGTGCCGCCGATGATGCCTCCGATGGCTCCGATGTCGCCTCCGCAGGGTGGTGGCGCCGGTGATCGTTCCGACGCCTCGGGTCTGATCGGTGGCGAGGTGGAGCCGTGGGAGGGCGCGGGTGTGCCGGGCCTCGGCGATCCGCAGGGGCTGGTGGAGCTGCCTTCGGTGGAGCCGCAGGAGTGGGCGGCGTCGCCGCAGGCAGGTGGTGTTCCGGCCGGTGGTTTGGGTTCTGGTGTGCCGCCGATGATGCCTCCGATGGCTCCGATGTCGCCTCCGCAGGGTGGTGGCGCCGGTGATCGTTCCGACGCCTCGGGCCTGATCGGTGGCGAGGTGGAGCCGTGGGAGGGTGTGGCGCCTTCCGGTGTGGGCGACCCGCTGGGGTTGGTGGAGCTGCCTTCGGTGGAGCCGCAGGAGTGGGCGGCGTCGCCGCAGGCGGGTGGTGTTCCGGCTGGCGGTTTGGGTTCTGGTGTGCCGCCGATGATGCCTCCGATGGCTCCGATGTCGCCTCCGCAGGGTGGTGGCGCCGGTGATCGTTCCGACGCCTCGGGCCTGATCGGTGGCGAGTCGCAGCCCTGGGAGGGTGTCACGCCCGCCGGTGTGGGTGACCCGCAAGGACTGGCGGAGCTGCCTTCGGTCGAGCCGCAGGAGTGGGCGGCGTCGCCGCAGGCGGGTGGTGTTCCGGCCGGTGGTTTGGGTTCTGGTGTGCCGCCGATGATGCCTCCGATGGCTCCGACGCCGCCTGCTCCGCAGGGTGGCGGCGCCGGTGACCGTTCCGACGCCTCGGGTCTGATCGGCGGTGAGTCGCAGCCCTGGGAGGGTGCCGCGCCCGCCGGTGTGGGTGACCCGCAGGGGTTGGTCGAAGTGCCTTCGGTGGAGCCGCAGGAGTGGGCGGCATCCCCGCAGCAGCAGGCGGGTGCCGTTGGTTCCGGTGTGCCGCCGATGATGCCTCCGATGGCTCCGACGCCGCCTGCCCCGCAGGGTGGTGGCGCCGGTGACCGTTCCGACGCCTCGGGCTTGATCGGTGGTGAGTCGCGGCCCTGGGAGGTCGGAGGGTTGCCGGGTTCGGGTGATCCGGGCCAACCGGGGGACGTGGCCCCGACCACGCCGCAGGAGTGGGCCGTGGCCGGGGGAGCGGGAGTGGTGCCGGACGCGGTGCCGGCGCAGCCCGCCGTGGAGCCGGTCGTGGCCGCCTCGGAACCGGAACCCCCGTCGCTGCCCGCCGACGGCCGGATCGCGCCTGGGGAAGGCGATGCCCCGCTCGTGGTTCCCCCGGCCGGTGCGGCGCCCCCTGCCGTGGCGCCCCCTGTCGCGGTGCCGCCCGTCCTGACGCCTCCTGTGGTCGTGCCACCGGCAACCGGCACGCCGACGACCGGCACGCCGACGACGGGAACGCCTTCCGGGAACCAGCCCGCGGCGAACCAGCCCGCCAGGCAGCCGGACCGCGCCGGCGGCGAGGGCGCGTCGGGCAACCCGCGCAAGGACCGGGCCGCCGTCGCGCCCGTCCTGCTGCCCGGCCACGTCGACGCCCCCGCGACGCCACCCGTCGACGAGGACGTCGTGCCGGTCATCGACCTCGACGTGGAGGAGGACACCAGCGCCTGGGGCGCGACCGGGGCGGTGGGACTGCTCTGGGGCGCTTCCAAGGCGACCCGCCGCGACGACGACGATGACGAACCGGCGCCGGCGCCGGACTACGCGCTTCGCGACAGCGCGCCGTGGCAGCACTCGTCCAGCACCGCGGTCCGGGTGCAGCCGCCGCCCGCCACCCGTCCGCGCGACGGCAGCTCCGTCCCGAAGCCCTACTTCCCCGACGACGACATGCCGATGGCCGGTGACCAGGAGGTGCCCGAGGAGGTCGAGGAGATCGGCGAGCCGGAGGCCGACGAGGAGGCCGAGCGCACCGCGAGCGACCTGCTGAAGCAGGACGAGCGGGTGTGGGGCGCCCCCGCGCCGCGCGTCCCGGGGGTCATCGAGTGAGCACCACCACCGTCAAGCGGCGACCACGCGCGTCGGGCCCCGAGCTGCCGGAGGGCGAGGAAGAGCTGCAGGAGCCACCGGTGATGCCGGAGCCCGCCGCGCGCGACTTCGGCTCCGCGCTGATGTTCATCCCGATGGCCATCGGTCCGATCGCGATGATCCTGGTGTTCTCGTCGGCGGGCGCCGGCGCGTCGCCGATGATCTACGTGATGGGCGGCGCGATGGGCATCGCCATGATCACGATGGGGCTGAGCCAGCTCGGTCGCGCCGGTTCCGAGCGCAAGCGCAAGCTCAATTCGGAGCGGCGCGACTACCTGCGCTACATCGACCAGTTGCGCACCCGGGCCCGCAAGACCGCCGACGAGCAGCGCGCCGCGGTGGCCTGGAACAACCCGGACCCGTCGTGGCTGTGGTCGGTCGCGAGCGGGCCCCGGCTGTGGGAGCGGCGCGGCAGCCACGACGACTTCGCCCGCATCCGCATCGGGTTGGGCACGCAGCAGGCGGCGATGGAGTTCACGCCGCCGTCCACCAAGCCGATCGAGGACCTGGAGCCGCTCTCGGCGATCTCGCTGCGGCGGTTCAGCGAGACCTACCGCACCGTGGGCGGCATCCCGATCTCGGTGGGGCTGCGCAGCTTCACCAGCGTGGAGTTCGCGGGCGACCCGGACGCCGCGGTCGAGCTGGTCCGCGCCATGCTCGCCCAGCTGGCCACCTTCCACGCGCCCGACGAGCTGCGGGTGGCGGTGCTCACCGGCGAGGCCAACCAGGCCGGCTGGGACTGGGTGAAGTGGTTGCCGCACAACGCCCACCCGACGGCGCGCGGTGCCGCCGGCCCGCTGCCGATGCTGGCGTGCGACCACGACGAGCTGATGACCCTGCTCGGCCCCGAGGTCACCGGGCGCGGTGAGCACGACAAGTCCGCCTTCCCCAGCGTCACCGAGCCGTTCCTGGTGGTGGTCGCGCACCTGGCGCACGTGCCGGAGTCGTCACCGCTGTTCGGCGGGGGCCTGCGCAACGCGGTGCTGCTCGACGTCACGGGCGTGATGCCCGGTGGCGCCAAGGTGCTGCGCCTGACCTGCCGCGACGACGTGGTGGAGTTCCCCGTGGGCGAGGGCGTCGGCAGCGCCACGCGCGACCGCCTCAGCGGGACCCGCGCGGAGGCGCTGGCCCGGCTCCTCGCGCCCAAGCGCACCAGCGGCACCGTCGACGTGGTCGAGCGACCGTTCGAGCAGGACTTCGAGCTGACCACGCTGCTGGGAATCCGCGACCCGCACACGTTCGACGTGGCCGCGCAGTGGCGGATCAAGACCCCGCAGCGGGCCCGGTTGCAGGTGCCGATCGGCGTCACCGAGGACGGCGAGGTCGTAGAACTCGACCTGAAGGAGTCGGCGCAGGGCGGCATGGGGCCGCACGGCATGCTGATCGGCGCCACCGGCTCGGGCAAGAGCGAGCTGCTGCGCACCCTGGTGTGCGCGCTGGTGGCCACGCACTCGTCGGAAGTGCTCAACCTCGTGCTGGTGGACTTCAAGGGCGGCGCGACGTTCCTCGGCATGGACCGGCTGCCGCACACCTCGGCGATGATCACCAACCTGGCCGACGAGCTGCCGCTGGTCGACCGGATGCAGGACTCGCTCAACGGCGAGATGATCCGCCGCCAGGAGCTGCTGCGGGAGAGCGGCCACGCCTCGCTGTTCGACTACGAGAAGGCGCGCCTGGCGGGCAGCCCGCTGCCGCCGCTGCCGACGCTGCTGGTCGTGGTGGACGAGTTCAGCGAGCTGCTGGGCAGCAAGCCGGAGTTCATGGAGCTGTTCGTCTCCATCGGACGTTTGGGGCGCAGCCTCGGCGTGCACCTGCTGCTCGCCTCGCAGCGCCTGGACGAGGGTCGCATCCACCGCGTGGAAGGCCACCTGTCCTACCGCATCGCCCTGCGGACGTTCTCCTCGATGGAGTCGCGCAGCGTCATCGGCGTCGGCGACGCCTACGAGCTGCCGTCGGCCCCGGGCAACGGCTACCTCAAGATCGACACGACCACCCTGGTGCGCTTCAAGGGCGCTTACGTGTCCGGGCCGACGGCCGTGGCCGCGCCGGTCGGCACGACGGCGGCGCCCACCACGACGCACGACCGCGTGCTGCCGTTCCACACCTACGCGCATCCCCTGCAGCACGTGCAGGTCACCGAGGAACCGGACGAGGCCGAGGAGCGGGCGAAGCCGGAAGCCCCGGTGGACGCGCCGAGCCTGGCCGAGGTGCTGATCGACCGCCTGTCCGGCGCGGGCGCGGCCGCGCGGCAGGTGTGGCTGCCGCCGCTGGCCAGCCCGCCGAGCCTGGACAGCCTGCTGCCCAGCGTGCTGCCCCACCCCGAGCTGGGCATGACCGTGCTGGACCCGGCGGTGCGCGGGCACCTGCGCATCCCGGTCGGCGTGGTCGACCGCCCCTACGAGCAGGTGCGCGAACTCCTGGCCGCCGACCTGTCCGGTTCGGACGGCCACGTCGGCGTGGTGGGCGCCCCGCAGACGGGCAAGTCGACGCTGCTGCGCACCCTCGTGCTGGCCCTCGCGACCACCCACACCCCCGAGGAGGTCCAGTTCTACGGGCTGGACTTCGGCGGCGGTGGCCTGATGTCGATCGGCGGCCTGCCGCACGTCGGCTCGATCGCCACCCGCATGGAGCGCGACCGCGTCACGCGCACCGTGCAGGAGGTCACGCAGATCATGGAGCGGCGGGAGCAGGCGTTCGCCGACCACGGCTTCGAGTCGATGAACGCCTACCGCAAGGCACGACGCACCGGCGTGATCGAGGACCCCTACGGCGACGTGTTCCTCATCGTCGACGGCTGGTTCACGCTGCGGCAGGACTTCGCCGACCTGGAGGGCAGCCTCACCGAGATCGCCGCGCGTGGCCTGTCCTTCGGCATCCACCTGGTGGTCAGCTCCTCGCGCTGGTCGGAGATCCGCCCGTGGCTGCGCGACGTGCTCGGCACCCGCTTCGAGCTGCGCCTGGGCGACCCGATGGAGTCCGAGGTCCAGGGCCGCAAGGCCGCGACCGTGCCCAACCAGCCCGGCCGCGGCCTCACCAGCTCCGGGTTCCACTTCCTCGCCGCGCTGCCCCGGCTCGACGGCAGCTCGGACACCGACGACCTGACGTCGGTCACCAAGGCGATGGCCGAGGAGATCCGCACGTTCTGGCCGGGCCGCAGCGCACCGGGCGTGCGGTTGCTGCCGACGAAGCTGCCCGTGGTGGAGCTGCCCCCGCCGGACGGGGACCTGCGCGTGTGCCTCGGGCAGGACGAGCAGCGGCTGGCCCCGGTGTGGCACGACTTCTCGGTGGTGCCACACCTGATCGCCCTGGGCGACGCGGAGACCGGCAAGACCAACGCGCTGCGGCTGGTGCTGCGCTCGGTGGTCCAGGGCTACCGCCCCGACCAGGCCAAGGTCGTGCTGGGCGACGCGCAGCGCGACCTCGACGGCGTCGTGCCCGACGAGTACCTCGTGGGGCACGCGGTGAGCACCGACGCGCTGACGGACCTCGCCACCAAGGCCGCGGTCTCGCTGCACAAGCGCGTCCCCGGCGCGGACATCTCCTCCGAGCGGCTGCGCCGCCGCGACTGGTGGGAGGGCCCGCAGCTCTTCGTGGTCGTCGACGACTACGAGCTGATGGGCGCGGGTTCCGGCATGGGCACGCCGCTGGACGCCCTGATGCCGATGCTCGCCCAGGGCGTGCACATCGGCTTCCACCTGATCGTCGCGCGCAGCAGCGCCAACGCCATGAGAGGCATGATGGACCCCGTCCTGCGCCGGCTTTGGGAGCTGGGCACCCCCGCGCTGCTGTTCTCCTACCCCAAGGAAGAGGGCAAGTTCCTCGGCGAGGCCGCGCCCCGCACGCTGCCGCCCGGCCGGGCGCAGCTCGTCACGCGGCGCGGGGTGAAGCTCGTGCAGACCGGCTTCGTGCCCGTGCCGCAGCCCGCCGGGAGCCTGTCGTGACGGCCCCGGCGGCGCTGTGCCGCGTCACCGTGGTCGGGCCCGCGGGTCGGGCCGACCTCGCGGTGCCCGTGGCGACGGCGGTCGCCGACCTCGTCCCGGTGCTGGTCGAGCACGTCGTGCCGGAGGAGGAGCGCGGGGTCGAGTACGGCTCCTGGGTGCTGCAGCGGCTGGGAGAGGCCCCGCTCGACCCGGACGGGACCCCGGAGACCCTGGACTGGCTCGACGGCGAGCAGTTCCACCTGTCGCGCGCCGAGGACCCCCTGCCGGAGCTGGACTTCGACGACGTCGCCGAGGGCATGGCCACGGCGATCGGCAGGCAGGGCGACCGGTGGAGCGACGCGGTCAACCGCAGGCTGTTCCTGGGCCTGGGGGCGACGGTGCTCGCGACGGTCGGCGCGGCCCTGTTCGGCGCGCCCGCCACGATGCCGTTCGCGGCCACGGCGGGAGGTCTGGCCCTGGTGCTGCTCGTCGCGTCCATCGCGGTGGCCCGCACGAGCGGCGACCGCGCGCTGTCGGCGGTCGCCGGGGTCGCCGGCTGCGGCTTCGCCTGGCTGACCGGCGTGATCGGCCTCGCCGGCCCGGACGACGCGGTCACCCCGGCCGGCGTGCTCGTCGGCGCGGTCGCCGCCGCGGCCTGCTCGGCGCTGCCGCTCGTGCTGCAACGCCTCGTGGTGCGCGACCTGCCGGTGGTGCCGTTCGGCGTGGTGGTCGTGACCGCGCTCGGCGCGGTGCTCGCCGGCTGGCTGCACCTGGGCCTCGACCTGGGCGGCGCGCCGACCGCCGCCGTGGTCGGCACGGTCTTCTTCCTGCTCACCCTGTTCACCCCGAAGATCGCCACCCGCGCCGCCCGGCTGCGCGGCCCCCAGCTGCCCCGCACGGCCGACGAGCTCCAGATCGACGTCGAGCCCGAGCCCGCGGCCGACCTGGTCGCGCGGACGCGGCAGGCCGACCGGTACCTCACCATGCTCGCCGTGGGCGCCTCGCCGGTGTTCGCGGTGGCGGTGCCCGCGCTGTTCGTCGACGCGGACTGGGCCGGGCACGTCATGGCAGGACTGCTGACCGCGCTGCTGCTGTTGCGCGCCAGGGAGTTCCGCAACGTCGTGCAGCGCACCGCGCTGGCGTTGGCGGGCACGTGGTGCGCGCTGGCGCAGGCGGCGGTGCTGCTCGCGCTGCTCGAACCGGTCTGGCGGATCACCGCGCTGGTGGGGCTGCTCGGTGTCGCGGTGCTGCTGGTGACCGCCGCGCTGCGCCCGCTGCACCGCCGCCCGCTGCCGCTGTGGGGGCACCTGGCCAACGTCCTGGAGATCTGCGCGGGGGTCGCGGTGCTGCCCGTGCTGCTCCAGATCCTCGGCGTCTACGCGTGGGCACGCGGATTGGCCGGGTGAGCCGTGCAGACCCAGCGGGACCACCTCCACGCCTACCAGACCATGGTCGGGCGGATGAGCTCCGCCCTGCTGCTCGGCGACACCAGCCACGGCGAGCCACCCGCCCGGCGCGCGCTGTTCGGCCTGGTCATGGGCATCGTGCTGGCCCTGCTGATCGCCATCGGCTTCGGCGTCTACGGCCTGATCAAGCCGGGTGGCTCGCAGGCGTGGAAGCAGCCCGGCGCGATCCTGGTCGAGGAGGAGACCGGCGCGACCTACGTCCACCGCGGCGGGGTGCTGGTGCCGCTGTCCAACCACGCGTCCGCCCTGCTGCTGGTCGGCGAGGGCGCGCACGTCCGGACGATCAAGCGCGCGTCGCTGGCGGGGCTGGAGCGGGGACCCGAGATCGGCATCGCGGGCGCGCCCGACGCGGTGCCCGACCGCGCCGCCCTCGTCGGCGGGCCGTGGCTGCTGTGCCTGGCGAAGTCCGGCGGCGGCATGGGGCTGGACCTGGTGCCCGGCGCGCAGGCGGCCACCGCGGGTGACGACGAGCACCTGTGGGTCGTCTCCGGCGACCGGCAGTACCTGGTGTGGCGCGACCGCAAGCACCTGCTGGCCGACGACACCGTCCCGGTCGCCCTGGGCCTCGGCGCCGGACCGCCCGTCACCGCGCCGCCCGCGTGGTTGGACGCCCTGCCGGACGGCCCGGTCATCGGCGCCGCCGAGGTGGCGGGCGACGGCAAAGCCGGGCCGTCGATCGCGGGTGAGCGGCACCGGATCGGCGACCTGTTCGAGCAGGCCACCTCGGGCGGCGTTCAGCACTTCCTGCTCCGCGAGGACGGCCTCGCCCCGCTCTCGCGGGTCGAGGCGCTGCTGGTGCAGGCCAAGCTGCAGCGCGACTCGACCCCGCTGGACACCGCCGCGCTGGCCGCCGCACCCCGCTCGGCCGACACCTCGCTGGTCTCGCGCCTGCCCGACCTCTCCGGGACCTCCCCGCTGGTGCGGGACGGGGTGACCGAGCGCGCCCTGTGCCTGCGCCAGCGGCCCGAGGGCGTGCGGGTGGTCAGCGAACTGGTGACCGCGGACCCGGGGCACAGCCCCGCCCAGGCCACCGCGGACAGCGCCGCCATCCGGCTGAAGCCCTCCTCGGGGGTGCTGGCCGCCTCCGTGCCCGTGGCGGAGGGGCGCAAGCCGGACCGCTTCCTGATCACCGATCGGGGTGTCAAGTACTCGTTGCCCGACGACGGCTCGGTGGCCGCGCTGGGGTTCGGCGGTGTCGTGCCCACGCCCGTCGCAGCCGAAGTGCTGGCCGCGGTGCCCAGTGGGCCCGCGCTCGCCCGCGGCGCCCTCGGCGTGGTGGAAAAGGGAGGCAGTTGACATGGGCCTGATGACCAGCCGACGCGGCGGCGTGGAGATGACCAGCCGGATGATCGGCAACGCGCTGGTGGTCCACCCCCGGGACCAGTTGACGACCGAGGCCCGCAACCTCGCCCTCGTCGTGGCCGTCGACCCCCACCACGACCTCGTCGTGGTCGACCTCCCCACCGGCAGCCCGTTCTCCGCCTGGGAATCGGTGGCGGACCTGATGCCCCGGCCCCGGCGCGGGGTGCGGATCGTCATCGGCGGCCGGTCCCGCGAGACCACCGCGCTGGCCGGGCAGTGGTTGGCCGAACGCCTCAACCGGCCGGTGATCGCCCCCGACGGCGCGATCCTGCCGGGCGCGGGCGGTTCGCTGTTCGTGGACGCGGGCCGCAACAGCGGGTGGATCAGGTTCCAGCCGGGCAAGCCGCCGCGCTGGGAGTCCAAGCGGTTCCCCAAGCCCAACTGGGAGTCCGAGGTGGTGGCCGACGCGCTGGCCACCAGCGCGACCGGCATCGCCGAGCCGCTGGGCGGCGGGGTGTGGATCAGGCCCGCCTGCGACGACGGGCAGCTGCGGGCGCACCGCGCCCGGTTGCAGGAGAACCTGCCGTGCCAGCCCGACCTGCTCACCCTGGTCCTCGGCTGCCCCGACGCGCCGCCCATCTCGTTCGACGACGTGGCCCGCTTCTGGGTCGGCCTCCCGGCCGCGCTGAGGGCCAGGACGCGGTTGCTGCGCTACGGGCGGCTGTCCGACTCGGACGGCGGTTCCCCGGAGCAGGCGCTGACCAACTTCGTCGGCGAGGAGCTGGTCTGGTACACCGGCCTGCCGGTGGGCTCGGTGGCCGACCCCGACGTCTACACCATCCGCGCGGGCGGCGCGCCGGGCTGGCGCAGCGCGGCCCGCGAGCTGGCCTACACCCCGCAGCCCGCCGGTGCCACCCCGCCGCCCCGGCTGGTCAGCCACCGGCCGCCCGTGCACGGCGTGTCCGAGGTCGGCCCGGCGGTGTACTGGTACGCGCCCGACGCGGTGGTGGAGGTGGTGCCCGCCGGGATGTGGGTCCGCCCGCCCGCGGCGCCGGAGCACGCCGACTCGGTGCGGGCGACGCCGATCGACCCCGAGCGGCACCTGATGCTGTTCGAGGCGCCCGACGAGGCGACCGGAGCCCGGATGAAGGTCCTGGCCGACGACCTGGTCGCCCGGCTCGACCCGGCGACGCGCTGGATGAGCGACGTGGTGCCGGCCGCCGCGCGCCCGGCCGGGGTGCTCGCCCCCACTCGACCCGCCGGCCGGGCCATGGCCGAGATCGACGCCGAACCCGACGGCGCCGAGGTCGTCATCCTGGAGGTCGTCTCCCCGGAGAGCGCCGCCCAGCCCGGCTCGCCGGCGGTCGGTCCGGCTGCCGAAGCGGTGGCCAGGCCGGTGCCCACGCCGGTGCCCATGCCTGTCGTGGACCTGGTCGTCGCGGGTGACGACCTCGACGCGGAGACCCGGCGGCAGCCGAGCATCGACCAGCGGTTGACGCCCGGTCGGCCGGAGTCGGCCATCGCGCCGCCACCCGCCGCGCTGCCGCCCGCCGCGTTGCCACCTGCCTCCCTGCCGCCCACTTCGCCACCACCTACTTCGCCATCCCCCGCCGTGCTGCCGCCCGCCGCGCCGCCGCGCACCGAAGCGGCCTTCGCCGCGACCCCGCCGGTCGATCCCGACCGGGTGCCGGTCGACGTGCCGACCGCGCCTCCGGCCGCGACGCCTCCGGGCGCCGCGCCACCACCCGCCGCGCCTCCGAGTGCCGTGCCTTCAGCCGGCACCCCGTCGGTGGCCGAGCCTCCGGTGGCCGTGCCGCCGGCTGTCGGCCCGCCCGCCGCCCTCGCCCCGGTCGCCGCGCCTCCGGTCGGGGGGACCTCCCCGGCCGTCCCGCCGGCCGGCGCCCGACCGGTGGCCGCGCCACCCCAGAGCAGCGAGGCCGACGTGCCGTCCCCCGACACGTCGGCCCCGCCCCCACGTGACCAGCCACCCGCCGGCGCCGTCCAACCCGCCGAGGCTGGCGGGTCCGCCGGCGACACCCGCTCCGGCGCGGACACGGCGGTGCAGCCCGTGCCCACCGCCGCCGCGGCGGCCGTGGTGCCCAAGCGCGGGCTGGACGAAGAGCGCGCGTGGTTGCGCAAGAGCCTCAACGAGCAGTTCTCGTCGGTGGCGAACTCGGTGGCCCGCGTGCTCTCCGAGCACCCCAGCTTCCAGGGCTCCAGCGGCCGGCCGGCCGACCTGCTGACCGACGCCGTGGCCGTCCGCCTCTACCTGTCCGCCGACGGCGACGGCGTGGACGACGCGCTGCGCAACGCCGTCGTCGGCCCGCACGTGCCGTTCGCGCGCTGCGTGGTCTCCGGTCTGAGCCGCCTGCCCTCGCACCGCGGCATCGCCGTGTTCACCACCTCGCTTACCGAGCCCGAGTGGGAGCTGTACCGGGGCCGCAAGCTGGTCACCGAGTGGGGGTTCCTCAACGCCCTCAGCGAGCCCTGCGCGCGCCAGGAAGGCGACGTGGACGTCGTGGTCTGGTCGATGACCGGTCGGCGCACGCGGCTGCTGGAGCCGGAGGTCGGCGGCACGGCCGACCGCGTGCTGTTCGTCCCCGGCACCAGCTTCAAGGTGCTCGGCCTGGCCGAACCCGAGCAGGGCGGTCGCGGCCGGGTGCTGCTGCGCGAGCTGGCCGCCGGGGAGATCGACGCCAACGGCCGGGTGGACCGCAACCGCGTGTCACTGGACGAGCTGGCGGCGGTCGCGCTGCGCGCCGGCGCCGACAAGTGGGCCACGGCCCGGCGCGACCCGCGCACCCCCGCGCACGCGGTGCCCAGGTTCCACACGTTGCCGGGCCTGGTCCGCCGCGCCCGAGCGGAGAGGTCGCAGGCATGAACCGACAGTTGCTCGTGGTGGCGCAGAACAGGTCGGACGCGTACCCGACCATCGGCGCCGCCCTCGCCAACGCCCGCGACGGCGCCATGATCAGCGTGCTGCCGGGCCGCTACGACGAGAGCCTGGTGCTCACCAGGATGGTGACGCTCAGCGCCGAGGAAGGGCTGGGCACCGTCGAGGTGCACGCGGCCACCGGCAGCGTCGTCGTGGTCGACGCGGAAGCCGTGCGGCTGACCGGCCTGGTGCTCACCGGCGCCGCCGACGACGTGGCGGCGCTGGACGCCCGGCGCGGCGAGGTCGCGCTGGACGGCTGCCGCGTGTCCAGCGCGTCGTGGGCCGCCGTGCTGGCACGGGGGCGCGGCCGGGTGTCGCTGCGCGGGTGCGCGCTCACCGCGACCGGCGGCGCGGCGCTGGTGGTCACCTCGCCCGACCAGAGCAGCGTCGAGGACACCGAGATCGCCGACGCGGCGTCGTCGGGCGTGGTGGTGGCGGAGGACGGCGCGCTGGTGCTGCGCCGCGTCCGCGTGCTGCGCGCGGGCGGCAACGGGATCTGCGTCAACGGGCGGGCCCGCGCCGTGGTCGAGGACTGCTCGGTGGTCGACACCGGCAAGCCCGCCGTCGTGGTGGAGGGCGAGGCCGCCGCCGACGTCCGCAACCTCCAGGTCAGCGGCAGCGGCAGCCTCGACCTGTACCTGACCAGCACGGGCGAGGTGACCGTGGCCGAGTCCCGGTTCACCGGCGCGGGGGTGCAGTCGGCGCACCTCGCGGGCGGCGCCAAGCCCCTGCTGCGCGGCTGCCGCTTCGAGGGCGCGGGCCGCAACGCCGTCCAGGTGACCGGGACCGCCGCGCCGCGCTTCGAGGACTGCCGGGTCGACGACAGCCCGATCGGCGTCGTCGTGGACGGCGAGGCCGCGCCCCGGTTCACCAAGCTGTGGGTCGGCGGCTCCACGCACGGCGCGGTGCTGGTGCGCGCCGAGGCCAGGGCCGAGATCCGGGGGCTGCGCGCGGAGCCGTCGTCCGGCCCGGCCCTCGTGCTGTCCGGGCGGTCCACCCTGGTGCTCGCCGACGCCGAGGTGTCCGCGGGCGACGGCGTCGGCCTCGACCTGTCCGGCGAGGTGATCGCCGAGGTCGGCGACCTCAGGGTCGCGGGTCGCGCCGACCACCTGGTCACGCTCTCCGGCGGCGCCCGCGCCACCCTGGCCTCCGCGCTGCTGCGCGGTGGCGGCCTGCACGTCGGGGAGAACAGCCTGGCCACCGTCCGCGACGGCGAGGTCGTCGCCGCCGCCGCGGACGGTCTCGAAGTCGCCGGTGGAGCGCTGCACGCCACCAGGTGCCGCGTCCGCGACGCCCGGCGGCACGGCGTCCACGTGCACAGCGGCGGGCGCGCCGACGTGCACGACAGCGAGGTCACCGGCAGCGCGGGCGACGGGGTGCTGCTGGACACCGAGGAGGACGCCTCCGTCGTCGGCTGCACGGTCACCGGCAGCGGCGGCACTCCCGTGCACCGGCGCGTCGAGCACGACCGGCTCACCGTCACCGGGCTGGTCACCGACGAGCGCCAGGTCGCCGTCGGCATCGGTCCCGCGCCCGCGGACCGGCCCGCGGACGACCGGCTGCCCGGCGTCCGGCCGACCGGCGGCCAGGACGGGGACCCGGCCGGCGGGGTCGCCCTGGACGGGCCGCTGGCCGACCTGGACGGGCTGATCGGCCTGCACGGCGTGAAGCAGGAGGTCATCGGCCTGATCAACCTGATCCGGATGAGCCAGCGCCGCAAGGAGCTGGGCCTGCCGATGCCACCGATGTCGCGGCACCTGGTGTTCGCGGGTCCTCCCGGCACCGGTAAGACCACGGTCGCTCGGCTCTACGGCTCGGTGTTGGCGGAGTTGGGCATTTTGTCGCGCGGGCACATGGTGGAGGTGGCGCGGGCCGACCTGGTGGCCCAGTACATCGGCGCTACGGCCATCAAGACCGCTGAAGTGGTGAACAAGGCCATGGGCGGGGTGCTGTTCATCGACGAGGCGTACACGCTGTCGAGCCAGTCCGGTGGCAGCGGACCGGACTTCGGGCAGGAGGCCATCGACACGCTGATGAAGATGATGGAGGACCACCGCGACGAGATCGTGGTCATCGTCGCGGGCTACTCGGAGCTGATGGAGCAGTTCCTCGCCTCCAACCCCGGCCTGGCCTCCCGCTTCACTCGCACCATCGAGTTCCCGAACTACAGCGTCGAGGAACTGGTCACCATCACCGCCAACCTGTGCCGCAAGCACTACTACGAGCTGTCCGACGACGCGGTGGGCGCGCTGGCCGACTACTTCGACCGGGTGCCCAAGAACGACACCTTCGGCAACGGCCGCGTCGCCCGCAAGCTGTTCGAGGCGATGGTCAACAACCAGGCGTCGCGCCTGGCGAACGAGCCACCGGCCAAGGACTCCGACTTCAACCGGCTCACCGCGGCGGACCTGGTGCCGGAACTCGCCGCCCTCGGCGCGGCGGCCCCGTCAACCGGCGGTCCCGACGCGGGCACGGACCCGGCCGCCGCGCTGGCCGCGAGCCGCGCGTGGGCGCGGTTGAGCGCCCTGCAGGGCTTGAGCGACGTGCGCGACGCGTTGGGGCGCAACACATTGCGGCTCTGCGGGCTCAAGCAGCGCCGCAGGCCCGTCGCCCGGCAGGCGAGCGCGGTGCTGACCGGCCCGCGCGGCACCGGCCGCAGCGAGGTGGCCCGGCTCTACGCGCAGGCCCTCGCCGAACTCGGCCTGGTCGACGCGGGCCACGTCGTGCGGGTCCGGGTCGGGCTGGACCTGTGCCCGCGGTGGCCCGGCCAGGCCGCCAGCCTGGTGGGCCGGGCGTTCGAGGACGCCGCCGGCGGCGTGCTGGTGCTCGACGTCGACGCCGGCTGGCTCACCGACTCGGTGGAGCGCCGGGCGGAGACCGCCGAAGCGCTGGTCGAGGCGGTCCGCCGGGACGCCGACGGCGTGGTCGTGCTGCTGCTGGGCGAGCGGAGGCCGGTGCGCGACCTCCTCGCGCTCGACCACCTGCTGGCCGAGTGCTTCGCCGAGGCGTGGGAGTTCACCGAGCACGGCGTGGACGACCTGGTTCGGATGGCCGTGCGGCACCTGGCCCGGCGCGGTCACGACGTGCCGGACGACGCCGTCACCGCGCTGCGCACCCGCATCGAGGGGTCGGCGGACCGCACGGCCCACGGCGCCCACCAGCTCGCGGACCACCTCGCCGCCACCGCGGCGTCCCGCACCCTCACCGCGGCGGACCTGCGCTCGCCGGCGTCGGGCGGGTTGGCCGCCGTGGGCTGATCGGGCAGACGCGACTTCGCAAACAGGCTGTCCGAACCCGCGCGCGCCACCGGTGGGCGCGTCCACCCACACCCTTGATCGAGGAGGTCGACATGTCCGATCAGCACACCGAACACCTGGAGCAGCTCTTCGCCCAGCTCCGCGAGCAGCAGCGGCTCATGGCGGAGACCCAACAGCGGTTGCAGGAGATCCAGGCCACCGTGACCGCGCCCCGCAGGGTGGTGTCGGTGACCGTCGGGCACGGGGGTCGCGTGACCGACGTCAAGTTCCCCACCGCCGCCTACAAGAAGATGCCGCCCGCCGAGCTGGCCGGCGTCCTGGTCGACACGATCGCCGAGGCGCAGCGCAAGGTCGGCGACGAGGCCGCCGAGCTGCTGGCGCCGCAGATGCCCGCCGGCCTGGACGCCAAGGCGATCTTCTCCGGCGAGTTCGACGCGAAGTCGTTCGTGCCGCCCGAGTCGGGCCTGCCGGAATCACTGCGTGCCGCGCTGCGGACCAAGAGCTGAGGAGAAGACGATGGCGGCAGACAGGCCCGGCACCGGCGGTGGTCGACCGCCCGGGGGTCAACCCCTCGGCGGAGGAACGCCCAGGACACCCGACGTGCCACCACCGCTCGCCGGCGACGGACCCATCGTCGGCGACCCGGCCCTGCTGCGGCGCGCCGGGGAGCACTTCGGCGTCCAGGCGGGCATCTTCAGGTCCATCCTCTCGGATTACGACTACCTGCACAAACCCCCGGTGAAGACCTCCGTGCCCGACGCGATGGAGACCAGCACGGGCAAGACTTTCCTGCCGCCGTACATGGAGATCACGCACGCGTTCATGACCGCGGTCCGCGGGATTTCCCGCGGTTTGACACTCACCCAGGACAAGCTCGACAAACTCGCCCAGAGCCAGGAGGACGCCGAGGAGACCAACACCCGGTACGCCCAGAACGCGGTGGTCGTCCCCCCGGGGCAGGGCCCCGGTGCGCCCCTGCGGAAGGGGACGACACCGCGTGACGTCGATCAGCCGAGCGCGATCACCCCGGCGAGGACCGGGCCGATCCGGAAGGGCGTGGTGCCCAGGGGGGAAGCCTTGGACCAGCGCGTGCCGTCGGACATCGGAATCCCGGTGTCGCCCCAGGTCCTCGTCAACGCGCTCGGCGAGCGGATCGGCGTGCTGGCGCCCATGGGGGCGGAGGTGCCCGGCGAGGACGGGCGGGTGTTCCTGACGGGCCCGGACGGACGGCTCAAGGGCTTCTTCCAGCCCGATGACGAGCACACCCTGGACGAAGTGGTGCGGGGCGTGCTGCAGCCGGGCTTCGTGCCGAGCCGGGAGGAGGAACCGGTGGAGCCGTTGTCGAGCACGCCGTCGCTGAGCTTCCCGGCGGAGCGGGTGGACGGGCCGAACTCGCTCTTCGAGCCGCCCGCCACCGAGCCCTTGCGGGCCGATTCGATCGCCTTCCCAGGTGAGCCGGGGGCTCGACCGGTCGACGACCTCGGCGAACCGCTGCCGGTGGAGGTCCTGCCTGACGGGACCGAGCTCTACGCGCCGGTCTGGGCCACCCCGGCCGAGTCGCTGCAGACCCCTCCGGTTGTCGTGGTGCCGGAAGAGCGGGATCCGAACGAGTCGTAGGACGTCCGACCGACCACCCCGCCCACCCCGCCCCTCCTCATGCCTGACGGGATTCCTCGCGATGCCTGTTGATCTTGATCCGTCGTTGGTCGGCGATATCGGCATGATCTTGTTGGCGGGTCAGGAGATCCCGCGGATCAGTTCGGCCGAGGCGTATGAGTTGGCGCGGGGTTGGGCGGGGTTGTCGGCTGGGTTGGTGGGGGCGGCTGGTGGTTTGGCGGGGTTGTCGGGTGTGGTGGAGGGGGGTGTTGGCGAGGCGGCGGGGCGTGCGTTTCGTGGGTATGTGGCGGGTTTGGGTGAGGTGGTTCCGCGTTTGGTGGTGGTGGCGGGGGAGCAGTCGCGGAGTTTGCATGCTCTGGCGTTGCAGGTGGAGCATGCGGAGTATTCGATCGTGATCGAGTTGGCGTTTTTCGGTCAGATGGTGTTGTGGGCTTTGGCGAGTCCTTTCACGGCGGGTTTGGTGCCGCAGATCGTGACGTACGGGCGGTTGGCGGTGGGGCGGATTCTGGAGCGGTTGAACTGGTCTGTGCGGTTGTTGGTGGAGGCGGTGCAGGAGGCTGCGCAGGAGATGGCGCAGGACGCGTTGGCGCAGTGGTGGCAGTTCGAGGACGGGAATCGTGAGGAGTGGGATGTCACGAGCACGTTGTTGTCGGGTGCGGGTGGTGCGTTGGCTGGTGGGTTGATCGGTGGGGGTTATTTGTTGGGTCGGAAGTTGGCGCCGGATTCGGTGGACAGTCCGTTTTTTGCGGCTGGTGTGGAGGGTGCGGGTGAGGGTGGTGCGGGTGCGATCATGGCGGGGGCGACGGGGCAGGGTTTGGAGGATGTGTGGATGGGGGTGGTGAGTGGTGCTTTCACGGGGGGTTTCGAGGCTGGGTTGGATCGGTTGGTCGGTGAGAATTATCTGGATGAGGAGGAATCGGGAGAGGAGGCTGACGACACCGGGCAGGAGGTCGGGCCGGAACCCGAACCGGGAGTGGGAGAACCGGCGCCGGAACAACCCGGTCTCGACGTCCCCGCTCCCGAAGTTCCCGCTTTCGAGGTGTCGCCCGCCGAAGAACCTGGTTCCGAGCAGCCCGGCGCCGAAGAACTCGGCACCGAAGAACCCGGCGCCGGAGAACCGGGTACTGGCGAGCCTGCTTCCGAGCAGCCTGGCGCCGGAGAACCGGGTTCCGAGCAGCCGGGCACTGGACAACCGGGCACCGGAGAACCGCCTTTCGAACAGCCGGGCGCCGGGGTGCCCGTGGACGACGTGGTGGACCCGGTCACGCCCGGGGTCGATGGCCGGGACGGGTTCGGACGCGACGTCGGCATCGGCGCGGGCGTCGTGCTCGCGGGTGGAATGGTTGCCGGTGGTGCGGCGGCCGTCACGACCGGTCCGGGTGCGCCCGGGATCGCCAACCCGCAGCCCGAGCGGCCACAGGCGCCGGTCCCGACCGCGGAAGTGCCGCGGGAGCAGGTAGGCGGACCGGACCAGGGGACCACCGCGCCGCCGGTGACGGTGGTCGACCCGCGGACTTCGGAGATCACTCCGCAGGCCCCGGTGGTCGAACCGCGCGAACCCGTCGGGGGCGTGCCGGATCCGGGCGATGGGAAGAACCTCGGGGAGGACCGACCGGGCGCCGGGAACGCGGCGGGCGATCAGCTCCGGCCCCCGGGGTTGAACGAGCGGTTGCCCCTGCACCAGGGGCCGGCCGACGCGGTCGGCCTGCCGGATCTGGAAACAACGTGGTGGTCCTCCCTCGACCCGCGTCCGGTCGACGACATGTCGACGGCACCGGAGGCGAGAGGGCCTGAGGTCGTCCAGTCCCCGGCGCCACAGCCCTCGGTGACACCGACGCCGCAGACGCAAACACCCCAGCCGCCGGCTCAGGCCGGGCCGACTCAGACCGCGCCGACTCAGACTGGACCGGCTCAGGCCGGGGCGACCCAGGCCGGGCCGACTCAGGCTGCGCCGACTCAGACCGGGCCGACTCAGGCCGGGCCGACCCGGGAGCAGACGGGTGCCTTGCCGGTCGACCCGGTGGACGCGGGTCGCCCCGCTTCGGGCGCCGGGATCGAGCTGGTGGCACCCGAACCCCTGATGACCGACCTGCCCGTGGTGGAGGACCCCTCCTCGCCGGAGACTCCGGTCCCGACCCACGAGGACGTGGTCGAGCAGACTCAAGCGGTCGTGGACGGCGGCCCGTTGCCGGGGCCGGTGACCCACCAGGACGCGGAAGCGCTCGCGGTGCCGGAACCGGCGATGTCCGCGATGGGGCAGGGCGCTCAGCAGGTTCCGCAGCGGGACGACCCCCGCGACAGTTCGGCGCAGTGGACGCCGGAGGTGGTGCGGACCGCCGGCCACCGGGCGATGGCCTACCTCGACGGCCTCGACCTCCCGGCCGCCGACCGGAAGTCGCTGTTCGCCGAAGCGGGCGTGATCGTGGTCCAGACCCACGACATGTCGGGGCTGACCGACCCGGACGCGTTCGAAGACGTCGTCAGGGTCGTGGCGAGCGTGCTGCAGAGGGCGGACACCGAAGGCGCCAGGCAAGCCTCCCTGGAGGTGGCCGCGGGCCTGGGAACCGCCCTGCCGCCGATCGCCGGTCCCACCACCGGGCCGAACCGGGCCATCCGCGACCTGCGTGCGCGCAAGGGGCCGTCGCAGGACTCGCCCTGGACGGTGGAATCGCTGCGGCTGCGGGCAGACCTGGCGCGCGCCGCCTGGCTGGACGAGCAGACCCGGTTCACGCAGGACCTCGTGCTGCGGCGCGCGGAGGGGATCGTGACGTCGGTCGTCAGCGCCGGTGCGCCGATCGACCGCGACGTGCTCGACGACCTCCTTGTGGTCGTCGCCGACGACTACAAGGAGGAGCACTACTACAGGCGCAGCGCGAAGCTCGCCGTGCAGATCGTCGGCGACCTGGGCATCACCGCTACCGCCGCACCGCTGGAGGATCCCGCCGAGGCGGGGAACCGCGCCCTTCCGCCGGAGTTGGCGTTCACCTCCGGACCGGGCTCGAAGGCGCTGGACGAGGCGCAGTCCGGCCGCGTGGAGAAGCTCGGGGAGGAACTGGCCGAGGCCGCGGGCACCCGCGCCGAACTGGGCTACCTGCCGCCGGTGGTCCGGATCTCCGGCCACCCCTCCACCGTCCCGGACGTCCAGGAGCTGTTGCGCAAGCACGTCGTCGACGTCGACATCGCCGTCGAGCTGGACGAGAGCCGCGACGGCGCCGCCGTGTTCGTGCAGTGGGACCTGGTGCGACCGGGCGGTACCGCCCCGCTCGACGCCCCGCGCGTCACCCCGCTCGACGCGCCGCCGGTCACCGACGTGGTCGGTGACCCGGAAACCGAGCAGTCCGACCAGGAAGTCGCCGCGCCCGCGGTAGTGAAGTCGGTCCTGGACGACGAGAGGTGGCGGCACAGCAGGCGCTGGGCGGCGGAGTGGTTCGACCCCCGCGACCCCGTGTCGTCGCACCGCGTCGCCTCGGCACGGGTCGGGACCCCGGTCACGGCGTGGGTGCGCGGCGAGGGCGTGAAGCCGACCTCCAAGTCCGACATCAGCATCGTGGGCAAGCCGCGGCTCGACCTGGTCCGCGACCCGATCGCCTACGACGTGCGCGCCCTCGACCTCGACGGTCGCCGGGTGCTCGACATCACCACCAGGTACTTCCTGGACACGACCGACGTCGCGGCGACGGAAGAGCAGCTCGACGAGCTGAAGGACCGCTTCCTCGGCGGCGTGGACAAGATCTTCAACCAGGGGTACCGCCTGCCCGGCGGGGAGCAGTTCCACGTCACGGTGGAGTTCACCGACGACCCGGCCGACGCGCACTCGGTGATCTCGGTGATGGACGACGACGCCCGCGCGCGCCACTTGGCGTGGCCGTTGAACGCGTCCGAGATGACGTTGGGCCACGAGCACGGGCACCAGTTGGGCCTCGTGGACGAGTACGTCGAGACGATCGACGACGAACCGCTCTTCCAGGTCGAGGCCGGCCGGGGACAGGTCGTCGACGACGACGGCATCATGGGCATCGGCATGCTCGACGGCAGCGGACGGCTGCTGCCGCGCCACCTCTGGCTGTTCGCGCACCACCTGAACGCGTTGGCCGCCGCCAACCCGCCGGTCGACGCGGCGCCGGACGTGACCGGCGGGCAGGGGGCATCCGCCCCTGCCGGAGGCCGGTGGAAGAGGCCCGCCAGGTTCCTCCGCGCCCTGAACGGGATCTTCTCGCGGTCGGACCGCACGGCGGTCACCGGTCCGCTGGTGGTCGCGGAGGCCCCGGTGCGGCCGTCCGCCGGGGACCGGGCCCCCTGGACCGGGGCGCTGCTGCGAGCCGAAGCCGTCCGGGCGCGCGCGGTGCTGGCCGAGCAGCGGGACCCGGCGAGGCAGCGGTCGGCCGTGCGGCGGGCCGACTGGATCACGTCGCTGGTCGCCGACCCCGCCGCGGCGCCCGACCCGACCGCGCACCTGGACCTCACCTTCGTCGTCGCCGCAGCACTGGTGGACGGGCTCCGCTTCCGCGAGACCGCGGAGCTGGCCCACCGGATCGCGTCGGACCTGGGCGTCGCGTCGCCGTCGCCGCTCGGTGGCCACGAGGTCGTCGAGCTGCCCGCGCCGGGAGCCACCGGGGGCCGGGTGGGCGCCATCCTGAGGAAGACGGGGCCGCTCGCCGCCGGCCCCGCCGCCGAGTGGACGTCCGAGCAACTGACCGCGCGGGCGTCGGCGGCCCACCGGGACCTGGCCGGGCGGCCCGAGTCCGTCCAGGACGAGGCGTTCCGCCGAGCACAGGGGATCGTCGCCGTCGCTGCGGCCCCGAACGACCCCGAGACGCTGGAAGGGCTGACCGCGATCGTCGCAGCCGATCTGCTGAAGCACCACAGCCCTCGGCACAGCACCGCCCTGGCCTACGGCCTCGCCGAAGACCTCGGCATCGCGCCCGGGACGCCGCCGTCGCTCGCCGTCGCGGACCTGTGGTTCCCCCACGTGCCGGGCGCCCCCGACCTCACGGCAGGCGGGCGGGCGCTGGTGCGGGCGTCCGCGCTCGACCTGCTGGCCGCCCGGGAGAAGGCCGGACGGCCCCTCCCCGCCCCGGTGGTCGAGATCTCCGGACCCGCGGCGAGCGCCGCAGCGGTGCGCGACGCGTTCACCGCCGTCCTCGGCGAGCGGGGCGGTGTCGACCTCCGGCTGACCGGCGGCGAGCCGGGCGACGCCGTCGAGGTCCGGGTGCAGCGGGACGCGCGCCGCCAGGGCGCGAGCCCGGGCGTCGCGCCGCGAGTCGACGTCGCCGAACCGGCTCGGGGTGGCACCGACCGCGCGGTCCGCGAGACCGGCTCGGCGCTGTCGGTGGTGGACGCGCGGGACCTGCTGGGCGACTTCTTCGCCGACCGGGACCGACTGCGCGCGGCCTACCCCGAGGACCTGGGCGACGCCGAGGTGGCGGTCACGCCGCTGGGGACCGGTGTCCGGTCAGTGATCACCCGTCCGAGGTCCGGCCAGTCGCTCACCGTGGAGGTGGAACTCGGCGGCACCCCGGGCGAGCCCTCGGTCACGGTCACCCTGCGGCGCAGCGACGCACCGGGGGTCCACCGGCACACTTACGACTCCGACAACCTCGACTGGATCGCCCAAGACCTCCTGGACGGCACGCCGCAGCACAACCAGGCATTCGAGAGCCTGCCGCACCCGGACGATTGGCACGGGCCGCTGGACGACGCGGCGCCGCAGGGCGTCCCGTGGACCGAGGACACCGTCAAGGCCGAGGGCTCGGCGGCCGGGCAGTGGATGCGCGGCCGGCCCGACTGGACCCACGCCCTGGTGTACCCGAGGGCCCGGTGGGTCGTCGAGCAGACCCACGACCCCGCACTGCTCCCGCCCGACACCCGCCCCGCGCTCGTCAACGTCGTCGCGAAGGCCCTGGAGCAGTACCAGGACTTCACCGCGGTGGTGGACCTGGCTCGCGGCATCGCCCGCGACCTGGGCACCGCGCGGATCGGGGAGCACGGCGGCGCCCAGGTCCTCGAACTCGACGCCTCGGACCCCGTGGACGCCGACCTCGGTCCCGCGAGGGGGCCGGTGGCGCCGGCCTGGACGCCCGCGAGGCTGCGCGCGAAGGTCGCCGCGTCGCTGGAGGTGCTGGAGAACGCCGACCACCGGGTGCGGGCGACCGCCCTGCGGCGGGCTCGCGGCATCGTCGCGTTCACCACCGAGGTCGACCCGACCTCCGACGAGGACCTGCTGGTGGACCTCACCAGCGCGATCGCGATCGACCTGGCGTCGCACTCGGGGGTCGAGGGCTACTACCGGGGCGCGGTGGCGCTCGCCTACGAGATCGCCCGGGACCTCGGGTTCGCCGCGTCGCCCTTCGCGATGTCCCAGCCGGACCGCGAGGCGTCGAACCCGGCCCCCGAGTGGTTCTTCGACGTGGCGCCCGACGTCGCCGGGCTGACCGAGTGGCAGCGGTACGACCTGCTGGTGATGGCCGGGGACATCGCCGACGCGGCCTTCGCCCGCGAAGCGCTGGGCTACCTGCCACCGGCGGTGGTGGTCTCCGGGGTGCGGGCCGAGGACGCCGCGGAAGTGCTGCGCAGCGTGCCGCTCGTGACCGCCGAGGTGAAGGGCGGCGGTCCCGTCGACGGCACCGCCGTGTTCGTCGACTGGACCCTCAGGCGCAGGACGCCGAGGGAACTCCAGGGCGTCGCGCCCGTGCTGGAACTCGGAGGCGCGGCCCTCGAACCGGAGCTGCGGGAGCCCGCCTCCCCGGCGGAGGGCGAGGAGGACGCGCCCCTTCCCCGGTTCGAGCACCCGATCCTCGACGACCCGAGCTGGCGCCACCGGACCGACCCCAGCGCGCCCTGGTTCGCGCCGAGGGACCCGGTCTCCGCGGAACGCATCCGCGCCGCGCGCCCCAAGGTCGTCACGGGCACCGTGCGCGGCTTGGACTTCAGCGTGATGAACAGCGGCGAGGTCTCCCGCGGGCGGGCCCGCCTGACGCCCGTCACCACGACCGTCGCCTACGACGTCCGCGACTTCGTGGTGGACGGCGTGCCGGTGCGCGAGTTCACCGTGCGGCTGTTCCTGGACCCGGTCGACCCGTGGGGCGGCGCCACGACCAACGCCTCGGAGGCCGAGCTGGCGGCGCTGAAGCAGCGCGTCCGCCAGGGCGTCGACGAGGCGTTCAACCGCGGTTACCGCCTCCCCGACGGGAGCCAGTTCCACGCCCGCGTCCAGTTCACCGCCCGGCGCGAGAACGCGCACGGCCACATCCTCGTCGGGGCTCCCGGGACGCGCACCTTCCAGCACAATTGGCCCGTCACGATCACGCCCGGGCAGGCGGCCCACGAGTTCTTCCACTTCCTCGGCGCGAGGGACGAGTACCGCGACAGGGGTGAGCACCAGCGGGACCCCCGCGCGCAGGCCGGGCCCAGGACCATCTTCATGGAGCACCCGGGCCGGGGACGGGTCGTTCGCGACGGCAGCATCATGTCCCCCCGGAAGGGCGCCGGGCACGCGCCGGTCAGGCCGCGTCACCTGGTGCTGGTCGAGAACGTCAGGAGGGCGCTGGAGAGCCCGGCCCCGACATCCGAGGCGGCCCTCCGGCTGCTGGGGGAGCACGACCCGAGCTGGGTCCTGAAGAGCGCCGGGTTGTACCCCGCCGGGGACGTCGGCGCGAGGACCACCCAGGCCGCCTACCAGGCGGAGACGACCGACGCGCCGGAGTCGACCTACGCGCCGGGGCACGCCGGGGCCGCCTACCAGGCGAGGGCCGCCGGCGAGCAGGGATTCGCGGACGCGTGGGGAAGCGTGGACGCGTGGGGGGCCACCGACGAACCGGAGACCCCGCCGTGGACGCCGGCGCTCCTGCGGGAGCGGGCCGCCGAAGCGCGGTCGCGGCTGTTCGACACCTCCCGGCGCACGCAGGAAGTCCTGTACCTGCGGGCCCAAGCGCTGGTCACCGAGGTCGTCGGGAAGGAAGGGCTCGCGGGACTGCGCGCCGACCTGGTCGACATCGCCGCCGACGAGTTGGACACGCGAGCCGGCGTCACCGCGACGTGGTCGCTGGTGCGGTCGGCCCGGGACGACCTGGCCGGCGCCGTCGCCGCGTCCGACGCGCAGCCGTGGACCGAGCCGGAGTTGCGCCGCCGCGCCGACGAGGCCCGGCGGGAGGCGGAGGACTTCGGTTGGCGGACGAGGGAGGCCGCGCTCCGGCGGGCGGGTGCGGTCGTCGGGTTCCGCGGTTCCTACGGCCGGCTGGCCCCGGACGTCGCCCAGGACGCCACCGCGGTGGTCGCCGGGTCGCTGGCCCGGGACGCGGTCCGCCGGGCGGAGGAGCTGCTGGAGAACGGGTCCGGGCACGTCGACGCCGCGCCGGCGATGATGGAACGCCTGGTGGTGGCCGTCGTGGGCGACCTGGTCGAGCGGATCACCCTCGACCGGTCCGGTCTCGGCCGCGGCGACTGGCGGTCGCTGGTGCACCGGGTGGAGTTCCCCCTCGGCAGCGGCAGCGGAGCGCCGCCCTGGACGCCCGAGGAGCTGGCGGACGCGGTCGCCGCGGTGGGGAGCGCCTTGGACGACGTGGACACCAGGACGCGGAACACGGCGACGCGGCGGGCGTGGGACTTCCTCGGGTCCGCCACCGCCTACCAGGACGTGCCGGCGGCGGTCCTGGAGGACGTGGCCGCGGTGGTCGCGGCCGAACTGGTCGCGGCCGCGCGCCTGACCGCGAGGAACGTCCTGGTGTCCGGGGCCGCCAAGGTCGACCTGCCGGCCGACCTCCGGCGATCCGCGACCGACGCGGTCGCCGCGGTGCTGGTGGTCGTGGCCCCCGACCGGGGCGCCGAGTCGCTGGCGCACCGCGTGGTGCTCGACCTGGGCGCGGGCGCCGGTGTGCCGGACCGGGTGGCGCGGGGCTTGGCGGACAGCGTCACGGCGGCGCTCGCCACGCTGGCCGCCCACGCCGAGACGTGGAAGTCCGAGGTGGAAGCGGCGAACGCCTTCGCCCTGGACGTGGCGGAACTGCGCACCGTGAACTCGGACGTCCCCGAACCGGTGCTGGCGGACTTCACCGCGGTCGTCGCGGCCGACGTGCTCACCAGGGAGGTCGAGCGCCGTCGCGTGCGGAACAGGGCGCTGCTCCGCGGCAGCGGCACGGCGCACCGCTGGGGCGACCGCATCAGGACCGCCGTGCGCCCGCCCCGCGACGAACCCCGGTTCACCGCACCCCGGGGAGCCTTGGACGTGGGGCTCGGCGCCGAGATGCGACCGTGGACCCAGGAGTCGCTGGCGCGGGCCGCCGAGATCGCGCGCCGCTTCGCGGGCGCCGGTACCCGGCTGCACGGCGACGAGGCCGCGACCAATGGCTGGAGCCCTTCCTACGCGCGGCAGCAGGCGCGCGGCGCAGTGGCGTTCATGACGGCGGGCACCGACGTCGACGACGCCGTGCTGGCGCAGGTCGTGGACGTCGCCACGGCCGAGCTGGTGGTGAACCGGGCCGTCGGCGGCCACAACCGGGACGTGGAGTTCCTCGTCCACCGGATCGTGGTCGACCTCGGCCTCACCGGCGCCCCGCCCGCGCTGCCGCCCGCGCCCCTCCCGGAGCAGGCGGAGGAGCGGTTCACCCTGGAGGTGTCGTTCCGCCGGTCGGGTGCGCCGGAGTCGGACCGGTCGGGCCTGGACCACCTGGAGAACTCGATCGAGCGCATCCTGCGCTCGCAGGCCGGTCGACGGCTGCTCGGCTACGCCGAGGCCCCGGTCCGGATCTCGGGGTCGGAGGCGGACCGCGTCCGCGACCGCTTCCGCGACGCCGGGTCCACCGGGGTCGAAGTGGTCGAGGGCGGTCCGCGCGACGGCGTGGACGTGCACGTGGACTGGACCGCGGAAGCCGGGCTCCCCGCGCGCGGCGGCGAGGACCGCTCGGCCTTCCCGCCGCTGCGGCGCCCCGTGCTGGAGGACCCCTCGTGGCGGCACAGCGAGGCGACCACCGCGGACTGGTTCGACCGCCTCCCGAACGCCGTCAGCTCCGCGGACGTCCGCCAGGCGCGGCGCCGGGCGCCGATCGTCGGCACGGTGCGCGGCGAGCACCACCAGGTGCTCGACACCAGCAGCGTCGACCGCGGCTGGCCCCTCCTCTGGGGCGTGGAGACCTTCATCGCCTACGACGTGCGCGCGTTCACCGTCGGCGGCGTCCCCGTGCGGGACTACACCGTCAAGCTGCGCCTCGACCGGCCGGGCGGGGTCGGGCCGCTGTACCGGACGGGGGTCCGCCACGCGGTCGACGCGATCTTCAACCGCGGCTACCGGCTGCCCAGCGGCGAGCAGTTCCACGTCACCGTCGAGTTCGTCTCCGACCCCTTGGCAGCGCACGCCGACGTCCGGGTCGGGGGAGTCCGGAGGGCCACCCAGGACCACTGGCCGGAGCACATCAACCCGGTCACCGCGGCGCACGAGTTGCTCCACTACCTCGGCGTCGACGACGACCACGACCAGGGCCGCCCCCAGCCGTCGTCCCCGGAGGATCTCAGGCTCCCACCGGGGGACCTCGCCCGCCCCGTCCTCACGGGCCGGCCGGGCCAGGGGCAGGCGGTCGGCGACGGCGGGATCATGGGCACCCCGGCGGGTCGACTGCTCCAAGCCGTGCTGGGCTCCGCGCTCAGGCCGCGCCACCTGTGGCAGGTGCAGAACCGCGAGAACGCGCTGACCAACCTGCGCGACCGGCCCCTCCTGCCGGGGCCCCGGCAGGCCACTCGCTGGTTCGTCCGTCCGCACGAGCCCGCGGACGACACCCCGCCGCCGGTCTACGCGGTGCGCGAGCAGGCGTGGCGGTTGCTGGAGGACGTGCTGTCCGACCCCTCCACCGAGTGGACGCACGAGTTGCTGAGCCGGCAGGCGGTGCTCGCGCGGGAGTGGGTGTTCAGCGGTTCGCGGTCCCTCCAGGAGGCCGTGTACCTGAGGGCGCCCCGGATGGTGCAGTGGGCCCGTCCGCTGACCGACATCCGGGTGTGGTCGGACGTGGTGGACCTCGCCGCCGCGGCACTGGCCGGGTACGGCGACCTGAGGACGGCCGAGGCGGCGCTGCTGCGGGTCGAGCCCGCCCTGCGGACCGCCGTGCCGCCGGACCTGGTCGCGGGCCGGGAGGTGTGGACGTTCGACCTCTTCACACGGGAGGGGGACCGCATCCGGCGGGAGCTCGCTTCGATGGATGTGCCGGTACGCATCGAGGACGCCACGGCACGTCGGGCGCGGGCGGTCGTCGCGTCCCGCACCTCCTACGGCTCCCTCGGCCCCGACCGCGCGGCGGACGCGGCCGAGATGCTCACCCACATGCTGCTGCGCGACGCGATCGAGCGGGCGGCACGCGTGGTGGCCTCGGGCGAGGCCCACGAGAAGGTGCCTTCGCGGTTGGCCGCCCACCTGATCGAGGGCATCGCCCCCGCGGTGCTCAACTGGATCTTCGTCACCCACCCCGGCGAGCAGGCGGGGGTCGTCTTCCACGTCGACGACCAACCGGAGTTCTTCGCCCGCCTCGGCGACGACGAGGGGTTCTTCGACCACCCGCTGCCCTTCGACGTGCGATCCGGGACGTGGGCGCCGACACCCGGCTCCACCGCCATGCCGGAGGCCGCGAACGAGCGGATGAGGGCGACCGCGATGCGGCGCGCACGATTCATCGTGGCCTCCACCTCCAAGTGGGGTGCGCCGCCCCCCGGGCAGACCGCCGCGGGCGGGGAGCCGGCCCCCCGGGAGGTGTCCGAGGACGTCGTGCGGGCGGTGGCGGCGGAACTGGTGAAAGCCGCGTTCCACCGGGCGTGGCTCATCGTCGAGTCCGGCGTGCCCGAGCGGGACCTGTCGGAAGACGTGGCCCTGAGCTTGCAGGCGGTCATCGCCGCCAGGCTGGCGACCAAGGCTCCGATCGAACGGGGCTTCGAGGTCTGGGCCCACCGGCTGGCGCTCCAGCTCGGCCGCTTGACCTTCCCGTACCTCATGAGCGCGGACAACCTGACTTGGGCGAGGCGCGTGGTGAGCACCTTCGACGCCCAGTCGAACGGCAACCTGCGCCAGGTGACGGCGGCTCAAGCCGGGTTGATCGCCAGGTTCCGACTGTCCCTCCTCGGGTTCGCCAACAACAGCACCTGGGTCAATTCGTTGTCCGATGCCATCCAGGCGGAGTTGCTGAAGCGCCGGCACGACCCGCGCGTGCTGCGCGACATCGAGCAGTACGCCGCGCCGCTCCCCCGCGAGGTGCTCGACATCGGCTTCGGCTCGGGGGCGCCGCCGTGGACGATCGAGGCGCTGGAACGGACCGACAACCCCGCGCACAGCCTCCTGACGGCCGTGGAGCGGCGGCTGTCCGACATGGCGCGGCGACGGGGGCGCAGCACCGTGCTGTCCGTGATCGGCGGGACCAGGGTGTCGCCGGCGGTGCCCGAGCACCTCGCCGAGCGGGTGTTCGACTTGTACGTCAAGGTCGTCGCGGCCGAGACCGTCGTCCACACGCTGCTCGGCGGGAGGGGCACCGGACCGGAGTTCCTGGCCACCCTGATCGCGTTCGACCTGGGCCTCGCCGGCCCCGCCAGTCCTCGTCTCCTGGAGTCCCCGGACGCCCCGGAGCCGGAGCACTTCGTCGCCGAGAGCTTCCACCGCGCCGAGTACGCGTCGGACGAGCCGCTGGACCCGGGGGAAGAGGCGGCCTTGGTGTCGGTGGCCCGGGAGGTGAGCCGGGCGTCGGAGGCGCGCTCGCGACAGGGCTACCAGCCGCCGCGCGTGCGGATCACGGGCATGGCCGCGTCCCGGGTGACCGAGATCTTCCACGACCACGAGGTGTTCGACGTGGACGTCAGGGACGAGTTCGGGACCGCGGGGCACGTGGAGGTGCTGGTCGACTGGGCCCTCCGGCCGCGTCCGATGAGCTACGCGCTGGCCAACCCGCGGCCCGTGGAGCCGGGTAGGTCCCTGGAGCGGGAGCCGGTGGAGCGGTTGGCGGCCAGGGCGGCGCGGCGGGCGATCCTGGACGACCCGTCGTGGCGGCACAGCCCGGCCCCCGGCGCGGACTGGTTCGACCCGCTCCCGAATGCGGTGCACCCGGAGCGCATCCGGGAGGTCGGCGAGTCCGCCCCGTTGCTCGGCACGGTGCGCAGCGAGCGCTTCGAGGCGTTCCGGCAGGGCGTCTCCGTGCTGGGGCGCCCCTACCCGGTCGGGCCGCGGATACCCGTCGTCTACGACGTCCGGGACTTCGAGGTCGACGGCGTCCGCGTCCGCGACTTCCTCCTCAAGCTGCACGTGACCGCCTCCGACGCGTCCTCGGAAGACGTCCGCGAGGTGGTGGACGAGGTGTTCAACAGGGGCTACCGACTCCCGGGCGGTGAGCAGTTCAACCTCACCGTCGAATTCGTCTACGAGGCCGAAGCGCACGCCGTCACCAATTTCGCGGGGATGGGCCGGGATCGGCTCGCGATCGCGGACCGGATCGTCGTGAGCCTGGGCGTTCCCCCTCGGTCGCCGGTGCTGGGGAGACCCCTGCTGGGGCCGGTTCGCCCCCAGGACCGCCGGTTCCCGGTCGGGGACCTGGTCGGACCGCGCGACCTGTGGTGGGTCGACCGCACCACCGATCAACTGCTGCAACCCGCACCGCCGCCCGGACTCCCGCCGGAGCCCGGGGACGTCGACCTGCCGGAGGACGCGGGGGTCGGGGCGCCCGCCTCCGACGTGGACCTCCAGGGCTCGGACGCGAGGTCGGACTCGGGCTTCGGGGACTCGGTCGCGGATGATCCGGTCGCGGGTGATCCAGGCGTGGGCGATCCGGGTGTGGGCGATCCGGGCGCCGGGGGCGCGGGCGCGGAGTTCGAGCCGATGGAGGACGAGGAAGTCCGGCCGATCAGCCCGGGGTCGTCGTGGGAATCGGAACAGGACCCGGTTCACTCCTCGGTTGAGAACATCACCCGGTGGACGATCGAAGACCTGTCGGAGCGGTCGGCGACCGCACTGGCGAACCTGTTCGCGCTGCCGCTGCCCTTGCAGGACGTCCTCTTCCGGCGGGCCATCCGGGTGGTCCAGGACGCCGACGGCTCGGCCGACGTGGTGGGCCACGAGGCGTGGAGCTACCTCGTGGACATCGCCGCCGACGTGATCCTGGAGGTCGGCGACCCCAGCAGCGCGATGGTGCCGATGTGGCACGTCGTGAACAACCTGTACCCCGACCGCCAGACGTTGCGCGCCGGCAGGGAGCGGCCCCCGAACGCGGGGGTGCTGAGGAACTTCCGCCGCGATCAGGAAGGCCGCTACCGGACGTACCCCCAGTGGGAGGCGGCGCACCGGCGGGCACGGGCCATCGTGGCGTTCCGGACTTCCTACAGCCCCCTCCTCCCGGAGGTGGCCGACGACCTGGCTGTGATGATCGGAACGATGATCTGGGACGCCCTCGACGAGCAGGCGGTCGCGATCGTCTCGTCCGGCATCGACAGCACGTTCCCACCGCGGAAGCGGGAACGCCTCGTCGAGGCCGTCGCCGCGGGCGTGGTCGACCGCATGGTCCTGGACCGCGACGACTACGGCGACGACGGCGACGGTGACGGCAACGGCGACGTGCCACGGGTTCTGGCGGAATGGCTGCCACCCTTCCCCGACGACCCCGCCGAGATGAAGGCCCTGACCGACAACGCCGTCGCGTTACTGAAGAACATGTCCGTGCACCTCCAGGAGGCCGCGCGGAAGCGGGTCGCGGAGTCGCTGGAGGTGGTGGGCGCGACGCCGGAGGGCGCGGCCGCGGTGCTCGCCGCGAGCGTGGCGGGGTCCGCGATCGAGCAGGCCCGGGACATCGTGGACACCGGCACGCCCGACCAGTTCCAGGACGACCCCCTGGCCCGACCGCCGGTGGACGACGAGGAGTTCTGGGACCTGGTCAACGACGTCCGGACCGGACTGGCGGCCGGGTTGGCCACCGAGGACTTCACGAACGACACGTACCTGCCCATCGAGATGATGGCGCACAGGGTGGTGCTCCACGAGGGCTTGTCGGTGTTCGCGCTGCCGAGCTTCCCACCTGACGAGGTCGATCGGGCCGTGGACCTCTTGCGCGGCGTGCCGGCCAGGTGGCGGGAGCTGAGCAGGGCCAACGCGATCCTCGAGTTCCGGATGGGGAACGCCGAGGCGTCGTGGCCGAGTCGCTGGAACGCCGCCACGATCCTGGCGGCCCGGCGGGTGAGCGGTCTGCCGGCCGGAGAAACGTTCTCGGACCTGCTCCTGCACGGTGTCAGGGTGGGGCAGAGGCCGTGGTCGTCGAGGTCGTTGCGCGACGCGGCCGAGCGGTTCCCGGACATGTGGGCCGCCCTGGGTGGCCGGGGCCCGACCCTCGCCTCCGCCGCGGCCCGGGCGGACAGCATGGTGAGGGCGCTCACGGGTGGGGCCCGGACCTCACCGGTCGTGCCGACCTACGCGGCCGACGACGTGCTGCACGACTTCCGCCAGGTGGTCCTGACCGGGTTGCTGGTCGACGCCGCCACCGGCGGGGGCGGCGGCGGGCCGGAGTCCCTGGCGCGTCGGATCGCGCTCGACCTCGGCCTCCTCGCCGAGGTGCACCGCCACAACGGCGCCCACCGCCGGGCGGCGTCGGACTTCACGCTGGAGAGGGCGTACCACGACCTCAACCCCCGGGGTTCGTTGCCGGAGGAGCGGCAGGCGGAGATCCGGGCGTTCGTGGCGGAGCTGGAGCGGCAGCAGGCCGCCCGCCAGGCGTCGGGGTACCTGCGGGCGCCGGTCCGGGTGGTCGGGGAGGCCGCGGACCAGGTAGCCGAAATCTTCGCGGAGTTCGGCGTCGACGTCCGGTCGAGGGACGACTTGGGCGCGCCCGACCGGGTGGACGTGCTGGTGGACTGGACCCTCCGACGGGCGGTGCCACCCGCGCGGGCGGAGCGCCTGCGGGCGATGGAGTTGACGGAGGTCCCCGCGGTCGCGCCCGCCCGCCCGGCCGATCCGGGCGACGCCTGGTTCGCACCGCCGAGCCCGGTCGACCCGGCGCGCGTCCGCGAGGCCCGCGAGTCCGCGCCGGTGGTCGGCACGGTGCGCGGGGAGCACTTCCACGTGCTCGACACCAGCACGGTCGCGTACGAGGGGACCCGGCTCTCGGGAGTGCGGACCCTGATCGCCTACGACGTGCGGGAGTTCGAGGTCGACGGCGTCGAGGTGCGCGACTTCACCGTCAAGGTCTTCCTGACGGAGGAGTTCACGCCCGAGGAACGCGCCCGCATCGCCGACAGCGCCGCGCGGGGCGCCGACGAGGTCTTCAACCAGGGCTACGGCCTGCCGGACGGCAGGCAGTTCCACGTCACCGTCGAGTTCACCGACGAGCGGGACGCGCACGTCCGCGTGTCACCCACGCACGCCCGCACCGACCAGTTGAGGTGGCGGGCCGACAGCTCCCCGGTCGTCACGGCCCACGAGACCGGGCACCTGCTCGGGCTCGACGACGAGACCCGTCCCGACCAGACCGGCCCCGACGAGGACCCGCGTGCCTTCCCCCGCCACCGGGCTCCCGTGGCCGGTCTCATGGACGGCGGCTCGCAGCACCTCCAGCCCCACCACCTGACCCGGATCCACGAGCGCATGCAGGCCATGCTGCGGCGCGGCCACCAGCCCGCCGAGACCGGGCCGATGGAGCGCGAGGAGCGCTTCGCCAGCCCGCACGCCCCGCGCTTCCCGGTGTCCGTCGCGCTCGACCCCGTGGTCGAGGAGGACCCCGACGTGTCCTGGCTGGCGCCCGCCAGCCAGGCGGGTCCTGCGGCGTCGACCGACCACGACGAGCCCGGGCGATCCTGGCTGGCGCTGTTCGACGCGGCGGACCCGGACGACGGCGACGGCGGGACCGATCAGCCGGCCCGGGACGGCGAACCCGACACCGGGACGGCCGAACCGCCGGTCCCGGTCGACGGCGCCGCGCCGGAGGGCCCCACCACGTCGGTGGCCCGGTTCTGGCGGACGCTGCCCGACTACTTCCGGGAGGGCCGCGCGCTCGGCACGATCAGGCCGATCGACGCCCGCGGCCGCGAACTGGTCCTGCCCGCGGTCAGGGCGCTGCTGCCCGCCACCGGGGAGCCCGACCCGCAGCACCTCGATCGCCTGGAGCGCGCTGTGCGCACCGAGTTCGAGTCCCTCATGGGTGGCGGGCGCACGTTCCAGGTGCCCGTCGGCGGCTCCTGGTTCGAGGTGCGGGTCACGGCGACCCCGCTGCGGGTCGACGACGAGGCCGCCCTCGTCGAGCCCGCCGACCGGGCGGTCACCGATGTGCGCACCGGCGCCACCGTCACCTCGACGGCGGTGGTCGACGGCACCGGGGCGAACGACCTGACGGCGGCCGCGTTGGTCACCATGGGGACCGGTCCCTACGGCATGGCGATCGCCCGCGTGCCGCGCTCCCACCCGCACACCTACTCCACCGTCACGACGAGCCTCACGCACCAGGGCATCCTGCGCTCCGGGGACTCGACCCACCTGGTCCTGCCGGTGCGCTACACCGTCTCCCTGCTGGACGTCGACGGCCGGGCCGTCCGCACCGAGGAGGTGCGCAGCGGTCCGACCGGCGCCGTGGACGTCACCTTCCAGGTGCCGGACGACCTGCACGACTACTTCGCCCCGGGCGGGGTCCCCGCCCCGGCGAGCCCCCTCGACCGGGGCTGGGGCAGGAGGTTGGACCACCCGTTCGCGGAAGCCGTGGTCGGCTTCGACGAGGACAAGGCGTTCGAGCTGGTCGCGGGCAGGATGCACCCGTCGATCACCAGGTCGGGCGCCGACGGGCGCACCAAGCTGCGCGACTTCCTGCGCCACACGACCATCACGAACAACCTGGTGCCGATGATCAGCGGTTGGGTCACCTCGCCCGACCTGACCGGATCGGACGGCGCGCGCGCCGCCGCGGTGCGCGCGCGGGTGGTGCTGCACGACGCCGTGCTGGTGGGGGTGAACCGGAAGAAGGACCGGCTGCGCGACCGCGAGCAGCACGCCGACGCCAACGTCGCGAACGCCTCCATCACCACCGGGTTCACGCTGCGCGGGTCCGCCGGCGGCGGCCTCGGCCTGCCCCTGCTGGTGTTCGGCGGCACCGGCCTCACCGGCGGGTACTCCGCGCGCTTGGTGGACGAGTCCTACGCGGGCACCACGAGCACCACCCGGCTGGGCGTCGAGATCAAGGACGGCGTCGCCCTCCACCGGGTCGGCATGAGCGTCGAGGTGCGCACCCCCACCGGCGAGGACATCGTCCTGCCCGCCACGGCGTACCTGCGGACGGGCGTCGCGGAGGCTGCCGCGCAGGGGCTGCCGCTGCCGCTCGACACCGACGCGGCGCTCGTGGAACCCGTCGACGCGGGCACCCGCTTCGAACCGCCGTACCTCGCCGCCGGCCTGGCCCCCGGCAACGCCAGGATCAGCGGGTTCGCCGTCGCCGCGGAGGTGCAGCCGCAGGTCGAGGCGGCGCTGAACGCGCTGCCCGGGTTCGAGGACTTCCTCCCCGCCTGGAACCAGCGGGGTGTGCACCCCTACAAGAGCGGACTGTCGCCCGCCAAGGCGGCCGAGCAGCTCAACAGGGTGCGCGCGTTGACCGCGAAGCTGTCCGCGTCCGCGCTGCGCACGAACCTGGCGGAGCTGCTGGGACCGGGTGTGGCGGTCCAGCTCCACCGCCACGACCGGTTCCGCACCCACTACGTCGACATAGTGGTGAAGGCGAAGCTCGGTCCCGGTGACCACCAGGGCGGGCTGGGCGGGCGGCGCGTGCGCCACTACGCCGCCGGCGGTCCCAAGCTGGGCAGCGCGACCACCACCACGAAGACGTGGACCGGTGGGGTCGAGGGGCGCGTGGGCGTGGTCCGGCGGTCCCTCGCCAGCGTCACCACGGTGCTCCAGGCCGCGATCAGGTTCCACCGGGCGAAGACGAAGCGGACCGGCGCCGGCCCGGTGGTGGAGACCAGTTCGCTGGACATCGGCAGCCCCACCGCGCAGAAGTTCCGGCACGACGTGGAGTTCCACGTCGAGATCACGACGTTCAGCCGCCCGGCCCGCTGGCTCCGCGGCTGGACGCTCGGCTCCTACCGCCTCCAGGTCCCCGAGCCCAGGGTCCTGGCCCGGACGGTCGAACCGAATCAGCGGATGGACCCGACGAGCCCCGGAACCCCGCTCGTCCTGGAGCTGATCCGCGGTCCGGTCGACGTGTGGCTGGGCCACGGGTCCACGACGACCGAGCCGGCCGCCGCGCCGCCCGAGCACCGGGTCGCCGAGCTGCCGTCCACGACGATCGCCTCGATGCTCACGGGCGCGGCCGAGCGCCCGCCCGCGCCCCACTGGCTGCACGTGGAGGCGACGCCGCGCACGGAGGTGGTGCTGGCCGAGGCGCTGCGGCTGATCGACGACGCGGCGGACAGCGACACGTCGCTGACGGCGCGCGGCACCGAGTCCCACCACCAGGTCCGCCGACTGCTCAGCCCGACGAACATCGCGGCCAACCTGGACCGGTTGACCTCCAGGGCGCTGGTGGACAACGGCCTGCGGTACGACCGCCGGATCACCGACCGGGTCGGCGCGCTGGGCGTCTCCGTCGAGCTGGTGGCGCCCCGCCTGGTGACGCTGTCCGACGACTCCGAGGCGGAGAACTCGCTGACCGGCGGCTCCTACAGCGTGGGCCTCGACGCGACGAGCCACGCGGTGGACCTCATCGTCAACACCGGCGCCAACGCGCGACCCAGCGGCACCGAACCGCGGGGTCTCGGCGGCGCGAACGCGCTCGTCCAGTGGGCGCCGTGGCAGCGGATGTGGATCGACGCCAACCTGGTCGTCGGCCTGGTGGACCGCAACCGCATCACGCCGCCCGACAAGCGCTCCGCGCTGGTGGCGTTCGAGGCCCGCTACCGCCTCGTCGCGGAGAGCCGCAACAGCAACACCCTGCACGACGGCGCGCTGGGCCGGGCGGGCGCGGTCGTCGAGCTGCCCGACGGCGTGTTCCTCCGGGTCGAGGAGCGGGTGGCGGTGCAGCTCGGCCTGCTGGAGGCCGTGGAGGGCGGACCGGCCGCGCCGAGCGGCGCCCACGCCCTCCGACCGCCCCGGATGCTGCACCCGGGCAGCCCGGGCACACCGGCGCTGGGACTGGTCGAGCCCGGTGTGCAACCGGAGCTGTCCGGCGCGGTGTGGGACCTGGTCGAGGAGGTCGACCGGCGCACGAGGACGGTCATGGGCCACCGCCTGCTGCCCGAGTCGGTGCTGGACGACCTGATGAACAACCTCCAGCGCCTGACGCAGTTCTCCTCCCCGAACAGCGTGCTCGCCCTGCTCGACACCGCGCTGGACGGCGGTGTGCCGCTGCTCCTGCACCAGCCGGGGCGCGCCGTGGGCAAGAAGACCTACCAGGTGACGCTGCACGCCCACCTCGACGAAGAGCCGCGGTTCGTCGACGTGGTCAACGACGGGGTCAGCATCGAGCACGCGCTCGTCGACATCCGCAGGCGCGTCAAGGCCGAGGGCCGGGGCAGCAGTTGGAACGCGCTGCTGCGCGCGCCCGTCGCCCACGCCTTCGACACCGAGGAGGGCCGCCCGGCCGACCTGGTGGGTGTGATGCCCACCGCGGGGATCGGCGGCGCCACCCGGAACGTGACCGCGGACACCACGTCCGACGAGGTCATCCGCCTGCGCGGGGTGGGCGGCGTGATGGCCCTCTACGAGCTGCCCGTGCGGTTCGAGCTGGTGGTGGAGAAGGGCGACGACGTCGTCAGCCGGGTCAGCGGTCCGCCGCGCGACCTCGTGCTGCGCACCCAGGCCGACGCCGTGACGAGCACCGCCGACGACCGGGCGCCGTTCCACTCCGGGATCGACGTCCGGCCGGCCGCCGAGGCCGAGCCCGACGCCATCCTGCGGTGGCGGTCCTCCGGTGTGCCGGGCCTGCCCGCCCGGTCGTCGGTCGAAGGGGTGCGCGGCGTGGTGGACCTCCGGCGGGCCGCGATCGACGCGCTGCGCGCGGCGGGCGCGCCCGCCAGGGCGCTGCCGTGGTCGTCACCGGACCTGCCCGACATGACGGGCAAGGGCACCGGACCGCTCAACGCGCTCCTGTCCACGCTGAGCGTCCCGCTGCTGGAAGCCGTCCTGCCGTCCGTGGTCGGCGGCCGGGCGCTGGAGGTGCCGGGCCTGCACGAGTCGGTCGCGGGGATCTCCGCCGACGCGCGCCTGGAGGTCCACGCCAAGCTGCTCGCCCCCAGGCTCGGCAGCCTGACCGACAGCCGGTTCGACATCGACATGGGCAACGCGGCGGTCGAGGCGTCCGGCACGGTGACGCGCGCGAACGCGGGCGAGGCGTCGGTCGGCCTCGGCTTCGGCAGCCACAACCACGTCGAGGAGAACCCCGACGGCACCCTGAACCCGGTGGAGTCGGTCAACTTCATCACCAACGGCCTGGACCTGCGCCAGGTCGCCGAGGACGTCCGCGCCTCGTCGGGTGGTTCGAGCGCTTCCAAGCAGCCGGACCTGTTCGTGTTCGGCCGCATGGGAGTGGTCGAGTTCGACGTGGAGTACCGGGTCGTGGTGGACCTGGGCGGCGGCCGGGTCGCGGTCCGCGACGTCACCGTTCCCGGGGGCGTGGACCTGAGCGTGCCCCAGGCGGGCGTCGAGGTGTTGCTGGGCAAGCGGATCGACGGTGGGCTGGCCGCGGCGCAGGACGCCGTCCACGCCGCGGGGCAGGACTGGCGCAAGGCCGAGATCGCCGTGGACAAGGCCCGGCACGAGGTCCAGGACCTGCACCTGGAGCTGGAGCGGGCCATCCGGGAGGTGTCCCGGCACGAGGCGCCGCCGGAGGACTCGGCGACCCTCGCCGCGGCGGAGGCCGCCGCGGCCGCCGCGCTGGCCGAGGCGGTGCGTCGCCACGACCTGGCCACCTCCAGGCTGGCCGAGGAACGGGTGTTCGCGCGGTCCCACGAGGAGACCGAGCGGCACGCCTCGGAGGCGGAGCTGGCCGCCCGCCGAGGGCTGGAGGCGGCCGACGACGAGATCTCCGACCTGGCACCGCGGCTCGCCGACGCGCGCAGGCGCTCCGCCCATGCCGATCACAAGGTGGCGGAGACCGAGCACGCGCTGGTCGTCGCGGACTCGGAGCTGATCCGGCAGGTGCTGCTGGAGGAGTTGGGGCTGCACCGGGAGACGGCGGTTCGCCGGCGGGTCGAGGTCCGGTCGTTGGCCGCGGCCGCGGACGCCCGGCGACGCGAGGCCGAGGCCGCGCACGCCTTCGCGGACCGAGGGCTCGGGCTCGCGCGTCGTGCCGCGGCCTTCGCGCGGCGCGGCATCGCCGACGCGGAGCGGGCCGTGCGCGAGACCGGGGCGGCGGTGGAGGCCGCCGAGGCGGTGGCGGTCGCCGCCCGCGCCCGCGCCGCGGAGGACGAGGAGAAGCGCGCCGAGGCACGCGCGGCCGCCGAGGCGCGCGTCCGCGGACTGCGGGAGCGGATCGCCACCGGAACGAACGCGGTGTGGAAGGCCCGGGCCGACGCCGACGCCGGGAAGCAGGCGTGGTGGGCAGCGAAGGGGGCGGTGGACCGCGAGATCGCCGCGTACAACGAGCGGCCCGCGCTGACCTCGCGGGACGTCGAGTTCGTCGACCTGGTGGACGCCAATGGCGAACGCGTCGGCGTCGGGTTCCTCTCGGGGCAGGAGGCGGACGTCGCGCGGAGGGCGTTCACGAACGGCGCGGGGAAGCGGTTCGCCGCACCGGAGGACGGCTCCCGCCGGTTCCACGTCGCCGTGCACCACGACGACGCCGGGTACCACGTGCCCCTGCGGGCCGGCGGGGAGGTCGTGCTGGACGACCGCGCCTTCATGCTGCTGCTGGCCACCACCCGCCTGGCGCCCCCCGAGTCGACGCTGACGCTGCTGAGCTGCGAGGTGGCCGACGCGAAGCCGCTGCGGCGCTGGGCGAGGGGGTACGGCCACCGGGGCGGCGTCGAGGTCTTCCCGGACCGGGTCGAGCTGACCGGCGCAGGCGGGTTCCGGCAGTTGGCCGCGGGCGAGCCCGCCGTGCCGACCGCGGACGCGGTGGTGCTGGGCAGGCCCGCCCCCGTGATGTTCCCCGCGCCGGCCTGGGCCATGGCCGACGCGGCGCGGTGGACCCGGGTGGACCGGGCGATGCCCGGTGAGTCCGCGCTGCACCTGTACGCGCACCTCACCAACGGCTGGTTCTTCGTCCGCGACAGGTGGGTCCCCCCGGCCGCCCTGGCCGTTGAGCTGGTCACCCACCTGAGGACCAGGGGCACCGCGGCTCGCGACCTCGACCCGAGCACCCCCGTGGTGCTGATGGTCGAGCAGCTCGACCCGCACGGCCTGCACGTCAAGGCGGCCGAGCAGTTCGCCGAGGCGTTGCGCGGTGACGGCCCCTACCGCCGGGTCGAGATCAACACCGGACCGCTGCTGGTCAAGTCGGACCCCGAGGTGGTCGACCTCGGCGCGGCCCGGTTCGCCAAGGTGTCGGCGCTGCGGCCCTCGGACGTGCGGTGGCAGACCCTGGACAGCGGCGCGACCCGGAACTGGGGGATGGCCCTCCTCGGCGACGACAGCCGGTACCCGTCGCTGCGCGAGACCGTGCGGCAGGTCGGTCCGGGGTCCGAGCACCTGATGGGCGTCGCCCGCGCGGACCGGACCGTCAAGATCGTCGAGGTGCTCTGGGCGACGAGCACGTCCGGCGATCGCGCCCGGCCGTTCACGCTGTACCTGGAGAGCGCGCGCGGGCGGTACGTCGTCCGCCTCTCCGACGACCGGGTCCTCCGGTTGACGGCGGACGAGGCGCTGCGGCTGCTGAGGGAGCTCAGGCCCTTCGAGTCGCTGCTGGCCGGCCCGGTGCGCAGGCCGCTGGTGCTGGTCACCACCGGGGACGAGACGGGCGGCGACCTGAACCGGGAACTGCTGCGGCTGCTGTACGAGTCCGAGGGTTTCCGGCCCACCGCGCAGTACGCCGGACCACTGGTCGACGACCCCTTCCTCCCGGTCGTGCTGCCCCCGACCGGCCGCTTCCTGCTGGGTCCCGCCGCGTCGCTCGACGACGTGCTCCACGAGCGCGGTGGCGGGTTCCGCCTGCGCGGCTCGCGTCCCCTCGGCAGGGCGTTGGAACGCGTCGCCACCGAGATCCGGGAGGGTCGGTGGCGAGACCCCCGCTGGGGCGCCGGAACACCCGTCCTGGTGCTCCTGGACTCCACCGAGCAGCGCGTCGACGCGGCCCTGGTCGACGGCGGCGTCGTGCACCTCAGCGGTCGGGTGGTCGGCGCGATGCACCTGGAGGACGACGATTTCGTCGCCGAGCTGAAAGAGGGCGTGGACCGCCCCGTGGTGCTGATCGGCGAGGACGCGGGCAAGCGGGCCCGGGCCGGTGGCGTCGGGTTCGACTTCGCCTCGGCGCTGCGCGAGGAGAACCACTTCCACGAGGTCTACGCGCTGGTCGGTGAGAATGGGCGGCACTCCTTCCGGAAGGTGTCGCAACTGCGTGCCGGCGACCTGGAGCTGACCCGGCTGACCAGGGCGGACGGCCGGCCGGCAGCCGTGGTGGCACGCGCGCCGGGTGATGAGGACGACGTCGAGCGCGCCCGGGCGTGGGCGTGGCACTCCACCCCCGGGGAAGTGGCTCGGCTGCTGGAGGCCGCCGGCGTCCCCCGGGAACAGCGGGCGTGGCCACCGGGGTGGCAGCCACCGCTGCTGCTCGCCTCCCGCTCGGCGCAGGGCTACCTCGCCTCCCGCTCGGACGGCGTGGCGGTGCCCGTGACGGCATCCGGCCTCGCGGGCGTCCTCGCCGGGGAGCGCGACGTCCGCCGGATGGCCGGCACCGACCCCGACCTGCCGCTGCTGTTCGCCGCTTTCGGCCACGCGCCGGTCGAGGTGGACGAGTTCGCCGAGGGGATGGCGCGGGGCGGCTACTTCCGCGACGTGCTGTGGTTCGACGGCCCGGTGGAGTTCGGTGCGCCCGGCTCCGGGACCGTGGGCGGTGGCCCCGTCCGGGTGTTCCGGCGCCTGGCGCCCGAGCCCGACGACGTGATGAGCTTCCCGCTGGTGCACCCGGTGACCGGCCGCGTCGAGGGCCAGTTCTTCCCCCTTGAGCGGGCCCACGCCGTCGGCATGCCCGCCGCCCGGCGCAGCGAGGCGGAGTCCGGGGTGACCGGCTACGTCGGCGAGGAACCGCTCGCCGACGAGGCGGGGCACGCCGGGGGCACGGAGGTCGTCGAGGTCGTCGAGGAGACCTACGGCTGGCTCGCCGGGACCGTGCCGCCGTGGTTCCTCACCGCGCTCCACCGCGGCGACCGGATGCTGGTGCGCACGCGCGTCGACCGCGACTCCTCCTACGAGGGCGACGTGGTGCCGCTGCTGCCCCCGAGCGCGGGCCGGGTCCTGACCGGCAACCGGATCTACACCTCCGTGCCCCACCCGCCGGGTGAGCACAAGGTGTCGCTGATGGCCGTCCTCGATGGCACGGGCGGGAGGGAGGCGGCCCGTTACCTCCGCCGGGCGTTCGAGCGATCCGACCGGAGCCGGGTGACGTTGTGGGTCACCGACCGGGAAGTGACGCAGGACATGGGGACCGGGGTGCGGTCCATCCGGGACGGCGGTCGCTACCGCGAGGCGCCCGCGCCCGTCGAATCCCCGGAATCGCCCGACGCGTGGCCCGCCGTGCTCACGCCGGAGGACGTGCGGTTCTCGGTGCTGCTCGACAGCAGCGGGCCGATCGGCGCGGCGTTCCTGCCGCGCGACGCGGCCGAGATCGCGGTCCAGGCGTTCGCCAACGGCGCGGCGTGGGACTTCCCGCGCCCGGTGGCCGGGTCGCGGCGGTTCTTCGTGGTGCCGGGCAGCGACAGCCGCGGCTTCCCCGTGCCGCTGAAGTCCGGCGCGGAACCGGTGGTGGGCGAACGCGTGTTCATGCGACTGCTGGCGGCGATGACCGATCCCTCCTGGACGCTGACGGTGTTGAGCTGCGACGCGCGCCAGGCGGACGAGATGCGGAGGGTCAACGAGGAGTTGGGGCGCACCGGCTCGGTGGAGGTGTACCTGGCGAAGACCCAGTTGTCCCGGTCGGGCCGGTTCCGGGTGCTGCGCGAGGGCGAGGCGCCGGAGCGGACGGCGGACTCCATCGTGCTGGGTGACTCGGAGCGGTCCTGATGCCCCCGTCGCCGACCGGCGACGCGGGGCGGGGCCCGCGGCTCGCCCCGGGACCGGACGCGGGGGTGCCTGATGAGGCACTGCCCTTCGACACTGGGGCAGCCGCTGGGCCGGAGCGTTGTTCGCGCTCCGGCCCGCCCGCTGCACTGTTGTCGACCCCTCGTCGACAGGAAGGCGCACCGTGTCCACTCCGTACACCCGGTGGTCGGGTGCGCTGTCGCGGCGCCGGGACCGCCGCGCCGGTGGGTGTGCGGTGGTGAGCGCGTTCGAGCGCTGGGCCGGGGTGGTCCAACGTCCTTCTGCGGCACGGGATCGTGCGGTCCGCCGGCGTGACGGGATTCCTCGCGATGCCTGTTAATCTTGATCCGTCGTTGGTCGGCGATATCGGCATGATCTTGTTGGCGGGTCAGGAGATCCCGCGGATCAGTTCGGCCGAGGCGTATGAGTTGGCGCGGGGTTGGGCGGGGTTGTCGGCTGGGTTGGTGGGGGCGGCTGGTGGTTTGGCGGGGTTGTCGGGTGTGGTGGAGGGGGGTGTTGGCGAGGCGGCGGGGCGTGCGTTTCGTGGGTATGTGGCGGGTTTGGGTGAGGTGGTTCCGCGTTTGGTGGTGGTGGCGGGGGAGCAGTCGCGGAGTTTGCATGCTCTGGCGTTGCAGGTGGAGCATGCGGAGTATTCGATCGTGATCGAGTTGGCGTTTTTCGGTCAGATGGTGTTGTGGGCTTTGGCGAGTCCTTTCACGGCGGGTTTGGTGCCGCAGATCGTGACGTATGGGCGGTTGGCGGTGGGGCGGATTCTGGAGCGGTTGAACTGGTCTGTGCGGTTGTTGGTGGAGGCGGTGCAGGAGGCTGCGCAGGAGATGGCGCAGGACGCGTTGGCGCAGTGGTGGCAGTTCGAGGACGGGAATCGTGAGGAGTGGGATGTCACGAGCACGTTGTTGTCGGGTGCGGGTGGTGCGTTGGCTGGTGGGTTGATCGGTGGGGGTTATTTGTTGGGTCGGAAGTTGGCGCCGGATTCGGTGGACAGTCCGTTTTTTGCGGCTGGTGTGGAGGGTGCGGGTGAGGGTGGTGCGGGCGCGATCATGGCGGGGGCGACGGGGCAGGGTTTGGAGGATGTGTGGATGGGGGTGGTGAGTGGTGCTTTCACGGGGGGTTTCGAGGCTGGGTTGGATCGGTTGGTCGGTGGGGATGACCTGGGTGGTGCGGGGGACGAGGACGGGGAGTCGGAAGAGGACGGTGACGACACCGGGCAGGGGGTCGGGCCGGAACCCGAACCGGGAGTGGGAGAACCGGCGCCGGAACAACCCGAGCCGGTGCAACTGCTCACCGAGCCCTCCGCCGACGAGGACGCGATGGGCCCGGCGGTCGAGCCGGTGGCGGACCCGGTGGCGGAGCCCACGGTCGAGCCGGTGGTCGAGCCGGTGGTGGACCTGCCCGTGGACTCGCCGGTCGAGCCTGCGGCGGACCTGCCCGTGGATCCGGCTGCCGAGCCCGCAGCCGGCCCGGCAGTGGGCGATCGAGGACCCGGTGACGTCGCGACCGGACCCGGCGGTCAGGACGGGCTCGGCCACGCTGTCGGCATCGGCCTGGCAGCCGGGGTGGCGGCGGGCGCCGTGGCCGCCGCGGGCATCGCCGCGACCTCCGGCCCCAGGACTGGCACCGACCCCAACCCGGCCGCACCGGTCAACGCACCGGCACCCGCCGACACGCCCGCCAACGCACCGGCGTTCACCGATACGCCTGTCAACGCACCGGCGTTCACCGATACGCCTGTCAACGCACCGGCGTTCACCGATACGCCTGTCAACGCACCGGCGTTCATCGATACGCCTGTCAATGCACCGGTGCCCACCGATGCGCCCGTCAACGCACCGGTATTCGCCGACACGCCCGTCAACGCACCGACACCGGTCGGTGATCGTGAGTTCACGGGTGGTCGTCAGGACACCGTCGGTGTCCCGACCTCTACCGGCGCGGGCGAGGACCGGATCGGGATCGGGGAGTCCCCGGCCGGCGCCGAGGCTTCGTCGACGGCCCACCAGCCGGAGCGCTCCACGCCGCTGAGCGACCGCCTGCCCCTCTACCAGCCGCCGCTCGACACGGCCCTGGACGTGCCGCCCGGCCTCCCCGACCTGGAGGCGCTCCCCCCGGTCCCGCCGCAGGTCGGCACCGCCTTCCCGCCGCCGGTCGCCGAACCGGCGCCCGAGCCTGCCCGGACCGCCGGTCACGTGCCGGCGGCGGACCCGAACGGCACGACGCCGTGGTCGCCCGAGTTGTTGCGGCAGGACGCGCCTTCGGCGCGGGAGACGGTGGAGTTGCTGGCGCCGGACGTTCGCGACGAGGTGGAGGAGCGGGCACGGCAGATCGTGTCCGGGACCGGTGTGGCCGTGGACGGTCCGGTGGGTCGAGACTTCGCGGTGGTGGTCGCGGCTCACCTGGCGGACGGGTACGGCGATGCCGAGGCGCGTGACTTCGCGCAGCGGATCGCCCAGGACCTGAGCGACGCTCCGCCGGCCGCCACCACTCCGGTCACCACTTCACCGCCGGTCACCACTTCACCGTCTGCCGCCACACCGCCGCCGGTCACCACCTCGCCATCTGCTGTCACGCCGCCGCCAGTCGCCACCGCTCCGGTCGTCACCCCGTCGCTGGTCGACACCGCTCCCGTCATCACGCCGCCGTCGACCGCCACCCCGTCACCCGGTGGAACCCCGTCCACGTCGAAGGACGCCGGGCCGCAGTGGACGAGGGAAGGGCTGGTGGAGGCGGCGGTGAAGGCCGCGGAGCGGTTCGAGAGCCTGGAGGACTGGAACCCGGACGCCGTCATCCCCCAAGCCGGGTGGATCGTCACGAGCACGCACGGCCCGGAAGCCTTGGCCGACGAAGACCTGTGGTCCGCCGCCACCGCGGTGGTGGCGGACGCGCTGACCCGGGGCCAGGACGTCACGGCCGCCCTCGCCCTGTCGCGGGACATCGCGGCGGACCTGGGGACCGCCGCCCCGTCGGATAACACCGCCCAGCTCGACGACTTCCTGCCCGTGGGCGCCGGCCAACCCACGCCCACGCCGCCGGGGCTCCCGAACCAGGGCGTCGCCGCGTTGCGCGCCCGGACGGTGCCCGATCCCCGCGCGGGGTCGGTGCCGTGGACGCCGGAGCTGCTGCGGCTCGAAGCCGGCGAGCGGACGGCCGAGCCGACGTTGCCGGACCCGGTGCGCGACGCGTTGCTCCGGCAGGCCGAGGCGGTCGTCACCTCGGTGATCGCGCCCGGCGCGCAGGTCGCGCCCGAGGTGCTGACGGACTTCATCACCGTCGTCGCCGACGGCATGCGGGACGACCCCGGATTCCGGAAGAACTCGCTGCTGGCCCACCTGATCGCCCGGGACCTGGGCGTGGCGGGAGGACTCGCGCCGCTGGTCGACCCGACCGCCGCCGGCTACCGCGGTCCGGAACTGGCGCTCAACCGCCCGGCGGACGCCGACTCGCTCACGGAGGAGCAGTTGGCCTCGGCGCGCACCTGGGCGGAAGACCTCGGCTCGGCCACCCGGAAGCAGGTCGCGCGGGGCTACCTGCCGCCCCGCGTCCTGGTGGCCGGCTCCCCGACCGAGGTGGAGCAGGTCCGGGCGCTCCTGCCCGCCGACGTCCCCTTCGAGGTGGAGGTCGAGGACGAGCGCGACGGCGTCGACGTGCACGTGCGGTGGGACCTGAAGCGTGCGGGAGAACCGAAGACGGCGCCGGTGGAGCAGCCGCCGGTGCGGGAGCAGGAGACCGACGACGCGGCGGACGACTACGCCCTGCCGCTGCGGCGCTCGGTGCACGCCGACGAGAGGTGGCGCCACGAGACCGCGCCGACCGCGGAGTGGTTCGAACCGGACCACCCCGTCCCGTCGGCGGACATCCGCGCCGCCAGGGCCCGGGTGCCGGTCACCGGATGGGTGCGGGGCGAGCACAGCACCCCGTGTTGCTCTTCCAGGGTCACCCCGGAGCAGGTCTCCCTGTCCTTGGTCACGGGGGGCGTCCACTACGACGTCCGCACGTTCGAGGTCGGCGGCAAGGCGGTGCGCGACTTCACGGTGCGGTTGTTCCTCCACACCCCGCTTCCGGATACGACGCCGGAGGCGGTAGCGACCGTGCGGGAGAGGACCCTGCAGGGGGTGGAAGGGGTGTTCAACCAGGGGTACCGGCTGCCCGGCGGCGAGCAGTTCCACCTCACGGTCGAGTTCGTCGACACCCCCGCCGAGGCGCACGCCACGATCTGGATCACCGCACCGTGGGAGCAGGCGAACCAGTACTCCTGGCCGGAGGACTCCCCGTACTTCGTGTACGCCCACGAGGTGGGGCACAGCCTGGGCCTGGCGGACGAGTACGCCGAGGAAAAGGCGACAGGGCGGGTCCTCCTGCGCAACAAGGAGCAAAGCGGGGTCGCGAACGACTACGCCCTCATGCACAACCCCTGGTTCGGCCAGAGCAGGCTGTTCGTCCCCCGCTACGCGTGGCGGATCTACGACGTCATGAGGGCGATGGAGAGCCCTTATCCTCCGGCCCCGGAGATCGAGCACCGCCACTCGCACGTCGAGCCCGATGTGATCGGCGTGCCGGGGGCGCCTCAGCGGGATCCCGGGACGCTCGAAGCGTCGTCACCCGCCGAGTGGGGGGACGGCCTCCCCGGAGTCGACGACGCACCGTGGACGCCCGGAGCCGTGCGCGCCGGGGCGGTCGAGGCGCGCGACCGGCTGACGGACTACCCGGACGAGGTCGTGGCGCACATGCGCTCGCGGGCGCGTTGGCTCCTCGCGCAGGGGGCCGCGGTCCCGGTGGAGGGAGGGCTGCGCGACGACCTGGTGGACGTGATCGCCGTCGTCCTGCTCCACCGGGAGCCCGGCGCCGTCCGGTCGTTGGTGCGACAGGTCGTGGCGGACCTGGGCGTCGCACCCCGGGTGGACGACGCCGGGACACCCGTCGAGCGGGCCGGCACGCGGGCGGAGCCCGGCGGGGAGTCGACCCCCGGCGTCGAGGCGTCCCCACCGTGGACACCGGAGTCCCTGGCCGACCGGGTCCGCGAATCGCTCGGCGTCCTGGAGGACGTGCCCGGGGACGTGCGCGCGAAGGCGTTCAAGCAGGCGCGGGAGGTCGTCGCCCACACCACCGCCCGACCGGATGCCATCCCCGCCACCGCGCTGGCGGACTTCACCACGCTCGTGGCGATCGACCTGGCCCGCAACGCCGAGGTCCCCGGCTACTACCGGGGCGCGGTGTCGCTGGCCCTCGGGATCGCCCTGGACCTCGGCGTCGCCGCCGAGCCGCGCTCGCTGTCCGGAGTGGACACCCCACCCCGCCGCACCGCCCCCGAGCGGTCCTACGCCGTCCAAGCCGGCGCCACCGGCTTGACGGAGGCGCAACTGGACGACGTGGAGGTGCTGGCCGCGGACCTCGGCCACGTCGCGCACACCCGGCGGGAGCAGGGTTACCTCCCACCGGTGGTGGAGGTCTCCGGTGTGGACGCGCACCGGGTGAAGGACGTCCTGGCCGGGCTCACCGAGCTCGAAGTCCGGGTCGTGGGAGGCGGTCGCGCGGACGGCGCGGACGTGTTCGTGGACTGGGACCTCAAGCGCACCCGGCCGCACCACGACCCGGGCCCCGACCCCCTCCTGGGCGATCCGGCCACCAGGCCGACCAGCACCGCCGCCGAGCGGGAGGTGCTGGACGACCGGAGCTGGAAGTACCGCACCGACCCCAGCGCGCCGTGGTTCGCCCCGCGTGACCCGGCGCCCTCGGAGAAGATCCGCGCCGCGAGGGCCGCCGCGCCGGTCTCCGGGATCGTGCGCGGGTCGGCGTACTCCGTGCTGGCCGACGCCCAGTTGGGCCCGGACGCGGTGGTGCTGCGCCGCGGTCACATCCCCATCGCCTACGACACGCGCGTCTTCGAGGTCGACGGCGTCCGGGTGCGCGACTTCACCGTCAAGCTGTTCCTGGACGCCAGGGACGCGAACGAACCCGGGAAGGTCAACGCCACCCCGGAAGAGCTGCTGGCCATGCGGGGCAGGATCCGCGACGGGGTGGAGAAGCACCTCAACCGGGGGTACCGACTGCCCGGCGGGGAGCAGTTCCACGTCACCGTCGAGTTCGTCACCCGGCACCACGACGCGCACTCCCGCGTCTGGGTCACCCGCGGCGGCAGGCCGAGCCAGCACCGCTGGCCGGTGCGGATCAAGGGCGAGTCGGTGGCCCACGAACTCCTCCACAGCTTCGGGGAGAGGGACCAGTACCGGGAGGAGGGCGAGCACGCGCGGGTGTTCCGGGTCAAACCGGACGCGGTCGCCGTGGTCGAGGACGGCGGTCTGATGTCCGCGCGCGTGAAGGGCGGGACCAGGACCCTCAAGCCGCGGCTCCTCTGGGGCATCGAGAACACCAGGACGGCGCTGGAAGTCCCCGTCGCACCGGCGACGACCCGCGACCACCTCCCGATCGAGCCGGACGGGATGGACGAGAACGACGTCCCGTCGCTCGACAACCTCCCCGACCTCGCGCCGGACCCGGAGCCCGGTCCCGACGCCTCCGCGCCCGGCGAGCCGGGGACCCCCGCCGCGCCGCCGTCCCCACGCGCCCTGCCGGAGTACTTCCGGAGCAGCCAGGCACTGGGGCCGGTCGCCGTCACCCGGCTCGGGAGCGCGGAGCGGGTCACCGCGGCCCTGGACGGCCTGCTGCCCGTGCGCGCCGGCGTGCTGCCGGAAGGCGTTGACCAGGTGGAACGAGCCCTGAACTCGGAGTTCGAGTCGTTGCTCGGCCCGGGCCGGACCTTCCAGGTGCGGGTAGGGGAGCGGTGGTTCGACGCGCACGTCAAGGCCACCCTGGAGCAACGGCCGCTCGATGACGTCGCGGCCACCACCCCGCCGGACCTCGTCATGCCCGACGCGCGGATGACCAGCACGGTGCAGGCGGGAACGGTCACCGACGGCGGCTCGGCGGGCGACTTCACGATCGCGGCCATGGCGAGCCAGGGCGTCGGCGCGTACGGGATGCTGATCGGGCGGGTCCCGCGGGCGCACCCGCACACCTACACCGCCGCCGGCACCGCCATCACGGACCAGACCATGCTGCGCTCCGGCGACTCGGACGAGGTCCGGCTGCCCGTGCGGTACACCGTCACGCTGCTGGACGAGGTCGGCGGCGTGCTCGGGCAGGACGTGGTGGCGGGACCGGGCGTGGACGTCACCCTCCAGGTGCCGCACGACCTGAGCACCTTCGCCGGTACCACGCCCCACCCGGAAACCGGACCGGTCGCGCCGGCCGACCCGGACTGGGGCCTGAAGCTGGAGCGGGTCTTCCCCGAGGCCGTCACCGACGTCGACACCGGGCGGGCGTTCGCCGAGGTGGCGGCGAGGCTCCACCCGTCGATCACCCGACCGGGCGCCGACGGCCGCACGCGGCTGCGCGAGTTCCTGTCCCCGCCCGCCATCCGCGACCACCTCGTCCCGATGCTCGGCGGCTGGGTCACCTCCCCCGACCTGACCAGCCCGCACGGCGCGCGGGCGGGCGCGGTGCGGATGAGGGCGGTGCTCAAGGGAGCCCAGTTGATCGGCGCCGACGAGGAGGGCCGCCTGCGCTCGCGCCCCCAGGCCGTGGACAACGCGGGCACCAGCGCGTCCATCGCCACCGGGTTCGACCTGCGGGCGTCGGCGGGCGGCGGGGTCGGCATGCCCGACCCGGTGCTGGCCGGAGCGGGCGTCACGGTCGGCTACTCGTCGCGCGAAGTCGAGGGGTCGTCCGCGGGGAACGCGATCACGCGGCGCGCGGGCGTCGAGATCGACGGGGACGTCGGCCTCTTCAAGGTCGTCACCGACGTCCTGGTCAGCGCCCCCACCGGCCCCGACGTCGTGGTGCCGGTCACCTCGTACCTGCGGCTGAGCCTGCCCGAGGCGGCCCGGCTCGGGCTGCCGGTGCCACCGGGCACGCAGGCCGGCCTCACCGAGCCCGGCACCGAGAACACCCGCTTCGAGCTGCCCCACGTCACCGAGGGCACGGCCGTCGGGAGGGCCGACGTCGGCGCGTTCGCGCCGGCCGCCGAGGTGCAGCAGCAGGTGGAGGCCGCCCTGCGCGCCCTGCCCGGGTTCGAGCGCTTCCTGCCCACCTGGAACCAGGAGGGCGTGCACCCGCTCAAGACCGCGCTGAACGCCGCCGACACCGCCGAGCAGCTCGACAACCTGCGCTCGCTGACCACGAAGCTGTCGCCGTCCGCGCTGCGGCTGAACATGGAGGAGCTGCTGGGACCAGGGGTGTCCCTCAACCTCACCCGGCGCGGTTGGTTCACCAAGGACCACGTCGCCGTCGTGGTCAAGGCCAAGACGGGCCCCGGCTCCCACCTGGGCCGGGCCGGGGACGTCCACGTCCGCGACTACACCGCCGCCGGCCCCAAGCTGGGCAGCTCCACCGTCAAGACCGAGGTGTGGAGCGCGGGCGTGGAGGGGCGGCTCGGCGGCATGCGGCGGACCGCCCTGAGCTGGCTCGGCCTGGTCCAGACCGCGTTGCGCCTGCACCGCGCGGACACCAGGGGCGCCGCGGCGGGCCCCGTGGTGGAGGAGAGCTCGCTGGACATCGGCGGTCCCCACGCGCACGTGTTCGAGCACGACATCGAGTTCGACGTGCAGATCACCACCTTCAGCCGACCTCGGTCCTGGGGCAAGCTGGTCCCCGGCTCGCCGTTCCGCCGGCTCCCCGAGCCCCGGGTGGTGGCGCGCACCGGGAACCCGGACACCCCCGCCTCCCCGGGAGGCCCACGCGACCTGCCGCCGATCCGAGGTCAGGTCCACCTGTGGCTGGACGAGGGGTCGACCACGGCGGCCGACCCGGCGCGATTCCGGCCCGGCACGCCGAAGACGACCCCGCTGCCGCCGACCGCGGACATCGCCTCGCTGCTCACGCCCGACTCCCCCCGGCCGCACCACGGCTGGGAGCACGTCGAGGCCGTGGCGCACCCCGGCGAGCTGCACGCCGCCGTCCTGCGCGTGCTGGACGAGGCCGCGGACGGCGACACCTCGCTGACGGCCCTCGGCACCGACTCGCGCCGGCAGCTCGACTTCCTGGTCGGTCCGAACAACCTCAAGGCCAACCTGGGGCGGATGCTCAGCACCGGGCTGGTGCACAACGGCCTGCGCTACGACCGCCGGATCACCGACCGGGTCGGCGCGGTGGGCATCACGGCCGACCTCGCCCGCCCGCGCCTGGTCAGCGTCTCCGACACCACCACGTCGGAGAACTCCGCCACCGGCGGCTCCTACGCCGGCGGCATGCGCGCCATCACCCGCGCGTTCGACTGGATCGCCAACGTCGGCGGCACCGTCCGCCCCAACACCGCGGAACCGCGCGGCCTGGGCGGCGCCAACCTGCTCGTGCGGTGGATGCCCTGGCTGCGGTCGAAGTTCGGCGGCAGGCAGGCCATCGGGCTCATGGACCGCAACCGGGTGACGTCCGAGGGAGCCCGGACCGCGCTGGTGCAGTGGGACGCGACCTTCTCCGTCGTCGCGGAGAGCCGCGAGGCCAACACCCTCCACGCCGGAGCCGTGGAGCGGAGGGGCGTCGCGGTCGAACTGCCGGGCGGCGTGTTCACCAGGGTCTCCGAGCGGACCGCCGTCGAGCTGGGCCTGCTGCCCGACGTGGAGCCGGCGCCGGACGCCACCCCCGCACCGGAGGTCGAGGCCGAACCGGAGCCGCGCCGGCTCCAGCCGCCCCGGGCGCTGGCCCCCGGCGAGCCGAGCACCCTGGGGCTGGGGCTGCTGGAGCCCGACCGGAGCCCGGACCTCACGCTCGCCGTGTGGGACCTGGTGGAACGGGTCCGGGCCGACCGGGGCGCGGGCTCCGGGCACCCCCTGCTCCCGACCTCGGTCCTGGACGACGCCATGAGCAACCTCCAGCGGCTGGTGGACCTCTCCGCGCCGGCCACGGTGAACGCCCTCGTCGACGGTGCGCTGGACGGCGGTGTGCCGCTGCTGCTGCACAAACCCGGCAGGGGCATCGGCAAGGACGTCTACCAGGTGACGCTCAAGGCCCGCCTGGAGGGCGAGGCCCGGTTCCTCGACGTGGTGAACGACGGGGTCAAGACCGAGCACGCCGTCGTCGGCATCCGCAAGAAGGTCGGGGGGACCGCCCGGGGCAGCGGCTGGAACGCGCTGCTGCGCGTGCCCGGCGCCCACGCCTCGACCTCCGAACCCGACCGCCCGGCGGACTCGGTGGGCGTGCTTCCCACGGCGGGGGTGGGCGGCGGCAGCCGGAACCGCGACGCCAGGACCGAGATGGTGGAGGCCGTCCGGGTGCGGGGGGCCGACGGGCCGATGGCCCGCTACGACCTGCCGATCCGCTTCGAACTGGTGGTGGAGAAGGGGGAGGAGGTCATCGCGCGCGCGGTCGGCGAACCGCGCGAGCTCCTCCTGCGCAGGCAGGCGGACGCGCTGACGACCACTCCGCGACCCCGCGCCGCCTACCAGGCCGCAGTCGAGCTCCGCCCGGCCTCGGCCGCGACCGAGGCCGGGCTCGCGGACTGGCGGGCGGACGCGGTGCTCCCGTCCGCCAAGGCCACCGTGGAGGACGCGCGAGGCGCCACCGACCTGCGCGCCACGGCCCTCGCCGCCCTGCGCCGCGCCGCCGCCCCGGACCGGGGGCCGCTCGCCGCGGTGTGGTCCGCGCACCACCGGTCCGAGCCGGTGGACCTCGGCAAGGGCACCGGCGCGCTCAACGCTCTGCTGTCCGCGCTGAGCTCCGAGCAGGTGCAAGCCGCGCTGCCCGAGCTGGCCAGGGGCGAGGTCCTGGAGGTGCCGGGCCTGCCCCGGTCGCCGTTCGGCGACGTGACCCTGGCGGTGCGGGCCAAGCTGACCAACCCGAGGCTGGGCGCCCTCAGCGACCACCGGTTCGACATCGACGCGACCGTCGGCTCGGTGTCCACGGGCAACACCGTGGTGCGCTCGGACTCGGGCGAGGTGTCGGTCGGCCTCGGTCACGGCGTCCACAACCACGTCTCGGAGCAACCGGACGGCAGTCGGGACCCGCTGAACTCGGTCAACTTCACCACCAACGGCCTGGACGCCAGGCAAGTCTTCGAGACCGTCGACACCGCCACCGGCGGGCTCACCTCCTTCAAGCAGCCGAACCTCATCGAGGTCGGCCGCAACGGCACGGTCACCTTCGACGTGGCCTACCGGGTCACCGCGGACCTGGGTGGCGGTCGGGTCGGCGTCTACGACCTGACCGTCCCCGGTTCGGCGGACCTGCGGATGCCGGTGGCCCACGCCGAGGAGCTGCTGGGCGCGAAGGTCGACGGGGAACTCGCCTTGGCGCAGGACGCGGTGAAGGAGGCGGCGGACGCGTGGCGCGCCGCCGAGGTCGTGGCGGACGAGGCCCGGCACCGGCTCCAGGACCTGCTCCTGGAAGAGGAGAAGGCCAAGGGGGACGCGGACGCGGACCTGGGGGCCCGCGAAGACGCCCGGGAACGCGCGGTGGCCGAGCACGCCGCCCGGGTGGCCGAGGTGCGTTCGGCAGAGGCGGACCTCGACGCCGCCCGGCAACGCCTCGCCGCCGCGACGGCGGACCTGGAGCGGGCGCAGGCGCTGGTCGCCCACGCGCGGGCCGCGGCCGAGCGGCGGGAAGTGGACACCGCCCGCGCCCGGGACCTGGTGGACGGCCTGGTGTCGCGGCTGGCGGTCGCGGACCAGCGGCTGGCCGACGCCGAACGGGACGCGACGGCGACCGCGCAGGCGCTGGAGCAGCACCACGAGGACCTCTCCCGCGTCGTGCTGCGGCAGGAGCTGCACGACCAGGAAGTGGAGGTCGAAGCGCGCCGCGGCGAGGCCGGGAGCCTGCGGCACGACCTCGCCGCGGCCCGCGCGGAACTCGGCGCCCTCGAAGCGCGACCGGACGTCGAGGACGCCGGGCGGGCGGAGGTCGACGCCCGGATGGGCCTCATGACCGCAGAGCGGGACGCACGTGCGGCCTGGCGGGCGTTCGACGCCGCGAGGAGGGCGCTCGGGGAGGCCACCGCACGAGCCGCGGAGGCCGACCTGCTCCGCATCGCGTCGCACGACGAGCACGCGGAAGCCACCCAGGCGAACCACGCGCGGCAGGAGCGGATCGACGCTGCCCGGGACGAGTTCCTGGAGGCCCGCGACGCGGCCAAGGCCGAGGAGCGCGTGTGGTGGCGGACCAAGGTCGCCGTCGACCGGGAGATCGCTGCCTACAACGCCCGCCGCGCCCCCGAAACCGCGCAACCCACCCCCGCCACCGCCCCCTCTGGGGATGTCGAGCGTGTGGTGTTGCGGGACGGGTTGGGGGGTGTGGTGGGTGCGGGTTTCCTGTCGGGTGGTGAGGCCGGGGTGGTGGTGGAGGCGTTCGCGTCGGGTGCTGCGGATGCGGGTGGGTTCAGTGTGGTGGCGCATCGGGGTCCGGATGGTGTGCGGGTCCCGTTGAGGTCGGGCGGCTTTGAGTATTTGGGTGATCGTGCTTTTGCGCGGTTGTTGGTGGGGATGCGGTTGTTCGCGCCGGATGCTCCGGTGCGCTTCTTGATGTGTGGTGTGGCGGATTCGAGCGCGTTGCGGGACGAGTTGCGGCGTTTGGGTCATGTGGGTGGGGTGGAGACGTTCGCCGGGCGGGTGCAGGTGTCGCGCTCGGGCGAGGTGCGGGTGTTGGAGCCGGGTGAGGAGCCCGCCTCCTCCGAGGACTCGGTGGTGCTGGCCGACCCCGGGCCGGCGATCGCGTTCCCCTTCACCCCAGGCGGCCCGGACAGCGTCGAGTGGGAATTCCTCCACCTGCGCATGCCGCCGGTGTACGGGGATTTTCCGCCGGTCCACGTCTACGCTCACGCCGTCGACGGCGAGCTGTTCGTGGATGGCGAGTGGCAGGATGGCGCGTCGTTCGCCGCGGCGCTGGTCGACGCCGGCCTCTTCCAGCACGACCCCCGCACGCCGCTGCACCTCCTGGTCGATCTTTCCGTCGAGAGCCGACAGCACGTCGACGTGGCGCGAGAGGTCGCGCGGTCGTTGCGCGGCAACGGTCCTTATCGAGATGTGTTCGTCAACACCGCCCCGCTGCGGATCGACCCGGAGACCGGTCTGGTCGACCTGTCCGCCGCCGGGTTCGAGCGGGTGTCGGAGGTGCTGATCACCGACGTCGAGTGGGCGGAGTTGATCGACGGGGATGGCCGGCCGCACGGTGCGGCGCTGATGGGTGAGACCTCTTACTACCCCGCTCTGGTGGAGGGCGCGCGGTTCGCCGACGACCACAACCAACGCCTGGTCGAATTCGTGACCGACACCGACGACCTCCGGGAGAAAGGGCGTTTCGAGCTGCTGCCGTGGGCCTCCACCCTTGAGGCAGGCCGGGCTCGGCCGTTCGTGGTGCACCTGGAAAGCCGGGGGCGGTCCTACGACATCCGGCTGCACGACGGTCGGGTCTTCCGGCTTTCGGCGCGAGAGGTGGCGCGGTTGTTGGCGTCACCCGCGTTCCAGCGGGCGTTGACCGACCCGGGGGTGCGCCGGCCGCTGGCGTTGATCACCCGCACCGCCACGCCGAACGGCGCGCTCAACCGGGAGCTGCTCGACCTGCTGATGCAGGAGATCGGCATCCGGGCGTACTACGAGTACTCCGGACCGGTGCGCGCCGACAGCTTGACGGCCAACGGTGCCATCAGGACCCGCCCCGAGGTGTCCCTGTCCCGGGACGTCCGGTTCACCAATGGGTGGAAGTCGCTCCGGCACGGTGTGCCGGTCCGGTGGGACGGGGCTGTGTTCGCCCTGGCGGAGGACGCGGACCTCGGGCCGGACCTGGTCGGTATCGCGCGAGGTGTCGCGCGGGGTGAGTTCGGTGACCAGCAGTGGGGTGCTCGGCTCCCGCTGGTCGTGGCGGTTCGCTCGTCGGCGGGGTACGCCGTCGCGCCCACTGCCGACGGCGGGCGCGTCGAGGTGGAGGCGGGGCACGCCTTGCGGGTCCTGTTCCAGAACGACGACTTCCACTCGCTGCTGGAAACGGCGCCCGATCAGCCGTTGGTGCTGGTGGGTGAGGACGCCGGCACGCGGGTGGGTTTCGGTGGTTTCGGCTTCGACTTCGCCTCGGCGCTGCACGCCTCGCACGACTTCCGCGACGTCTACGCCATGACCCGGGACGAGAACGGCGATCCGGTGTTCACGCTGGTCTCGCGCTTGCGGGACGAAGACCTCGCGCTAGAGCCGCTGGAGGACCCCACGGGCCGGGTGGTCGCGGTGGTGGTGCGTTCCGTAGGTGACGAGGCCGAGGTCGAACGCGCTCGGGAGTGGGCCCGCTCCACCACGCCCCAGAAGATGAGGCGGTTCCGGAACTCGACGACCCAGCGGTTCGAGGACACGCCGTGGCCGGCCGGCGAGCAGCCGCTGCTGATCCTGGCCGCCAGGGAGGCCGGCCGGTACCTGGCGACGCGCTCGGACGGGGAGGACCTCGTCCTGTCCATGGTCAGGTTGACCGGTGTCCTGCGCGACAGCGCACTGCTGAGGGACGCCGCGGGGAGCTCGCCGAACCGGGAGTTCGTGTTCGCCACGCTCGGCGACCAGTCGATCCGGCCCTGGAACTTCGCGTCGCGGATGCTGGACGGTGGCTACGCGCGGCCGGTGCACTGGCCGGACGGTCGCCTGGTACTCCACGACGACGGGCGGATCACCGTGCACGGCAACGGCTTCCGGACGGTGGAACGGGTCGAGCCGGGTGTCGACGACTTCGTGACCTACCCGCTGGTCGAAGCCGGCACGGGGCGGACCGAGGGACAGATGTACCCCCAGAGGCGATCCGACCTCTGGATCATGCAGTCCAGTCGTCGGCGGGAGTCGGCCTCCGGGTTCAGGCACTACCTCAGGCAGGTCGTCACGCTGGCCGCCGATGGCAGCGTGGAGCGCCACGCCGAGAAGCTGCCCATGAAGTGGACGAAGCGCCTGGCGCCGCCGTGGTACGTCGACATGCACGGTGAGCCGGACAAGGTCACCGTCCGCTTGCGCACCGGCCGTCCTCTCGCGTTCGGCGACGAGGTGGAGTTGTCACCGGAAGATGCGGCGCGGGTGCTGACGCGCAACCGGATCTACCGCTCGGTGCCCCACCCGCGCGGTGAGGAGAAGGTCGCCACCGTCTGCTCGATCAACCGGGTTCCGGACGGGGGTGGTCACCCGTTGGCGTCCTACCTGGTGGGGGCGTTCGAGGAGGTGGACGGCTTCCCGGTGACGGTGTGGGCCGCCGACCAGGACGTGACCACCAACCGTCTCACAGGCAGGCGGAGCGTCGAGGACAACGGGTTCTACCGCAGAGCGGTACGTCCGGGGGAAACGGCCGTCGAATCCTCTGACGAGGACTTCTCGGACACCGGTTCCGAGTCCGGCGGTCCTGGTGGTCGCGTGTCCCCCGGTGATGTCGAGCGTGTGGTGTTGCGGGATGGGTCGGGGAGTGAGGTGGGTGCGGGCTTCCTGGCCGGTGGTGAGGCCGGAGTGGTGGTGGAGGCGTTCGCGTCGGGTGCTGCGGATGGGGGTGTTTTCAGTGTGGTGGCGCATCGGGGTCCGGGTGGTGTGCGGGTTCCGTTGAGGTCGGGTGGGTCTGTCGGTCTGGGTGATCGTGCTTTTGTGCGGTTGTTGGTGGGGATGCGGTTGTTCGCTCCGGATGCTCCGGTGCGTTTCTTGATGTGTGGTGTCACGGATTCGTCGGTGTTGCGGGACGAGTTGCGGCGTTTGGGTCATGTGGGTGGGGTGGAGACGTTCGCGGGTCGGGTGCAGGTGTCCCGCTCGGGCGAGGTCCGCGTGCTCGAACCGGACGAGCAACCAGACTCCCCGCAGGACTCGGTGGTGCTGGCTGGTCCTGTACCTGCGCTGATGTTCCCGCTCGATCAGAGCGGTCAGGAAGTCGCCAGGTGGCAGTTCATCGACAACTGCATGCCCCCCATCACCATGACTTCTCCGAAGGTGTACGCCCACGCCCGCGCGTCCGACGGGTGGTTGTTCGCGGACGGCGATTGGCGGGACGCCGCATCGTTCGCTGCGGCGCTGGTCGACGCCGGTATCTCCCAGCACGACCCCCGCGAGCAACTGATCTTCATGATCGAGGTCTACTCCGACAACCAGCGGCACGTCGACGTGGTGCGGGAGGTCGCGCGGCTGCTGCGCGGTGACGGCCCCTACCGGAACGTGATCGTCAACACCGCCGGCCTGTGGATCGATCCGCAGGCCGGGGTGGTCGACCTCGCGGCCTCCGGTTTCGAGCGGGTGTCGGAGCTGCGGATCACCGACGTCGACTGGCAGGAGTTGATCGACGGGGACGGCCGCCTGCACGGCGCCGCCGTGTTGGACAGCCCTTCGTACTACCCGGGCCTGGTCAAGGGTGTGCGGTTCGTCGACGACTACAACCTGCGCATCGCGCGGTTGGTGGCCGACACCACTCACCCCTATGGCGATGCGCGCTTCAAACTGCTGCCCTGGACGATGTCCGTCGGGGAAAACCGGGCCCGGCCGTTCGTGATGTACCTCATGAGCCGGGATTCGCACTACGTGATCCGGTCGATCGACGGTCAGCTCCACGACCTCACAGCTCGTGAGATGGTGCGGTTGTTGGTGTCGCCGGCGTTCCGGCGGGCGCTGACCGACCCCCGGGTGCGTCGGCCGCTGGTGCTGATCACCGATGCGGACGTGCCGAGCAGCGCGCTCAACCGGGAGTTGCTCGACCTTCTGATGGAGGAGATCGGCGTCCGTCCCCACTTCGAGTACTCCGGCCCCGTGGGCTTCTACGCGGTGGCGGAGAACGGTGAAGTCGTCGCGGCGCCCGCTGAGCTGATCCTGTCCCAGGACAACTGGTTCACCTCCGGGCCGGTGTTGACGCAGGACGTCGTGTCGGTTCAACGGCATGAGGGTGTGTTCGCGCTGGTGGACGCCGCGCGCCTGGGGCCCGAGCTGGTTGGTGTCGCGCGGGACGTCGCGCTGGGTGCGTTCGGCGACCGGCCGTGGGGTGATGCGTCGCCGCTGGTCGTGGCGGTGAGCTCGGCGGAGGGGCACGCCGTCGTGCCCACGGTTGATGGCGGGCACATCGAACTGGGAGGGGAGGAGGTCTTCTACGCGCTTTTCGAGGAGGACGGTTTCCAACAGTCGTTGGAGCCGGCGTCCGACCGTCCGGTGGTGCTGGTGGGCGAGGACGTCGGTTCGCGGGTGGGCGTCGGTGGTTTCGGGTTCGACTTCGCCTCGGCGTTGCACAAGGTGGGGGATTTCCGCGATGTCTACGCGATGACGCGGGATGAGCAGGGTCGTCCGGTGTTCACCTTGGTGTCGGGTCTGCGGGACGGCGATATCGAGTTGGAGCCACTGGAGAACTTCGCGGGCGACGTGGTCGCGGTGGTGGTGCGGTCCGCCGGTGACGAGGCCGAGTTCGAGGACGCGCAGCAGTGGGCGTACAACGCCGCTCCGGCAAAGGTGGAGCGGTTCTGGAACGCGACCACCAGCCGGTTCGAGAATTCACCTTGGTTCGAGGATTCGCTGTGGACGGAGCGTCCGCAGCCGTTGTTGGTCCTGTCCACGCGGCGGGGGGAGCGGTACCTGGCGACGCGTTCGGACGGGGCGGACGCGGTCCTGTCGATGGCCGGGTTGACCAGCGCCCTGAACCGCAGTGAGCTGTTCAGGAAGGCAGCGGGCTACATCCCGGATGTGGATTTCGTGTTCGCCTCGTTGGGTGGTGAGTCGGTCGAGCCGGTGGGTTTCGGCGCGGGGATGCTGGCCGGTGGTTACGCGCGGCGGGTGCACTGGCCGGATGGTCGCCTGGCGCTCCGGGACGACGGGGGCATCACCTTCGAGGGCAACGGTTTCCGGACTGTCGAAGCGGTAGAACCGGGTGTCGACGACTTCGTGACCTACCCGATCCGGGAGGCCGTCACGGGGCGCACGAAGGGACAGGTCTACCCGAGCTCGCCGGACGATCTCGTGTCCATGCCGAGTCTCGACCGACGGTCGGAGGACGCCGGTTTCCGGCGTTACATCAGGAAGGTCGTCGTCCAGGCGGCCGACGGCGGTGTGGAGTACCGCAGCGAGAAGCTGCCCATGAAGTGGACGAAGCGCCCGGCGGACACGTGGTACGTCGTGGTGCACGGCGAGCCGGACGGCGTGGACGTCCGGCTGCGCACCGGCCACCCCTTCCGGTTCGGCGACCAGATGACACTGTCGCCGCAAGCCGCGGCACGGGCGCTGACGAGGAACGAGATCTACCGCTCGGTGCCCCACCCGCAGGGTGAGCAGAAGGTCACCACCGCCTGCTCGATCAACCGGGTTCCGGACCAGGGCGGTCACCCGTTGGCCTCCTACCTGGTGGAGGCGTTCGAGGAGGTGGACGGCTTCCCGGCGACGGTCTGGGCAGCGGACCAGGAGGTGGAAGTCCAGAACCTCACCGGCAGGCGATACGTCCTGGAGAACGGGTTCTACCGGAGGGCGGTGCGTCCCGGGGAGGAGGCCGTCGACTCGTCCGACGAGGACTTCTCGGACACCGACTCCGAGTCCGGTGTCGACGCCCACCCCGGTGTCAACACCTCTTTCAACGCTCCTGCCCCTCCTGCTGTGTTGCCGGAGCAGGTGGAGCGCGTGGTGTTGCGGGACGGGCTGGGAGGTGTGGTGGGTGCGGGCTTCCTGTCGGGTGGTGAGGCTCAGGTAGTGGTAGAAGCGTTCGCTCGGGGTGCGGGCACGGCAGGTGGGTTCGACGTGGTGGCGCATCGGGGTCCGGGTGGTGTGCGAGTTCCGTTGAGGTCGGGTGGTTTCAGGCATCTGGGTGATCGTGCTTTTGTGCGGTTGTTGGTGGGGATGCGGTTGTTCGCTCCGGATGCTCCGGTGCGGTTCTTGATGTGTGGTGTGGCGGATTCGAGCGTGTTGCGGGACGAGTTGCGGCGTTTGGGTCATGTGGGTGGGGTGGAGACGTTCGCCGGGCGGGTGCAGGTGTCGCGCTCGGGCGAGGTCCGGGTGTTGGAGCCGGGTGAACAACCCGCCTCTTCGCAGGACTCGGTGGTGCTGGCCGACCCCGGACCGGTGATCGCGTTCCCTGCTGCGCCGAACGGCCAGGACGTCGCCAGGTGGAAGGACCTCTACGATCGAGTGCCCACCTCGGACCAAGGCCCTCCACCGATCCACGTCTTCGCCCACGTCCACCACCTCGACGGTCGGTTGTTCGCGAACGGCCAGTGGCGGGACGCCGCGTCGTTCGCCGATGCGCTCGTCGAGGCCGGTGTTTCCCAACACGACCCCCGCGCGCAGCTGATCTTCATGGTCGAGGTCTACTCCGCGGACCCGCGGCACGTCGACGTGGTGCAGGAGGTCGCGCGGCTGCTGCGCGGTGACGGCCCCTATCGGGACGTGTTCGTGAACACCGCTCCGTTGCAGATCGATCCGCACACCGGGTTGGTCGACTCCGCCTCGGCCGGGTTCGAGCGGGTGTCGGAGGTGCTGATCACCGACGTCGGCTGGCAGGAGCTGATCGACGGGAACGGCCGCCTGCACGGCGCCGCCGTGTTGGACAACCCTTCGTACTACCAGGGCCTGGTCAAGGGTGTGCGGTTCGTCGACGACTACAACCTGCGCGTAGCCAGGCTGGCCGCCAACGTGACCAGGCCGTACCACGATGTGCGCTACAGCCTGCTGCCCTGGACGATGTCCGTGGGGGACAACCGGGTTCGGCCGTTCATGGTGTACCTGGCGAGCCAGGGGCCGTACTACGTGGTCCAGTTGGTCGACGGTCGGCTCCACGACGTCTCGGTCTCTGAGATGGCGCGCTTGTTGGTGTCGCCGGCGTTCCGGCGGGCGTTGACCGACCCGCACGTCCGTCGACCGCTGGTGCTGATCACCGACACGGACGTGCCGAACAGCGCGCTCAACCAGGAGTTGCTCGACCTGGTGATGGAGCAGATCGGCGTCCGGCCGCACCACGAGTACTCCGGCCCCGTGGGCTTCTTCACGTTGGCGAACAACAGCGGTGAAGTCGTCGCGGCGCCCCCCGAGCTGGTCCTGTCCCAGGACTGCTGGTTCACCTCCGCGCCGGCGTTGACGCAGTACGACGTGTCGACCCGGAGGGACGGGGGTGTGTTCGCGCTGGCGGAGGACGCGGACCTCGGGCCGGACCTGGTCGGTGTCGCGCGGGACGTCGCGCGGGGTGCGTTCGGTGACCAGCCGTGGGGTGAGGCGTCGCCTCTGGTGGTGGCCGTGCTCTCCGGGCAGCGGAACGACGGCGACCCTGCCGCCGTGCCCATCGTCAACGGTGGGTACGCCGTCGTGCCCACGGTTGACGGCGGGCACCTCGAACTGGCTGGGCACGAGGTCCTCGCCGCGCTTTCCCAGGAGGAGGACTTCCGCCAGGAGTGGGTGGCGGCGCCTGGTCGTCCGGTGGTGCTGGTGGGTGAGGACGCCGGGACTCGGGTGGGTGTCGGTGGTTTCGGGTTCGACTTCGCCTCGATGTCGCACGCCTCGTACGACTTCCGGGATGTCTACGCGATGACGCGGGACGAGCAGGGTCGTCCGGTGTTCGCGTTGGTGTCGGGTCTGCGGGACGGTGATGTCGCGCTGGAGCCGTTGAGGAACTCCGCGGGCGACGTGGTCGCGGTGGTGGTGCGGTCCGCCGGCGACGACGCCGAGGTCGAGGACGCGCGGCAGTGGGCGCACAACGCCACTGCTGGGACGATCAGGCAGTTCTGGAACACGTCCACCGGTCGGTTCGAGGATGCGCCGTGGTCGACGGGTCGGCGGCCGTTGCTGGTGCTGGCCACGCGGCAGGAGGAGCAGTACCTGGCGACGCGTTCGGACGGGGTGGACGCGGTCCTGCCCGTGAACGGGTTGACCGGTGCCCTGCACGGCAGCGAGCTGCTGAGGAACGCCGCGGGCCTCTTCCCGGATGTGGATTTCGTGTTCGCCGCGCTGGGTGGTGAGTCGATCGAGCCGGTGGGCTTCGGTGCGGGAATGCTGGCCGGTGGTTACTCACGGCGGGTGCACTGGCCGGCCGGGCGCCTGGAGCTCCGGGACGACGGGCGTATCGCCGTGGAGGGTGATGGTTTCCGGACGGTCGAACGGGTCGAGCCGGGTGTCGACGACTTCGTGACCTACCCGATCCGGGAGGCCGCCACGGGACGCACGAAGGGGCAGATCTACCCGAGCAAGGCGCTCGACTTCCTGTACATGCCGAGCATCGACCAATGGTCGGAGAACTCCGGTTTCCGGCGCTACATCAGGGAGGTCACCGTCCGGGCGGCCGACGGGAGCACGGAGCGCCGCGACGAGAAGCTGCCCATGAAGTGGACGAAGCGCTCCGCGCAGACGTGGCACGTCGTCGTGCACGGCGAGCCGGACAGCGTGGACGCCCGGCTGCGCACCGGCCACCCCTTCCGGTTCGGTGACAGGGTGGTGCTGTCGTCGGAGGTCGCGGCGCGGGTGCTGACGAGGAATGAGATCTACCGCTCGGTGCCCCACCCGCAGGGTGAGCAGAAGGTCGCTTCCGCCTGCTCGATCAACCGGGTTCCGGACCAGGGTGGTCACCCGTTGGCCTCCTACTTGGTGGAGGCGTTCGAGGAGGTGGACGGCTTCCCTGCGACGGTCTGGGCAGCGGACCAGAAGGTGGAAGTCGAACCCCTCACGGGCAGGCGCTCGGTCAAGGACGGCGGGTTCTACCGGAGGGCGGTGCGTCCCGGGGAGGAGGCCGTCGACTCGTCCGACGAGGACTTCTCGGACACCGACTCCGAGTCCGGTGTCGACATCCACTCCGGAATCGGAATCTCCCTCGGCGGCGGTGATCCGGTGCCGACTGCTGTCGTCTCCCCGGAGGCGGTGGAGCGCGTGGTGTTGCGGGATGGGTTGGGGGGTGTGGTGGGTGCGGGCTTCCTGTCCGGTGGTGAGGCCGATGTGGTGGTGGAGGGGTTCACGTCAGGTGCTGCGGGTGTGGCGGGCGGGTTCAGCGTGGTGGCGCACCGGGGTCCGGAGGGCGTGCGGGTTCCGTTGAAGTCGGGCGGTTTCGAGTATTTGGGTGATCGTGCTTTTGTGCGGTTGTTGGTGGGGATGCGGTTGTTCGCTCCGGATGCTCCGGTGCGCTTCTTGATGTGTGGTGTGGCGGATTCGAGCGCGTTGCGGGATGAGCTGCGGCGGTCGGGCCACCTGGGTGAGGTGAAGACGTTCGCCGGGCGGGTGCAGGTGTCGCGCTCGGGCGAGGTCCGGGTGTTGGAGCCGGGTGAGCGACCAGGCTCCTCGCAGGACTCGGTGGTGCTGGCCGATCCCGGACCGATGATCGCGTTCCCCTTCTTCCCGGATGGTCCGGAAATGACCAGGTGGAAGTCTTTCCGCGACCGCATGCCCGACACGGATGAAGGCATCCCGGCGGTCCACGCCTACTCGCACGTCCGCGACGGCCTGTTCCTGGCGGACGGGCAGTGGCGGGACGCCGCGTCGTTCGCCACGGCGTTGGTCGACGCCGGCCTCTCCCAGTACGACCCCCGCGCGCCGCTGCGCATCATGGTCGAACTCCCTGCCGCGAGCCGGCAGCACCTGGCCACGGCACGGGAGGTCGCGCGGCTGCTGCGCGGTGACGGCCCCTACCGCGAGGTCACCGTCAACACCGGTCCGCTCCGGATCAACCCGATCACCAATTCGTTGAACTTCCCTTCGGCCGGGTTCGAGCGGGTCTCGGAGGTGCTGATCACCGACGTCCACTGGGAGGAGTTGGCCGACGGGATCGGTCGCCCGCACGGCGCGGCGCTGGTGGGCGACACCTCGCGCTACCGCGGCTTGAGGAAGGGCGCGCGGTTCGTCGACGACCACAGCATGCGCTTGGCCCGAGTGCCGTCGGACACGGGGAAGTCCTTCGTGGACTCGACCTTCAAGCCGCTGCCGTGGGCCTCGTCCATCGAAGCCGGTCGAGCCCGGCCGTTCGTCATCCACCTGGAAGGCCAGGAGCGGTCTTACGTGATCCGGCTGCACGACGGTCGGACCTACCGGCTCTCGGCTCGTGAGATGGCGCGGTTGTTGGCGTCGCCGGCGTTCCGGCGGGCGTTGGCCGACCCGGGGGTGCGCCGACCAGTGGTCCTGGTCACGCGGATGCTCCTGACGGACGACAAGCTCAACCGGGAACTGTTCGACCTCCTGGCAAGCTACCTCGGCGCCCGGCCGTACTACGGGTACTCCGGGCCGATGAGCTACTACGAGTGGACGGAAAAGGGCCGGTTCCTCGGATCGGAGTCCAACTTCGTCGTGCCCCGGGGTAGCTGGTTCATCGCCGGACCCCCGCTGATCCGGCACAACGTGTCGGTTCAGTGGCAGGCGGGTGTGTTCACGCTGACGGACGCCGCGGATCTCGAGCCGGACGTGGCCGACATCGCCCAGGGCGTCGCGCGGCGTGAGTTCGGTGATGCGCCCTGGGGTGAACAGTTCCCGCTGGTCGTGGCGGTTCACTCGAGGGATGGGTACGCCGTCGCGCCCACGGTCGACGGCGGGCACGTCGAACTCGAAGGACAGGACGCCTTCCACGTCCTCTCGGCTGACGAGGACTTCGACTTCTCGTTGAAGGCGCCCTCCGTTCGCCCGGTGGTGTTGGTGGGTGAGGACGCGGGCACTCGGGTGAATCCCGGTGGGTTCGGGTTCGACTTCGCCTCGGCGTTGCACGCGGCGAAGGACTTCCGCGACGTCTATGCCATGACGCGGGACGAGCAGGGCCGTCCGGTGTTCACGTTGGTGTCGGGTCTGCGGGACGGTGATGTCGCGCTGGAGCCGCTGGAGAACTCCCAGGGGCAGACGGTTGCGGTGGTGGTGCGGTCCGCGGGCGACGAGACCGAGGTCGAGAAGGCGCGGGAGTGGGCGCGTGACGTCACTCCCGAGAAGATGAAGCAGTTCTGGAACACGTCCACCGGTCGGTTCGAGGATTCGCCGTGGTCGGCGGGCCGGCCGCCGTTGACGGTCCTGGTCACCCGGCAGGGGGAGCGGTACCTGGCGGCGCGTTCGGATGACGAGGACGCGGCCTTGTCCATGGACGGGTTGACCGGTGTCCTGCGCGACAGCGAGCTGCTGAGGAACGCCGCGGGCACCCGCTCGGATGTGGATTTCGTGTTCGCCTCGTTGGGTGGTGAGTCGGTCGAGCCGGTGGGCTTCGGCACGGGGATGCTGGCCGGCGGTTACTCGCGGCGGGTGCACTGGCCGGCCGGGCGCCTGGAGCTCCGCGACGACGGGCACATCGCCGTCGAGGGCGACGGCTTCCGGACGGTCGAGCGGGTCAAGCCGGGTATCGACGACTTCGTCACCTATCCGATGTTCAGAGCCGGCACAGGGGAGATCGAGGGGCAGGTCTACCCGTCGAAGCCGGGTGATGTGCTCTGGATGCCGGGTGGCGGTCAGCGGGGGAAGGCGCTCAACCTCAAGCACTACATCAGGAAGGTCACCACTCAGGCCGCCGACGGCACCGCGGAGTACCGCGAAGAGAAACTCCCCATTCCGGGGTCGAAGAGCCAGGTGCCGCCGTGGTACATCGCCATGCACGGTCAACCGGACAAGGTGGCCGTCCGGTTGCGCACCGGCCGCCCCCACCAATTCGGTGACCTGCTGATGCTGTCACCGGGGGACGCAGGGCAGGTCCTGACGCTGAACGAGATCTACCGCTCGGCGCCCCACCCTCGCCGTGAGGAGAAGGTGGCCCTCGCCTGCTCGATCAACCAGACCCCCGCAGGGGGCGGGTACCCGTTGGCGTCCTACCTGGTGGAGGCGTTCGAGCAGGCGGACGGCTTCCCGGTGACGATCAGGGCCGCCGACGAAGTGCTGGAAACCAGTCGCATCACCGGGAGGTGGTCAGTCAGGGGTGGTGGCTCCTTCCGCAGGGCGGTGCCTCCCGGCGGGCAGGTGGTCGACTCGTCCGACGAGGACGTCTCGGACACCGACTCCGACTTCGACTCCGAGGCCGAGGCCCACGCCGGTGCTGACGTCCACTCCGGCATCGAGGTCTTCGGCGCTGTTGCTCCTGCTGCCGTCTCCCCGGAGGCGGTGGAGCGCGTGGTGTTGCGGGATGGGTCGGGGGGTGTGGTGGGTGCGGGCTTCCTGTCGGGTGGTGAGGCCGGTGTGGTGGTGGAGGGCTTTGCTGCGGGTGCGGGTGCGGCGAGCGGTTTCAGCGTGGTGGCGCACCGGGGTCCGGGTGGTGTGCGGGTCCCGCTGAAGTCCGGTGGTTTCGAGAACCTGGATGATCGTGCTTTTGCGCGGTTGTTGGTGGGGATGCGGTTGTTCGCTCCGGATGCTCCGGTGCGCTTCTTGATGTGCGGTGTGGCGGATTCGAGCGCGTTGCGGGATGAGCTGCGGCGGTTGGGCCACGTGGGCGGGGTGGAGACGTTCGCGGGTCGGGTGCAGGTGTCGCGCTCGGGCGAGGTCCGGGTATTGGCGCCTGACGAGGAGCCGGCCTCTCCGGAGGACTCGGTGGTGCTGGCGGCCCCGGGGCCGGCGATCGCGTTCCCCTTTGCTCCGGACAGTCCGGACATGACCAAGTGGAGGTTCCTCCACGACCGCATGCCCACCGTGGCCGGGAGCATCCCGCCGGTCCACACCTACGTGCACTTCCGCGACGGCATGTTCCTGGCGTACGGGCAGTGGCTGGACGGTGCGTCGTTCGCCGCGGCGCTCTTGGCCGGCGGCCTCGCCCAGTACGATCCCCGCGCGCCGCTGCGCATCGTGGTCGAAATCCCGGCCGCGAGCCGGCAGCACCTGGCCACGGCGCGGGAGGTCGCGCGGCTGCTGCGCGGTGACGGCCCGTACCGGGAGGTGACCGTCAACACCGGTCCGCTGCGGATCGATCCGCAGACCGGGTTGGTCGACTTCACCGCCGCCCGGTTCGAGCGGGTGTCGGAGGTGCTCATCACCGACGTCCACTGGGAGGAGTTGGCCGACGGGATCGGTCGCCCGCACGGTGCGGCGCTGCTGATCGACACCGCGCGCTATCCGGGCTTGAAGAATGGCGCGCGATTCGCCGACGACCACACCATGCGGGTGGCCCGGGTAGTGGCGGACGTGGCGGACCCCTACACGGACGCGACCTTCAGCCCGCTGCCGTGGGCCTCGTCCATCGGAGCCGGCCGGGCCCGGCCGTTCGTCGTGTACCTGGAAGCTCAAGGGCAGTCCTACGTGATCCAGTTGCTGGACGGACGGGCTTTCCGGCTCTCGGTCAAGGAGATGGCGTCGTTGTTGACGTCACCCGCCTTCCGACGGGCGCTGGCGGATCCGTCTGTGCGCCGACCACTGGTGCTGATCACGCGTGCGGCCGAGCCGAACAACGACCTCAACCGGCAACTCCTCGACGACCTGGCGAAGAACCTCGGAGTGCGGCCGTACTACGAGTACTCCGGGCGGATGGCCTACTACGAGTGGCAGGGGAAGACCCGACTTCTCGGAGCCGAGTCCGTCTTCGTCGTGCCCCGGAGCAACTGGTTCACCGCCAGACCGCTGCTGATCCGGCAGAACCTGGTGGTCCAGCACCAGGTGGGTGTGTTCGCGTTGACGGACGCCGCGCACGTCGGGCCGGACTTGGTCGACGTGACCCAGGACGTCGCGCGGGGTGAGTTCGGTGATGCGCCCTGGGGTGCGCAGCTCCCCCTGGTCGTGGCGGTCCGCTCGACGGAGGGGTACGCCGTCGCGCCCACGACCGACAGCGGGCACGTCGAACTCGAAGGGCAGGACGCCTTCCACGGCCTCTCGGCTGATGCGAATTTCCGCCTTTCGCTGAAGGTGCCGTCCGGTCGTCCGGTGGTGTTGGTGGGTGAGGATGCCGGCAAGCGGGTGAATTTCGGTGGGTTCGGGTTCGACTTCGCCTCGGCGTTGCACGGGGTGGGGGATTTCCGTGACGTCTATGCGATGACGCGGGACGAGCAGGGTCGTCCGGTGTTCACGCTGGTGTCGGGTCTGCGGGACGGGGATGTCGCGCTGGAGCCGTTGAGGAACTCCGCGGGCGACGTGGTCGCGGTGGTGGTGCGGTCCGCCGGCGACGACGCCGAGGTCGAGGACGCGCGGCGGTGGGCACATGGCGCCACTCCCCGGACGATGAAGCGGTTCTGGAACTCGACGGCCCAGCGGTTCGAGGACTCGCCGTGGCCGGCGGACCGGCAACCGTTGCTGGTCCTGTCCACGCGGCGGGGGGAGCGGTACCTGGCGACGCGTTCGGACGGGGCGAACGCGATCCTGTCCATCGACGAGTTGACCGGTGTCCTGCGCGACAGCGCACTGCTGAGAGACGCCGCGGGCACTCGCCCGGATGTGGATTTCGTGTTCGCCTCGTTGGGTGGTGAGTCGGTCGAGCCGGTGGGGTTCGGCACGGGGATGCTGGCGGGTGGTTACTCGCGGTTGGTGCACTGGCCGGTCGGAGAACTGGTGCTCCGCGATCAGGGGCAGATCGCCGTGCGGGGTAGCGGCTTCGCGACGGTCGAGCGGGTCAAGCCGGGTATCGACGACTTCGTCACCTATCCGATGTTCAGAGCCGGCACGGGAGAGATCGAGGGGCAGGTCTACCCCTCGAAGCCGGGCGATGTGCTCTGGATGCCGGACGGCGGCCGGCGCGGGAAGGCGCTCAACCTCAAGCACTACATCAGGAAGATCACCACTCAGGCCGCCGACGGCACCGCGGAGCACCGCCAAGAGAAACTCCCCATTCCGGGGTCGAAGAGCCAGGTGCCGCCGTGGTACATCGCCATGCACGGTCAACCGGACAAGGTGGCCGTCCGGTTGCGCACCGGCCGCCCCCACCAATTCGGTGACCTGCTGGCTCTGTCACCGCAGGCCGCAGGGCAGGTCCTGACGCTGAACGAGATCTACCGCTCGGCGCCCCACCCTCGCGGCGAGGAGAAGGTGGCTATCGTCTGCTTGATCAACCAGGTCCCGGCGGGAGGCGGGTACCCGTTGGCGTCCTACCTGGTGGAGGCGTTCGAGCAGGCGGACGGCTTCCCGGTGACGGTCAGGGCCGCCGATGGGGTGGTGGAAACCCAGCAGATCACCGGGAGGTGGCTCGTCAGGGATGGCGGCTCCTTCCGCAGGGCGGTGCCTCCCGGTGGGCAGGTGGTCGACTCGTCCGACGAGGACGTCTCGGACACCGACTCCGAAGTCGAGACCGACGGCCGGGGCTCTGTCCACGTCCACTCCTTCGGTGCTGCCGCTGCTCCCGCTCCTGCTGCCGTCTCTCCGAGGGCTGTTGAGCGTGTGGTGTTGCGGGATGGGTTGGGGGGTGTGGTGGGTGCGGGTTTCTTGTCGGGTGGTGAGGCCGGGGTGGTGGTGGAGGCGTTCGCGTCGGGTGCGGGTGGTTCGGACGCGGGTGTGTTCAGTGTGGTGGCGCATCGGGGTCCGGATGGTGTGCGGGTTCCGTTGAGGTCGGGTGGGTCTGTCGGTCTGGGTGATCGTGCTTTTGTGCGGTTGTTGGTGGGGATGCGGTTGTTCGCGCCGGATGCTCCGGTGCGTTTCTTGATGTGTGGTGTGGCGGATTCGAGCGTGTTGCGGGATGAGCTGCGGCGGTTGGGTCATGTGGGTGGGGTGGAGACGTTCGCGGGTCGGGTGCAGGTGTCCCGTTCGGGCGAGGTCCGGGTGTTGGAGCCGGGTGAACAACCAGGTCCCCCGCAGGACTCGGTGGTGCTGGCGACCTCAGGGCCGGCGCTCGCGTTCCCCTTCACCCCAGGCGGTCCGGACAGCGTCGGGTGGGAGTTCCTCCACAGCCATGTGCCCGCCACTCCCCAGAACCCCCAGCCGGTCCACGTCTACGCCCACACCTTCAACGGTCGGTTGTTCGCGAACGAGCAGTGGGGCGATGGTGCGTCGTTCGCCGCGGCGCTGGAAGCCGCCGGCTTCTCTCAATACGACCCGCGCATACCGCTGCACCTCATGATCGAACTCACCACCGAGAGCCGGTGGCACGTCGACGTGGCGCGAGAGGTCGCGCGGTCGTTGCGCGGTAATGGCCCTTATCGGGAGGTGTTCGTCAACACCGCTCCGCTGCGGATCGATCCGCAGACCGGGGTGGTCGACGTCGTGGCGGCCGGGTTCGAGCGGGTGTCGGAGCTGCTGATCACCGATGTCGAGTGGGCGGAGTTGATCGACGGGGACGACCGGCTGCACGGCGCAGCCATGTTGGGCGACGCCTCGAACTACCTCGGCTTGAGGAAGGGCGCGCGGTTCCTCGACGACTACAACATGCGCCTGGCCCGGATCTCGCCGAACCTGGCGGACGTCTACCGGAATCCCTTTGCCGACTTCCTGCCGTGGGCCTCGTCCATCGGAGCCGGCCGGGCCCGGCCGTTCGTCCTGCGACTGGAGAGCGCCGGTTCGCAGTACGTGGTCCAGTCGAAGGACGGTTCGACCCTCCTGCTCTCGGTCCGTGAGATGGCGCGGTTGCTGGTGTCGCCGGCGTTCCGGCGGGCGTTGACCGACCCGGAGGTGCGTCGGCCGCTGGCGTTGATCACTCTCACCGCCACGCCGAACAGCGCGCTCAACCGGGAACTGCTCGACCTGCTGGTGAAGGAGATCGGCGTCCGGGCGTACCACGAGTACTCCGGACCTCTGGTTTCCCGCCAAGCGGTGCACGGCGGTGAAGTCGTCGCACAGGACCCGGCCATCACCCTGCCCCGGGGTGGTCGGTTCACCTCCGGGCCGGCGTCGATGCGGAACGCGGTGTCGGTGCGGCGGGACGGGGCCGTGTTCGCGCTGGCGGACGACGCGCACCTGGGGGTCGAGCTGGTCGGTGTGGTCCGGGGTGTCGCGCAGGGCGCGTCCGGTGACCGGCCGTGGGGCGAGGTGTCGCCGCTGGTGGTGGCGGTGCGCTCGGCGGAGGGGTATGCCGTCGCGCCCACGGTCGACGGCGGGCAGATCGAACTGGGTGGGAAGGAGGTCTTCTCCGTGCTTGCCGAGGAGGAGGACTTCCGGCAGGTGTGGGTGGCGGAGCCGGGTCGTCCGGTGGTGCTGGTGGGTGAGGACGCCGGCACGCGGGTGGGTTTCGGTGGTTTCGGGTTCGACTTCGCTTCGGCGTTGCACGCGGCGAAGGACTTCCGGGATGTCTACGCGATGACGCGGGATGAGCAGGGTCGTCCGGTGTTCACGCTGGTGTCGGGCCTGCGGGACGGCGATGTCGTGCTGGAGCCGTTGAAGAACTCCACGGGCCACGTGGTCGCGGTGGTGGTGCGGTCCGCCGGTGGCGACGCCGAGGTGGAGAAGGCGCGGCGGTGGGCGAGCAACGTCACGGTTCCGATGATCAGGCAGTTCTGGAACACGTCCACCGGTCGGTTCGAGGATGCGCCGTGGTCGACGGGTCGACCGCCGCTGTTGGTCCTGGCCACGCGGCGGGGCGAGCACTACTTGGCGATGCGTTCGGATGGAACTGGTCTGGTCCTGTCCGTGGACGGGGTGACCGGTGCGCTGGCTGACAGCCTCCCGTTCAGGGAGCCTGCGGGCACCCGCCCGGATATGGATTTCGTGTTCGCCTCGTTGGGCGATGCGTCGGTCGAGCCGGTGGGCTTCGGCAGGGGGATGCTGGCCGGTGGTTACTCGCGGCGGGTGCACTGGCCGGCGGGGCGTCTGGTGCTGCTCAACAACGGGCGGATCGCCGTGGAGGGTGACGGTTTCCGGACCGCGGAAAAGATCAAGCTGAGTCCGGATCACATCGTGACCTACCCGATGTTCGAAGCGGGCACGGGACGTCTCAACGGACATTTCCACCCGGCGTCCTTGAAGGATGTGCTGGGGATGCAGGCCATGCGCAGGTATGAGGCATCCTTCGGCTTTAAGCGGTACATCAGGGAGGTCGTCGGGCAGAGGGATGTCGACGGCGTCGTAGTGCGCGGCTACGAGAAGCTGCCCATGAAGTGGCTGAAGGGCCAGGTGCCGCCGTGGTACATCGCCGTGCACGGTCAACCGGACAGCGTCGCCGTCCGGTTGCGCACCCGTCGCCCGCACGGACTGGGCGACGAGTTGGAGCTGTCGTCGGAGGCAGCGGCGCATGTGCTGACGCGGAACTCGGTCTACCGCTCGGTGCCCCACCCGCGCGGTGAGCAGAAGGTCGCCACCGTCTGCTTGATCAACCAGACCCCCGCGAGCGGTGGGCACCCATTGGCGTCCTACCTGGCGGGGGCGTTCGAGGAGGTGGACGGTTTCCCGGTGACGGTCTGGGCCGCCGACCAGGTGGTGGGCATCAACAACATCACCGGCAGGCGATCCGTCCTGGAGAACGGGTTCTACCGGAGGGCGGTGCGTCCTGGGGACGAAGCCGTCGACTCGGCCGACGAGGACTTCTCGGACACCGATGCCGAATTCGACTTCGAGGCCGATCCCAGCACCTTCTTCTCCGCTGCCGCTGCCGCTGCTCCTGCTGGTGTTCGTGTGGCTCCGAGGGATGTCGAGCGTGTGGTGTTGCGGGACGGGTCGGGGGGTGTGGTGGGTGCGGGTTTCTTGTCGGGTGGTGAGGCCGATGTGGTGGTGGAGGCGTTCGCGTCGGGCGCCGCGGGTGCTGATGTTTTCAGTGTGTTGGCGCATCGGGGTCCGGAGGGCGTGCGGGTCCCGTTGACGTCGGGTGCTTTCAGGCATCTGGGTGATCGTGCTTTTGCGCGGTTGTTGGTGGGGATGCGGTTGTTCGCTCCGGATGCTCCGGTGCGTTTCTTGATGTGTGGTGTGGCGGATTCGAGCGTGTTGCGGGATGAGCTGCGGCGGTTGGGTCATGTGGGTGGGGTGGAGACGTTCGCCGGGCGGGTGCAGGTGTCGCGCTCGGGCGAGGTGCGGGTGTTGGAGCCGGGTGAGGAGCCCGCCTCCTCCGAGGACTCGGTGGTGCTGGCTGATTCGAGACCACCGATGATGTTCCCGTTCGATCAGAGCGGTCTGGACGTCACCAGGTGGAGGTTCCTCCACGACCGCATGCCCGCCACGGACGGGAACATCCCTCCGGTGTACGTCTATGCCCACGCCCGCGCGTCCGACGGGTGGTTGTTCGCCGACGGGCAGTGGCGGGACGGTGCGTCATTCGCCGCGGCGCTGGTCGAAGCCGGCCTCTCCCAACGTGGTCCCACCGCGCCGCTGCACTTCGTGGTCGAGCTTCCCTTCGGGAGTCGGCAGCACGTCGACGTGCTGCGGGAGGTCGCGCGGGTCCTGCGCGGTGGCGGCCCATACCGGGACGCGGCGGTCAACACCATTCCGCTGCAGATAGATCCGGAGACCGGCCTGGTCGACCTGTCCGCCGCCGGGATCGAGCGGGTGTCGGACGTGCTGATCACCGATGTCGAGTGGGCGGAGTTGATCGACGGGGACGACGGGCTGCACGGCGCGGTGCTGCTGAGTGACGCCTCGCGCTACCTCGGCCTGAAGAAGGGCGCGCGGTTCCTCGACGACTACAACATGCGCATGGCCCTGGTCTCGCCGGACTCGTCGGACGTCTACCGGAACGCCGCTTTCGGGCTCCTGCCGTGGGCTTCGTCCATCGAAGCCGGTCGGGCCCGGCCGTTCGTCCTGCGGCTGGAGAGCATCGGTCAGCACTACGTCGTCCAGTTGAAGGACGGTTCGACCCGCCTGCTCTCGGTTCGGGAGATGGCGCGGTTGTTGGCGTCGCCCGCGTTCCAGCGGGCACTGACCGAGCCGCGGGTGCGCCGGCCGCTGGCGTTGATCGGCTACACCGTGACGCCGAACAGCGCGCTCAACCACGAGCTGCTCGGACTCCTGATGGAGGAGATCGGCGTCCGGATGTACCACGAGTACTCCGGACCGCTGAATTCCAAGCAACTGAAGCGCGGCGCTGAAGTCATCGCGGAGGAATCGGCCATCATCCTGCCCCCGGGTAGCCGGTTCACCTCCGGGCCGACGTCGATGCGGAACGTCGCGTCGGTTCAGCGGCGCGGGGGTGCGTTCGCGCTGGCGGACGACGCGCACCTGGGAGCCGAGCTGGTCGGTGTCGTGCGGGGTGTGGTTCAAGGCGCGTTCGGCGAACGGCCGTGGGGTGAGGTGCCACCGCTGGTCGTGACCGTGCGATCGGCGGAAGGGCACGCCGTCGCGCCCACGGTCGACGGCGGGCAGATCGAACTGGGAGGACACGAGGTCTTCTACGCGCTTTTCGAGGAGGAGGACTTCCGCCAGGAGTGGGTGGCGGAGCCGGGTCGTCCGGTGGTGCTGGTGGGTGAGGACGCCGGTACTCGGATGGGTTCCGGTGGTTTCGGGTTCGACTTCGCTTCGGCGTTGCACGCGGCGAAGGACTTCCGTGACGTCTACGCGATGACGCGGGACGAGCGGGGTCGTCCGGTGTTCACGCTGGTGTCGGGTCTGCGGGACGGCGATGTCGCGCTGGAGCCGTTGGAGAACTCCGTGGGTCGGACGGTCGCGGTGGTGGTGCGGTCCGCCGGCGACGAAGCCGAGGTCGAGAAGGCGCGGCGGTGGGCGTACAACGCCACGGCCGGGATGGCCGGCCAGTTCTGGAACACGTCCACCGGTCAGTTCGAGGATGCGCCGTGGTCGACGGGCCGGTTGCCGTTGACGGTCCTGGTCACCCGGCAGGGGGAGCAGTACCTGGCGACGCGTTCGGACGGAGCGGGTCTGGTTCTGTCCCTGGACGGGATGACCGGTGCTCTGGGCGACAGCGACCTGTTCAGGAGAGCTGCGGGCACTCAACCGGATGTGGATTTCGTGTTCGCCTCGTTGGGTGGTGAGTCGGTCGAGCCGGTTGGCTTCGGCACGGGGATGCTGGCCGGCGGTTACTCGCGGCGGGTGCACTGGCCGGCCGGGCGCCTGGTGCTGCTCAACAACGGGCGGATCGCGATCGAGGGCGACGGTTTCCGGACGGCCGCACCGGTCGCACCGGGGCCGGACGACATCGTGACCTACCCGATGTTCGAAGCGGGCACGGGACGTCGCAACGGACAGATCCACCCGGGGTCGTTCGTGGATCTACTGGCGTTGCAGTCCGCGCACAGGCGTGAGGCCGCCTTCGGCTTCAAGCGGTACATCAGAAGAGTCGTCGGGCAGAGGGATGTCGACGGCGTCATGGTGCACGGCTACGAGAAGCTGCCCATGAAGTGGAGGAAGCGCCCGGCACCGCCGTGGTACATCGCCGTGCACGGTCAACCGGACAGCGTCGCCGTCCGGTTGCGCACCCGTCGCCCGCACGGACTGGGCGACGAGTTGGAGCTGTCGTCGGAGGCCGCGGCGCGGGTGCTGACGCGGAACTCGGTCTACCGTTCGGTGCCCCATCCGCGCGGTGAGCACAAGGTCGCCACCGTCTGCTTGATCAACCAGGCCCCCGCGAGCGGTGGTCACCCGTTGGCGTCCTACCTGGTCGAGGCGTTCGAGGAGGTGGACGGCTTCCCGGTGACGGTCTGGGCCGCCGACCAGGTGGTGAGCATGGGGCGCACCATGGGCAGGCGGGCCGTCCGGGAGAACGGGTTCTACCGGAGGGCGGTGCGTCCGGGGGGCGAGGCCGTCGACTCGTCCGATGAGGGCGAGAACTTCTCGGACACCGACGCCGAGTTCGACTTGGAGGCAGATACCAGCACTTTCTCCACTGCCGCTGCTCCTGCCGGTGTTCGCGTGTCCCCCGGTGATGTCGAGCGTGTGGTGTTGCGGGACGGGTTGGGGAGTGAGGTGGGTGCGGGCTTCCTGACCGGTGGTGAGGCCGATGTGGTGGTGGAGGCGTTCGCGTCGGGCGCCGCGGGTGCGGGTGTTTTCAGTGTGGTGGCGCATCGGGGTCCGGAGGGCGTGCGGGCCCCGTTGAGGTCGGGTGGTTCCAAGCATCTGGGTGATCGTGCTTTTGTGCGGTTGTTGGTGGGGATGCGGTTGTTCGCTCCGGATGTCCCGGTGCGGTTCTTGATGTGTGGTGTGGCGGATTCGAGTGTGTTGCGGGATGAGCTGCGGCGGTTGGGTCACGTGGGTGGGGTGGAGACGTTCGCGGGTCGGGTCCGGGTGTCGCGCTCGGGCGAGGTCCGCGTGCTGGAGCCAGGCGAGGAGCCCGCCTCCCCTCAGGACTCGGTGGTGCTCGCCGACCTGGCGCTGGCAATGATGTTCCCGCTCGGGCAGGGCGGTCAGGACGTCACCGAGTGGAGGTCCCTCCACAACTCCATGCCCTTGGCATTCGGAAGCACCCAACCGGTGCACGTCTACGCCCATGCCCGTGAGTCCGACGGGTGGTTGTTCGCGAACGGGCAGTGGCGGGACGGCGCGTCGTTCGCCGCGGAGTTGGTCGCTGCCGGTCTCGCCCAGCACGATCCCCGCACACCGCTGCGCCTCGTGGTCGAGCCTCCTGTCCGGAGTCCGCAGCACGTCGACGTGGTGCGGGAGGTCGCGCGGGTGCTGCGCGGTGACGGCCCCTACCGGGAGGTACTCGTCAACACCGCTCCGCTGGGGGTCGATCAGGACAGCGGTCTGGTCGACCTGTCCACCGCCGGGTTCGAGCGGGTGTCGGAGGTGCTGATCACCGACGTCCAGTGGACGGAGCTGATCGACGGGAACGACCGGTTCCACGGCGCGGCGCTGCTGGGCGACGCCTCGCGCTACCTCGGCTTGAGGAAGGGGGCGCGGTTCCTCGACGACTACAACATGCGCTTGGTCCGGATGTCGCCGAACCTGGTGGACATCTACCGGAACCCCGCCTTCGAACTTCTGCCGTGGGCCTCGTCCATCGAAGCCGGCCGGGCCCGGCCGTTCGTCCTGCGACTGGAGAGCATCGGTTCGCAGTACGTGGTCCCGTTGAACGACGGACCGATCCTCCTGCTCTCGGTCCGTGAGATGGCGCGGTTGCTGGCGTCGCCGGCGTTCCGGCGGGCGTTGACCGACCCGGAGGTGCGTCGGCCGCTGGCGCTGATCACCCGCACCGCCACGCCGAACAGCGCGCTCAACCGGGAACTGCTCGACCTGCTGGTGAAGGAGATCGGCGTCCGGGCGTACCACGAGTACTCCGGACCGCTGGCTTCCTTCAATGTGATGCACGGCGGTGAGGTCTTCGCGGAGGAATCGTCCATCACCCTGCCCCAGGGTGGTCGGTTCACCTCCGGGCCGGCGTCGATGCGGAACGTCGTGTCGGTCCAGCGGCACGGGGCCGTGTTCGCGCTGGCGGACGACGCGCACCTGGGGGCCGAGCTGCTCGGTGTGGTCCGGGGTGTCGTGCAGGGCGCGTTCGGCGAACGGCCGTGGGGGGAGGCGTCGCCGCTGGTCGTGGCCGTGCGATCGGCGGAAGGGTACGCCGTCGCGCCCACGGTCGACGGCGGGCAGATCGAACTGGGAGGACAGGAGGTCTTCTCCGCGCTTGCCGAGGAGGAGGACTTCCGCCAGGAGTGGGTGGCGGAGCCTGGTCGTCCGGTGGTGCTGGTGGGCGAGGACGCCGGTTCGCGGGTCGGTGTTGGCGGGTTCGGGTTCGACTTCGCCTCGGCGTTGCACGCGGCGAAGGACTTCCGGGATGTCTACGCGATGACGCGGGATGAGCAGGGTCGCCCGGTGTTCACCTTGGTGTCGGGTCTGCGGGACGGCGATGTCGTGCTGAAGCCGTTGAGGAACTCCACGGGCCACGTGGTCGCGGTGGTGGTGCGGTCCGCCGGCGACGACGCCGAGGTCGAGCGTGCGCGGCGGTGGGCGAGCAACGTCACGGTCCCGATGATCAAGCAGTTCTGGAACACGTCCACCGGTCGGTTCGAGGATTCACCGTGGTCGGAGATCGGGCCGCCGTTGGTGGTTTTGGCCACGCGGCAGGGGGAGCAGTACCTGGCGACGCGTTCGGACGGGGCAGGTCTGGTCCTGTCCGTGGACGGGTTGACCGGTGTCCTGGGCGGCAGTCCTCTGTTGAGGAGAAGTGCGGGCACTAAGCCGAGCATGGATTTCGTGTTCGCCTCGTTGGGTGGTGAGTCGGTCGAGCCGGTGGGGTTCGGCGCGGGGATGCTGGCCGGTGGCTACACGCGGCGGGTGCACTGGCCGGCCGGGCGCCTGGTGCTGCTCAACAACGGGCGGATCGCGATCCAGGGCGACGGTTTCCGGACGGTGGAACCGGCCACGCTGAAACCGGACGACATCGTGACCTACCCGATGTTCGAAGCGGGCACGGGACGTCCCAACGGACACTTCCACCCGGGATCCTTGGCAGATGTGCTGGGCATGCAGGCCATGCACCAGCATGAGGCCGTCTTCGGTTTCAAGCGCTACCTGAGGGTGGTCGTCGGGCAGAGGGACGTCGACGGCGCCGTGGTGGTCGGCTACGAGAAGCTGCCCATGAAGTGGCTGAAGGGCCAGGTGCCGCCGTGGTACGTCGCCGTGCACGGTCAGCCGGGCAGCGTCGCCGTGCGGTTGCGCACCCGTCGCCCGCACGAACTGGGCGATAAGTTGATGGTGCCGTCGGAGGCCGCGGCGCAGGTGCTGACGCGGAACTCGGTCTACCGTTCGGCGCCCCACCCGCGTGGTGAGCAGAAGGTCGCCACCGTCTGCCTGATCAACCAGACCCCGGCAGGGGGCGGTCACCCGTTGGCGTCCTACCTGGTGGGGGCGTTCGAGGAGGTGGACGGTTCCCCGGTGACGGTCTGGTCCGCCGACCAGGTGGTGAGCATCCACAACATCACCGGCAGGCGATCCGTCCTGGCGAACGGGTCTTACCGAAGGGCGGTGCGTCCCGGGGACGAAGCTGTCGACTCGGCCGACGAGGAGTTCTCGGACACCGATGTCGAATACGACTTCGAGGCCGATGCCGACACCTCCTCCAGTGCTGTTGCTCCTGCTGCCGTCTCCCCGGAGGCGGTGGAGCGTGTGGTGTTGCGGGATGGGTCGGGGGGTGTGGTGGGTGCGGGTTTCCTGTCGGGTGGTGAGGCGCGGGTAGTGGTGGAGGGGTTTGTTGCGGGTGCGGGCGCGTCGGGTGTTTTCAGTGTGGTGGCGCATCGGGGTCCGGGTGGTGTGCGGGTTCCGTTGAGGTCGGGTGGTTTCAGGCATCTGGGTGATCGTGCTTTTGTGCGGTTGTTGGTGGGGATGCGGTTGTTCGCCCCGGATGCCCCGGTGCGGTTCCTGATGTGCGGTATCGCGGATTCGAGCGCGTTGCGGGATGAGCTGCGGCGGTTGGGTCATGTGGGCGGGGTGGAGACGTTCGCGGGTCGGGTGCAGGTGTCGCGCTCGGGCGAGGTGCGGGTGTTGGAGCCGGGTGAACAACCAGGCCCCCCGCAGGACTCGGTGGTGCTGGCCGATCCCGGACCTGCGCTGATGTTCCCGTTCGACCAGACCGGCCAGGACATCGCCATGTGGAAGTCCTTCCACGAGAGCACACCCGTCGAGGCCGGGAACCCCCCGCCGATCCACGTCTACGCCCACGCCCACCTCCGCAACGGCCGGTTGTTCGCGAACGAGCGGTGGCGGACTGGCGCGTCGTTCGCCGCGGCGCTGGTCGCCGCTGGTATCTCCCAGCACGGTCCCCGCACACCCCTGTACCTCAAGGTCGAGCTGTACTCCGAGAACCTGCAGCACGTCGCCGTGGCGCGAGAGGTCGCGCGGGCGCTGCGCGGTGACGGCCCCTACCGGGAGGTGTTCGTCAACACCGCCCCGGTGCAGACCGATTCGCGGACCGGTCTGGTCGACCTGTCCGCCGCCCGGTTCGAGCGGGTGTCGGAACTGCTGATCACCGACATCCACTGGCAGGAGTTGACCGACTCGGGCGGTCACCTGCACGGCGCGGCGCTGCTGGGCGACGCCTCGCTCTACCGCGGCCTGAGGAAGGGCGCGCGGTTCGCCGACGACCACAACATGCGCTTGGCCGTGCTGGCGGCGGACGTGACCAAGCCCTACCACGATGTGCGCTACAGCGCGCTGCCGTGGGCCTCGTCCATCGGACCCGACCGGGCCCGGCCGTTCGTGCTGCACCTGGAGAGCGAGGGGCAGCACTACCTGGTCCAGTCGAAGGAGGGCTCGACCCGCCGGCTCTCGGTCCGGGAGATGGCGGGGTTGTTGACGTCGCCCGCGTTCCGCCGGGCGTTGACCGACCCGGGGGTGCGCCGGCCGTTGGCGTTGATCACCCGCACCGCCACGCCGAACGGCGCGCTCAACCGGGAGCTGCTCGACCTGCTGGTGGAGAAGATCGGCGTCCGGGCGTACTTCGAGTACTCCGGACCCGTGGGCTCCAGGCAGCAGGTGCGCGATGGCGACATCACCGGGGCCAAGGCCGAGCTGATCCTGCCCCGGAACGCCCGGTTCACCGCCGGGCCGGCGTTGATGTGGCAGAGCGTGCCGGTCCGGTGGGAAGGGGAGGTGTTCGCGCTGGCCGAGGACGCGGACCCGGGGCCGGACCTGCTCGGTGTCGCGCGGCGTGTCGCGCGGGGTGAGTTCGGGGACCAGCCGTGGGGCGCCCAGCTCCCGCTGGTCGTGGCGGTGCGCTCGACGGAGGGGTACGCCGTCGCGCCCACGACCGACGGCGGGCGCCTCGAAGTGGAGGGACGGGACGCCTACCACGTCCTCTCCGCGAACGAGGACTTCCGGCAGTCGTCGGGGCCGGCGTCCGGTCGTCCGGTGGTGCTGGTGGGCGAGGACGCCGGCACCCATGTGGGCCCCGGAGGTTTCGGGTTCGACTTCGCTTCGGCGCTGCACAGGGCGAAGGACTTCCGCGACGTCTACGCCATGACCCGGGACGAGAACGGTGATCCGGTGTTCACGCTGGTGTCCGGTCTGCGGAGCGGGGACGTCGCGCTGGAGCCCTTGAAGAACTCCGCGGGCCAGGTGGTCGCCGTGGTGGTGCGGTCCGTCGGTGACGACACTGAGGTCGAGCACGCCCGGCGGTGGGCGCGCAACGCCACCGTCGAGACGACCGGGTGGTTCTGGAACTCGACGACCCAGCGGTACGAGTACGCGCCGTGGCCGGCCGGGGAGCTGCCGCTGCTGATCCTGGTCACCCGGCGGGGGGAGCGGTACCTGGCGGCGCGTTCGGACGGGGAGAGCCCGATCCTGTCCATGGACGGGTTGACCGCGGTCCTGCGCGACAACCTCGTGCTCAGGAAGGGCGCGGGCGTCTCCCCGGACGTCGAGTTCGTGTTCGCCGCGCTGGGTGGTGAGTCGGTCGAGCCGGTGGGCTTCGGCGCGGGGATGCTGGCCGGTGGTTACTCGCGGCGGGTGCACTGGCCTGCCGGGTACATGATGCTGCTCCGCAACGGGCGGATCGCCGTGGAGGGCGACGGTTTCCGGACGGCCGAACGGGTCGAACCGGGCCCCGACGACGTCGTGGCCTACCCGCTGCTCGAAGCCGGCACGAGGCGGACCAAGGGGGTGATGTACCCGGAGCAGGGGTCCGACCTGCTGATGATGCAGGACCTCGACCGGCGCGAGAGCGCCTCCGGCTTCAAGCACTACATCAGGGAGGTCACCACCCAGGCCGCCGATGGCAGCTCGGAGCGCCACGAGGAGAAGCTGCCCATGAAGTGGACGAAGCGCCCGGTGCGGCCGTGGTTCGTCGTCGTCCACGGTCTGCCGGGCAGCGTGGCCGTCCGGCTGCGCACCGGCTACCCCCTCGAACTCGGGGACCTGCTGGAGCTGTCGCCGCGGGCCGCGGGGCAGGTCTTCACCCGCAACCGGATCTACCGCTCGGTGCCCCACCCGCCCGGCGAGGAGAAGGTGGCCACCATCTGCTCGGCCAACCGGCCCCTCGCGGCGGGTGGGGACCCGTTGGCGTCCTACCTGGTCGAGGCGTTCACGCAGGTGGACGGCTCCCCGGTGACGGTCTGGGCCGCCGACCAGGTGGTGTCCATGGACCGCTTCGACGGCAGGCGGTCCGTCCTGGCCGGCGGGTCCTACCGCAAGGTGGCGCCGCCCGGCGAGCAGGCCGTCGACTCGTCCGACGAGGACTTCTCGGACACCGACCCCGAAGTCGACTCCCAAGCCGACTCGGACTCGGGCACGTGGTCCGACTCCGACGGCGACGTGGGCGCGGGCGTCCCCTTCGGCGAGGGCGCTCCCGATCAAGTCGGCGCCACGACCGGCGCACAGAAGTCCACCGTCGTGCCGACCGCCGTCCGGGACGTGGTGGGGGACGTGCTCCCGACCGGTGGCTCCACCGCGGGGATCGTCGCACCGCCCGCCGACGCGGCGACCGAGGCGCGGTGGCGCGAGCTGCACGCGGGCGTGCCGTCGTCGGAGGACGGCACGCGGCCGATCCTCGTGTTCGCGCACGCGTCCGACGGCTCGTTCCGCGTCGACGGCGGTTGGGGGACCGGCGGGCAGTTCGCCGCCGAGGTCGACCGGGATCCCCGGTACCGGGCCGCGGACCCGACCACGCCGGTGCTGCTGGTGACCGACGCGGCCGAGCCGACCGAGGCCCACCTCCGCGCGGCGGAGGAGTTCGCGGAAGCGCTGCGCGGTGACGGCCCCTACCGCGAGGTCAGCGTCAACACGGCCCCGGTCGGCGTCGACCCCCTCACCGGCCGCACCGACCTGGAGGGCGCGCGGTTCACCCGCGTGTCGCTGGTGCGGGACACCGACCTGCTGTGGGACCCCCTGACCGACGCGCACGGCGGCGAGATGGGCATGGCCGTCATCGCGGACGAAACGACGCGCAAGGGGCTGCGCGGCTCGGCCGGGATGGTCGACGACTACGCCCAGCGCCTGGTCGCCACCGCGACGTCGGGTGGCCGGCAGCTCTCTCCGGCGCCGTGGGCGGACGCCACCGAGGCGGCACGCGCCCGACCGTTCGTGCTCCGCGTGGAGGGCCAGGACGGCGACTACACCGTCGAGTTGCGCGACGGGCGCGTGCTCGACCTGACCGTCCGCGACATGCGGCGGATGCTGTCGAAGCACCGGTTCTACCAGCGCCTCGCGGGTGGCCCGGTGCGCAGGCCGCTCGTGCTCGTCGCGCACAGCCCGGAGTTCGGCGGCGCCCCCAACCAGGAACTGCTCGCCGCCCTCCACGCCGCCGAGGGCGCCCGCCACTCCTTCGAGTACTCAGGCCCGGTGGTGGTCGAGCGCACGTCGGGGCTGATCACCCTCGCGGAGGGCGGCGCGTTCGCCAGGGGACCCGAGTCGACCTCGGCCGACGTGGTGCTCACCAGATTCGACGACGTCTTCCACTTCCCCGCGCAGGCCGCCACGGGACTCGACCTGGCCCTGGTCGCAGACGCCGTGGTGCGCGGCACGTCGGCGGAACGGCCGTGGGGGGACCGCGACCCGCTGGTGGTGGTCGTCACCTCCAACGAGCGGTACGCCGACGTCACCCCGGTGGTCGGCGAGGGGGTGCTCCAGTTCGACGGCGTGGACGTCGGGGTCGTCGCGCTGGGGGACGACGGGTTCCGCGACCGGCTGCGCGCCGACCGGGACCGGCCGGTCGTGCTGGTCGGCGAGGGCACCGGCGCACGGGTGGACATCGGTGGTTTCGGGTTCGACTTCGCCTCGGCGCTGCACGCCTCGCACGACTTCCGCGACGTCTACGCCATGACCCGGGACGAGGACGGGACGCCGAGGTTCGCCCTGGTGTCCGACCTGCGCATGGGCGACCTGCTGCTGGAGCCGCTGACCAGGGCCGACGGCGCGGTCGTCGCGGTCGTGGTGCGCTCCGAGGGGGACGAGGAGCGGGTCGGGGAACTGCGGCGGTGGGCGCGCGACTCCTCACCGGAGAAGGTGGCGCGGGTCCGGCTCGCGGCCGACGGCGAGAGCGGCGAGAGCGACGAGAGCGACGAGACGCCGTGGTCGGAGCTGCAGCAGCCCCTGCTGTTCCTGGCCTCGCGGTCGGCGACCGGCTACCGGGCGCTGCGCTCGGACCAGCGGCCGGTCGAGGTGTCGGGGGCCCGGTTGGCCGCGGTCGTCCGCAACGCCCTCGACGTGCGGGCGTGGGCGGGCACCAGTCCCGCCGTGCCGTTCGGGTTCGCCGCGCTCGGCGGTGACACGGTCGACGCGGAGGACTTCGCCGCCGGCCTGGCGCCCGGTGGCTACTCGCGCGAGGTGCACTGGCCCCACGGGAAGCTGTCGTTCGCGGACGACGGCACGCTCACCCTGGACGGGGAGGGCTTCGAGACCGTCGAGCGGTCGATGCCCGGACCCGACGACGTGGTCGTCAACCCCCTGCTGGCGCCGGGCACCCGTGAGGTCAGGGGTCTGTTCCTGCCCCTCACCGACCAGGACAGCGTGTCCATGCCCATCGGCCTGCTGCGCAGCCTGAAGGCCGCGTTCGGGCACTACGCCAGCGAGACGAGGGTCGGCGAGGAGCAGGGCCGGCCGGTGGTCGAGCGGGTCGCGGTGCGCGCGGAGTGGGCCGACTCGACCGTCCCGCCGTGGTTCCTCGACATGCACGGCCACGTGAACGTGGTGGAGGCCCGCCTGCGCACCGGTCACCCGCACCGGCACGGGGACGTGGTCTTCCTGGGACCCCGCACGGTGAGCCGCACGCTGATCCGCAACCGGGTCTACCTGTCGGTGCCGCACCCCGAGGGGGAGTACAAGGTCGCCAACGTCTGCTACATCGGACTGCCCAACCCCGAGGGCGGGAGGTCCATCGCGTCGCACCTCCGCGCGGCGTTCCAGCACGCCGAGAGCGTCAAGGTGACGCTGCTGGCCGCGACCACCCCCGTCTCGCTCAACGACCGCACGGGGCTGCGGGTGGTGCACGACGGGGGCCGGTTCCGCAAGGCGCTGCTGCCCGGCGAGGTCGCGGACGACGCCTCCGACGAGCGGGCGAGCGGCGGCGGTGAACCACCGGTGCCGGGTGCTGTCGTCTCCCCCGAGGAGGTGGAGCGTGTGGTGTTGCGGGACGGGTCGGGGAGTGAGGTGGGTGCGGGCTTCCTGTTCGGCGGTGAGGCCAATGTGGTGGTGGAGGGGTTCGCGTCGGGTGCCGCGGGTGCGGATGCCGGTGTTTTCAGCGTGGTGGCGCACCGGGGTCCGGATGGTGTGCGGGTCCCGTTGAGGTCCGGTGTGTTCGTGCGCATGGACGATCGTGCTTTTGCGCGGCTGTTGGTGGGGATGCGGTTGTTCGCTCCGGATGCCCCGGTGCGGTTCCTGATGTGTGGTGTCACGGATTCGAGCGCGTTGCGGGATGAGCTGCGGCGTTTGGGCCATGTGGGCGAGGTGGAGACGTTCGCCGGTCGGGTGCAGGTGTCGCGCTCGGGCGAGGTCCGGGTGCTGGAGCCGGACGAGGAACCTGCCTCCTCGCAGGACGCGGTGGTCCTGGCCGATCCCGGGCCGATGATGATGTTCCCGTTCGGGACGAGCGGTCAGGACGTCGCCAGGTGGGAGTTCCTCCACGACCACATGCCCGCCACGACCACGACCTTCCCGCCGGTGCACGTCTACGCCCATACCCGCGCGTCCGACGGGTGGTTGTGGGCGAACGGGCAGTGGCGGGACGGCGCGTCGTTCGCCGCCGAGCTGCTGGACGCCGGTATCTCCCGACACGGCCCCATCGTGCCGCTGCGCCTCGTGGTCGATCTTCCTCCGGGGAACCGGCAGCACGTCGACGTGGTGCGGGAGGTCGCGCGAGTCCTGCGCGGTGGCGGTCCTTACCGGGACGTGGCCGTCAACAACGCCACGCCGCAGGTGGACCTGGGCACCGGGTTGGTCGACTCCGACTCCGCCGGGTTCGAGTGGGTGTCGGAGTTGACGATCGACGACGTCCACTGGCGGGAGCTGATCGACGGGGAGGGTCACCCGCACGGCGCGGCGTTGTTGAGCGACACCTCGCGCTACCGCGGCTTGAGGAAGGGCGCGCGGTTCGTCGACGACCACAACCAGCGCCTCGCCAAGGTGTTCGACGACATCGCGGACTCCTCCGACGACATGGACACCAAGCTGCTGCCGTGGGCCGGGCGCGTCGGCGCCGGTCGGGTTCGACCGTTCGTGGTGCACTTGGAGAGCGACGGGCAGCACTACGTGGTCCAGTCGATGAGTGGTCCGATCCGCCTGCTCTCGGCTCGTGAGATGGCGCGCCTGTTGGTGTCGCCCGCGTTCCGGCGGGCGTTGACGGACCCGGAGGTGCGCCGGCCGCTGGTGCTGATCACCGACATGGACGCGCCGGACAACACGCTCAACCGGGAACTCCTCGACCTCCTGGTGAGCGCGATCGGCATCCGGGCCTGCTTCGAGTACTCCGGATCCGTCAACTCCGACGACTACACGAGTGGCGGCAAGGTCGTCGGAGCGCCCGCCGAGCTGATCCTGTCCGGAGACACCTGGTTCACCGCCGGGCCGGCGGTGGTGGGGCACGTCGGGTCGGCCCGGTGGCACGAAGACGTGTTCGCGTTGGCGGAAGCCGTGGACCTCGGTTCGGACTTGGCCGACCTCGCCGACGACATCGCGAGCGGCACGGCCGGCGGCCCGTGGGGCGGCGACCTGCCGCTGGTCGTGGCGGTCCGCTCGACGGAGGGGTACGCCATCGCGCCCACGACCGATGGCGGGCAGGTCGAAGTGGAGGGGCGTGAGGCGTTCCAGGCCCTCCTCGAGAACGAGGACTTCCAGCAGTCGTTGGAGTCGACACCCGGTCGTCCGGTGGTGCTGGTGGGTGAGGACACCGGCGCCCGGGTGGGTTTCGGTGGTTTCGGGTTCGACTTCGCCTCCGCGTTGCGCGAGCTGGGGGAGTTCCGCGACGTCTACGCCATGACGCGGGACGAGGACGGCGATCCGGTGTTCACGGTCGTCTCGGGTCCGCGGGACGGGGATGTCGCGCTGGAGCTCCTGAAGAATTCCGAGGGTCGGGCGGTCGCGCTCATCGTGCGGTCCACCGGTGACGACGCCGAGGTCGAACGTGCGCGGCGGTGGGCGCGCAACGCCACCCCCGAGACGATGAAGTGGTTCTGGAACGCGACCACCAAGCGGTTCGAGGACTCGCCGTGGTCCGCGGACCAGCAGCCGCTGTTGGTCCTGGCCACCCGGTGGGGAGGGCAGTACCTGGCGACGCGTTCCGACGGGGAGGAAGTGGCCCTGTCCCTGGAGGGGTTGATCGACGTCCTGCGCGACAGCGCACTGCTGAGGGAAGCGGCGGGCGTCCTCCCGGACCTGGACTTCGTGTTCGCCGCGCTGGGCGGCGCGTCGGCCGAGCCGGTGGGCTTCGGCATGGGGATGCTGGCCGGTGGCTACCTGCGGCAGGCGCACTGGCCGGTCGGGCGCCTGGTGCTGCTCAACAACGGGCGGATCGCCGTGGAGGGCAGCGGTTTCGGGACGGTCGAACGGGTCGAGCCGGGGGTGGACGACTTCGTGACCTACCCGCTGCTCGAAGCCGGCACGGGGCGGATCGAGGGGCAGTTCTTCCCCTTGTACCTGAGTGACCTGCTGACGATGCAGGCCAGTCGCCGACGGGAGGTCGCCTCCGGCTTCAAGCACTACGTCAGGGAGGTCACCGTCCAGGCGGCCGACGGCAGTGTGGAACAACGTGACGAGAAGCTGCCCATGAAGTGGGTGAAGCGCTCGCCGCAGGTGTGGATCGTCGACGTGCACGGTCTGCCGGACAGCCTCGTCGTCCGCTTGCGCACCGGCCGTCCTCACGAGTTCGGCGACCAGTTGGGGCTGCCGCCGGAGGCCGCGGCCACGGTGCTCACGCGCAACCGGATCTACCGCTCGGTGGCCCACCCGCGCGGTGAGCACAAGGTGGCCACCGTCTGCTTGATCAACCAGACCCCGGCGGAGGGCGGGTACCCGTTGGCCTCCTACCTGGTGGAGGCGTTCGAGCAGGTGGAAGGCTCCCCGGTGACGGTCTGGGCCGCCGACCAGGTGGTGGCCACCGAAGTCCCGGACGGCAGGCGGACCGTCGAGAACAACGGCTTCTACCGCAGGGTGGCGCGTCCCGGCGAGCAGCTCTCCGACTCGTCCGACGGTGAAGTCTTCTCGGACACCGAAAGCCCGTCCGAATCGGACTCGGAGTTCGCCTCCGAGCCCGAGTCCGACTCGGAGTCCGGTGAGAGCACCACGAGTGACGTCCACGTGCCCACCGCCGCGCCGGCCACCACCTTCGTCCCGTTGCCGTCCGGCCCGCCCACCCAGGGCAGCCCTTCGATCGACCAGGTGGTGCACAGCTCGTTCGGCTCCGTGCTCGACTTCGCCGCGGTCGTCCTGCCCCAGCACCACCTGGCCGCGCGCGCGATGGTCATCGACGAGTTGAGGGCGGGCAGCGTCGCCGGTCCGTGGGGCGCCCGGCTCCCGCTGGTGGTGTCGGTGGCCGGCTCGGCGTCCCACGCCACGATCGCCGTCGTCGGCGCGAACCCGCTCGCGTTCGACGGCGCCGCCCTGGTCGGGCTGGTGATGAGCCGCGAGGAGTTCCGGGCGGAGCTGCTGGCCGAGCCCGATCGCCCCGTGGTCCTGCTGGGCGCGCCGGGTGCGGTCGGCACCGACGGGCTCGGCACGGACTTCGCCTGGGCACTGCGGGCGCGGGAGGACTTCCGCGACGTCTACGCGCGGACGGGCACCGACGTCGACCCGGGCTTCGAGCTGGTGTCGGCGCCCCGCCCGGGGGATTACCGCACCACCAGCCTGCTCGACGCGAACGGCGACGTGCTCGGCTTCCTGGTGCGCGCGCCCGGCGACGAGGTCTTCGCGCGGGAACTGCGGGAGTGGGCTTCCCGCACCGCGCCGGACCTGGCGGGGGAGCTGGTCCTGCCGGACGGCACCGTCACGAACTGGTCGTGGACCGCCGGCAGGCGTCCCCTGCTGGTCCTCGCCGGCCCGGTGGCGGACTGCTACCAGGCGATCCACGCAGACGGGCGGCCGGACCTGCTGCCGCCCGACGTCCTGGGCGCCTCCCTGGCCTCGAAGCCGGAGGTGCGCGCCGCCGCGGGGAACGACTCCGGCACACCGTTCCTGTTCATGGGCACCAGCGGTTGGCCGTTCGGGGCGGCGGAGTTCGGCCGCGGCCTGGCCCAGGGCGGCCTGCGGCGCGAGGTCCACTGGTTCGAGGGCTGGCTGCCGTCGCCCGACGGCGGGTGGCGGGGCGTCAACCACCACGTGGCGCCACCTCCGCCCGCTCCGCACCCCGAGGGCGGGGACCAGGCCGGGGGAGTCGACGCCGAGACCGCGGAAGCCGAGGCCGATGCCGTGCTGGCGGCGGCCCGCGCCGCCCTGGTCCAGGCCAAGGCGGAGGTCAAGGCGGCCCGCGCCGCGGCGGAGCGGCTGCCGGGTGCCGGGACGGCCGATGTCCGGGAGGCGGTCGAGTTGCGCCTGTGGGCAGCGGAGCAGGCGGCGGCGGTGGTCGAGCGGGAGTTGCGGGTCGCGTCGTCGGCCCGGCTGGCGAAGGCCAGGCCGCCGTGGCGGGCCGAGCCCCGTCCGATCCTGGAGGACGAGTCGTGGCGGCACAGCGACGCCCGGACCGCCGAGTGGTCCCGCCCGCTCCAGCGGGTCGACGAGGCGGCCCTGGTCGAGGAGCGCGCGAAGGCCCCGGTCTCGGTGGTCTCGACGCGGCACCACGACCCCATGGTCAAGAGCACCCCGGAGGGGATGCTCTCGTACAAGCAGGTGATCGCCTACGACAGGCGCCGGTTCGCGGTGCACGGCGTCCGGGTCCAGGACTACACGGTGCGGCTGCACCTCCACGTGCCGGCCGGCGTCCCGGAAGCCCGGGTGGCCGACCTGAAGGCGCGGGCGGCCCGCGGGGTGGACGACTACTACAACCGGGGCCACCGGCTCCCGTCCGGCGACCAATTGCACGTGACCCTGGAGTTCACCTCCTCCCCGGAGGACGCGCACAACTCGGTCAAGCTGGTCGACTCGCCCGGCTTCTGGTCGAACCAGTTGCAGTGGTCGACGTCGTTGTCGCCGCGCGGCTTGGCGCACGAGATCGGGCACTTCCTGGGGTTGAGGGACGAGTACGAGTCCGGCGAGGCCCTGTTCCGCGACAAGCCCCACTCCCGCGCGGTCCACTACGACGAGGCCCCCATGGGCCTGGCCTTCGAGCACCCGGACGCGGAGATCAAGCCGCGCAACCTGTGGTTGATCGAAATGCTCGCCAACACCGCGGGCTCGCTGCCGGAGCGGGAGTCGAGCAACTACCGGCTGACCCCGGGCGAGGGCTACGACGCCCTCGTCGGCGAGCCTGCCCCGCAGCACACCGGCCGAGGCGCGGCCCACGCGTTCGCCAGCCGCGTGAACGCCGCGCGGCGGTCGGTCGACCCGGACGCCGCCCCGCTGAGCAGCCAGGAGATCTGGGACGCGGTCGCCCGCGCCCTGGACCGCGATCGGAGGCTCCCGATCGACCAGCGTCGCTACCTCTTCGGCACGGACGAGGTGAACGACGCGCTGATCCGGACCGCCGGCACCGGGCTGGCGTGGATCGAGTACGGCGAGCACCTCGCCACCGCGGTCGCCACCGGGCTCTACGGCGTGAACCCCCGCACGGGGGAGGTGGTGGGTCCGGCCCTCGCCGACGCCTCCACAGCCCCGCCCGGGGTTCCCTGGTGGCGGGCGGAGGTCGACCTGACCCACGAGCCCGAGTCGGACTCGGACTCGGACTCCGACTCGGACTCGGACTTCGACCCGGACCCGGGTTCCGACTCGGAGATGGAGGTGGACCCGCCGGAGCGGACGTGGTCCGACGCCGACCCCGGGGCGTCCACCGACCTCCAGGGCCACCAGTCGTGACGGGGACCGCCCCGGTTCGGCCGTTCGGGAACGGGCCCCTGCCCCAACATGCCCGCGCCGACCGGCGGTCTTGTCCGCGGGTGCCGGGGTGTGTGGAGTGGTCCGGGTCGATCACGAACCGGTATCGCCGACACAGGAGGCAGACATGAAGACCGATGCGGACACCGAGAACTGGTTCCTGCTGATGGACCCGTCCTGGGCGCCGGAGACGCAGGACGAAGCGCCGCCGCTGCACGCGGTGGTGGGGCTGTGGCCGGTGTCGCCGGAGGGCGAGGTGGGCCGGTTCCGGACCAACCCGTCGTACGTGCCGTCGAACCCGACGTCGCCGCACGACCCGCTGGACGCGGTGATGCGGCTGCTGCTGCGGGGCGAGGCGGAGGTCGAGCACCTCCAGATGCTGTTGCGCGACACGCTGTACGACCTGGCGATGAACGGCGACGGCCGGCCGCTGGTGATGAACTCACCGGACGACGTCCCGTGCACGGTGGTCGCGACGAGCGAGGGGCACCGGGGACGGGTGAGCTCGCCGGAGTGGCGGCGGGTCGACCTGACCGACCTGGTCGAGCTGCTCGCCGACGGGGTGGACGTGCTGTTCAACCCCGGCGGTCCGGCGTCGGTCCGGTTGGCGGGGGAGTTCATCCGGCGGACCCTGGTCATGTCGGAGGAGGAGGTGCGGGCGGCCTACGACAGCCTGCACGACGACCGGCCGCTGGAGGTGCTGCCGTGGGAGGTGCCCCCGGTCGACGCCTCGCCGGCCGACGCGCCCCTCTCCGACGCCTCGCCGGCCGACGCGCCCTCGGTGGACGCCTCACCGGTGGAAGCCCCGTCGGTGGACGCCCCGCCGGTCGCCGACGCACGCCCCGCCACGACGCCCCAGGTGTGACCCACGCCGCTCGCGGCCCGAGGTGAACGATCGTTCGCGCAGGTCAAGCCTACTTCTGAAGGGGTCGACACCGATTGTGGCGGCCCTGTAGACCGAATTCAGACGCATTGTGGCGGCCCCCGGACAGACTTCGGCCCGGAACGAACCCGGAAGTCCTTCGGAGGCGGCGGTGCGCAGAGTCAAGGTGGTTCTCCAGGCGGTGGACCCGTTGAGCCTGGCCGGCTTGGTGGGTCAACTGGAGTCCCGGTCGGAGATCGTGCTGCTGCCCGCCGAGCAGCGGCACCTCGCCGACGTGGCGGTCGTGGCGGTCGACCGGCTGACCACCGACGTGATCAGCGGCATGCGCCGCGCCGCCACCGAGATCGGCACCCCGGTGGTGCTGGTGGCGACCGACCTGGACGAGTCGCACCTGCTGACCGCGGTCGAGTGCCGCGTCGTGGCGGTGCTGCTCAGGTCGACGACCACCGCCGAGCGCCTGCAGCACAGCGTCCTGGCGGCGGCGGCCGGCGAGGGCGTCATGCCGCCGAACCTGATCGGCGTGCTGCTCAAGGACGTGGAGAGGTTGCAGCGCCAACTGCTGGAGCAGCTGGGCACCACCTCGGGGACGCGCCTGACGCCGCGCGAGGAGCAGGTCCTGCGCATGATGGCCGAGGGCCTGGACACCGCGGAGATCGCGACCAAGCTCTCCTACTCCGAGCGCACCGTCAAGAACGTGATCTACGGCGTCACCACCCGCTTCAACCTGCGCAACCGCCCGCACGCCGTGGCCTACGCGGTCCGCTGCGGCCTGATCTGACCTCACGCGGCGGGGCCGGCGCTCCGCCCCCCGAGGACCCGGGCATCGCAGCAGTGGCCGCGCAGGACTCCCGAACCCACGCCGGCCGGCGCCCGCGATGGCCCGAACGTGCCCGGCGGCGACCTCCCCCTCCGACCGCCGCCGGGCACGGACCTGGAACGCGGGTCTCAGCGCACGCCGTGCGCGGCCAACCGGGCCTCGGCCCGCCGGATGTCGAGCACCGCGCCCAGGGCCGCGTACCCCGACAACGCCTCCCGCAGGACGGCCGCCGCCTCGTCCGCCGAACCCCGCCCGGCCAGCACCGCGGCCAGGTCCTCCAGGGCCTCGGCCAGCTCCACCGGCCGGCCCGCCGCCCGGTACCGCGTCACGGCGGTCCGCAGCGCGTCGGGGTCGTTGCGCAGCAGGCCCCTGGCCCGCGCCTCGGCGGCGAACGCCCTGGCGGGCACCCGTTCCCGGGCCGCCTCCTCGGCACTCACCCGGTACGCCCGCTCGGCCAGGTCGCACGCCGACGACGACACGGCCACGCGCACCGCGCCGGGCATCCACGGGTGCCGCGGCGTCATCTGCCCGGGCAGGTCGCCCAGCAGCGGTTCGAGGTGGCCGAACACCTCCGCCGGGCCCGCGCCGCCGCACTCGGCGACCAGCGCCCGCGCGGCGTACAGGAAATCGGCGTGCTCCTGGTCGGCCACCAGCGCGATCGGGTGGTCGGCGACCCGGGCCAACCGTTCCCGGGCCACGTCGAGCCGACCCCGTCGCGCCTGGATCAACGCCACGATGGCGGGCACCAGCAGCGCGGGACCGTGGTCGGGCATCCCGTGGTGGTTGACCACCTCCGACGCCTGGGCCAACTCGGCGAGCGCCTCGTCCCAGCGGCCGGTCCAGTACTGGTGGACGGCCGTGTAGGCCCGCAGGTAGGCGACGCTGGGGCCCTTGCGGACGCGGGCCCGCGCCGCGCGCAGCGCCTGCCCCGCCTCCTCCAGGCGGTCCAGGTTCTGCAACGTGGCCGACCGGTTCTCCAGCAGCACCGGCCGCAGCTCGTGCACGTCCTGCGGGTCGCCGATCATCGTCAGCGCCAGGTCCACCCGGTCCAGCGCCTCGGCGTGGTCGCGGCGCACCGTGCTGATCTGCCACAGCACGCGCAGGGCGTGGCTGATGGCGAACCCGTCGGCCGCCTGCTCCGCCCTGCTGATCGCGTTGTGCGCGGACCGCTCGGCCGCCTCCAGGTCGGTGCGCCCGGCGCGGTGGATGTCCGCCAGCAGCGCCTCCTGCCTGGTCCGGCACGGCTCCGGCGTCGCCTCGTCCTCCACCGCGACCCGCAGGGTCTCCACCGCCATGTCCACGCGGCCCTCGCCGGAGTGCAGCATGGCCAGCACGCACCGCATCTCGGCGGCCAGGTGCGGGTCGCGGGTGCGCGCCAGCACGGCCCGCGCCTCGCTCTCCGGCCGCTTGCCCTGCCAGAACTTCAACCACGCCATCCACGACGTCAACCGGTCGCGCTGCGCGTCGTTCAGCGAGGGCTGCCCGGAGACCGACCCGAGCAGCCGGGCCGCCAGGTCCTGGTCGGCGAGCATCACCTCGCGCACGTTGTCCGCGACCCACCCCGCGCTCCAGGCGTCCAGCGACGGCATCGCGACGAGCTGGCGGGCCACCCGCGCGGCCGGCGCGCCCGCCGAGGCCAGCACCTCGGCGGCCTGCCGGTGCAGCGCGGCGCGCACCGGGGGCAGCACCCCCTCGTACAGCGCGTGCCGGACCAGCGGTTGGCGGAACGCGAACTCGGCGTCCGCCTCGACCAGCACGCCGGCGGTCATCGCCTCCTGCACGGGCACGACCAGCTCGGACGGCGGGCGGCCGAGCACGACCGCCACGTCGCCGATGGCGAACTCCATGCCGAACAGGGAACCGGCGCACAGCACCTCGACGGTCGCGGCGGACAGGAAGTCCAGCCGGCGCGTCGGCGCGGCGTCCGGCGACCGGGCGCCGCCCTCGCCCGCACCGGCCAGGTCGGCGACGCCTGCCTGGACCCGCACCGCGCCGCGGCGCACCAGGTCGTCCACCGCGTCCAGCGCGTACGCCGGGTTGCCACCCGCCTGCTCCACCAGCTCGCGCAGGCCACCGGCGGGCGTCGCGGCCAGGCGTCGGGAGACCAGCTCCACCAGCACCTCGTCGGACAGCGGGTCGAGCCGGATAACGCCGCCCCCCGCGGCCTCCACCGCGTCGCGCACCCGTTCCACGTCGTCGCGGCGCGGCACCGGGCGGCACGCGGAGACCAGGAGCAGCGGCAGCCGCCGCACCAGCCGGGTCAACCGGTGCCACACCAGGAGGCTGACCTCGTCGGCCCAGTGCAGGTCGTCCACGGAGAGCACCAGCGGAGCCCGCCCGCACAGCTCGGTGACCAGCCCCACCAACCGCTCCACGGCGTCCAGCTCGGCGTCCGGCTCGGTGTCGGAGCCGCCCAGCAGCGCCTCGGCCACCTCGGCGCGGCGCCGGTCGGTCGAGGAGGTGCTGATCTCCAGGCAGTCCAGCAGGACCCGCAGCGGGAACCTCATGCTCAGCTCGTCGCCGGCGCCCCACGCGATCGCGCACCCGCGCTGCCCGGCCTCGGCCAGCGTCGCGGCCACCAGCGCGGACTTGCCCATCCCCGGCTCGGCCTCCAGCCAGAGGCAACCGCCGCGCCCCGAGGTGGACAGGTCGGCCACCGCCCGGCGCAGCGCCTCCAGCTCCCGGTCCCGGCTGAGCAGGGTCGGCGCGGCCGGCGGCTTGCGGGTGGGCAGGGTCGAGCGCAGGGGAGCGGCCGGGGCGACCAGTTCGTGCAGCAGCCGCTGGTGCAACCCGGTCAGCTCGACGCCGGGCTCGATGCCCAGCTGGTCGACCAGCATCCGGCGGGTGTCGCGGAAGACCTCCAGCGCCTCGGCGTGCCGGCCCGCCCGGTGCAGGGCGGTCATCAGCAGCGCGCGCAGCCCCTCGCGCAGCGGGTGGTGGTGGGTCAGCTCGGTCAGCTCCCCGATGGCCTCGGCGTGCCGACCCAGCTCCACCAGCACTTCCGCGCGCCGCTCCGCGGTCACCAGGCGCAGTTCCGCCAACCGGGCGCGCTGGGCCGAGGCGAACGGACCGGGCACCCCGCGCAGCGCCTCCCCGCGCCACAGCGCCAGGGCCGCGTCCAGCTCCTTGAGGGCGCCTTCGGCGTCCGGCGCGGCGGCGGCGCGGCGGCGGCGCTCCTCGAACAGCTCGACGTCGGAGGAGGAGTCGGTCAACCGCAGCGAGTAGCCGAGGCCGGTCGACACCAGCACCCCGGACGCCGAGCGGGCGGACCGCTGCGGTTCGAGCTGCCTGCGCAGGCCGGAGACGTAGGTGTAGACGCTGGCCCCGGCGTTGGCGGGCGGCTCGTCGCCCCACACCGCGTCGACCAGTTCGTCCACCGGGACCGGTTGCCCCGACCGCAGCGCCAGCACGGCGAAGACGGCGCGCCTGCGGGCGGCGCCGAGGTCCACCTCGGTCTCGCCGAGAAACGCCCGCACGGAGCCGAGGAGTTCGACGGACAACGGTTCGAGTGAGGTCAAATCAAGTCCAAAACAGCCGCGCGGAGGAGGAGGTGCTTTGTACTCGTAGGTCGGTGGCCACAGCAGATTAACACGCGTTTATTCCCCTTTCGAGGTCCTTCGTCGACGACTACGGCCCGCGCAGGACCGGTCACGGCCCGACCGGCTGCCCGGCCGCCGCCGCCACGGCAGCCGCTCCTGCCGCGCCGAACACGCACAGGCATTACCCGAATGCTCCCCGTCGTACTCGGCGGATTTCCGGGCCCTGGACCCGCACCGCCCCTCACCAGGTAATCCACCGACCCGATTGCCCGTTCGCGCAAACACGGGGGGTCTTCGGGCGCTCCTGCACCCAGTGATTGCAACCACGTGCGCCGGTACCAATCCTGGTGCCTGCGCCTCCGATCGGCCCAATCGGAGGACGCGCATCGGGCACCCACCCCCTCCACCGAGGTCCGACCGCACGCGCGAAACCACGCACGTCCGATGGTCCTCAGTGGACGCCTTCCGCGAAGGAAAGGAAAGGTCCTCAACCATGGCCAGGTACCGCGCCACGCTGAACATGGAGTACATCAAGGACGCCGCCAAGGGATTTCGCTGGGGCGTCGAGAAAGCGGCCGAACTGGGCTACCGGTACGTGGAGCCGATGGTCCACACCGGGTGGGACCTGCTCAGCGAGGTCGACTTCTTCCACTCCTTCTCGATGGAGGAGGACCCGTTGCTGATGAAGGAGATCTGCGACCGGGCCGGTGTCCGCGTGTCGGGCATCAGCGGCCACAGCCCGCTGATGAAGCCGGAAGCGGCGGTGCCCAGGCTCACCAGGGCGATCGTGTTCGCCGACGCCTGCGGGGCGAAGTTCGTCAACACCGACGACATGATCAAGCCGGAGTGGATGGACGACGCGTTCGCCCACGAGATGATGCGCTACACCCTCACCAAGGCGGGTTTCGTCGCCGAGCGGCACGAGGTGAACGTGTGCATCGAGCCGCACGGCACGTTCAGCTGCACCTCCGAGGGGCTGCTGGCCATCGCGGACCTCGCCCCCTCGCCGTGGATCAACATCAACTTCGACACGGGCAACTTCTACCTCGCCGCGCTGGAAGACCTCTACGAGGGCTTGGACCGCGTGAAGGACCGCGTGGTCCACATGCACGCCAAGGACATCAGCGAGCAGCACAGCGCTGACGAGCGCGGCCTGGTCACCGGCACCCCGGTGGGCTGCGCGCTCGGCGAGGGGATGGTCGACTGGGAGCGGATCTTCGAGGTCCTGGAGCCCTTGGACCGGGAGATCTTCCTCAGCGTGGAGTGCGGCCGGGTCGACGAGGCCGAGCGCAGCATCGAGTTCCTGCGCAAGGTGTTGGGCGACAAGCTGATCGAGTGACCCGGAGGGGCCAGGCCCGATCGGGCAGGGCGGGGCCGACCTCCGCGCACCTCCCGGCGACGGGCGTTGCCCGCCGCCGGGAGGCGGAAGCAGAGTGGTGGTCGTCCACCCCAACCCCAGCACACCGAGGAATCACATGGCACTCAAGCGCATCGCACCCCTCTTCACCGCACTCCTGCTAGCGCTCCTCGCGGTGGTGGGCACGGCCGGGACCGCGAACGCCGCGACGACCACCTTCAAGCTGTGCAACTACGGCTCGGACTACGAGGTGAGCGCGGGGTTCGCCTCGAGGTTGAACACCACCGCCGTCATGCGACCCGGCGCGTGCGTCGAGGTGCGGGCCTACACGGACGAGTGGTTCTACCTGACCGTCCGCCGGACGAACAACTCCGCCTACTTCGGCACCACGATGCACCTGACCTACAACTCCGGTCGGACCCTCGTGCAGACGTGGGGCCACTTCAACCAGTTCACCTTCGGCAAGCTCCTCTACTGACCCGGTCCACACCGGTTCGCCGGGCCGTGCCTCCCCGACCGGGGCCACCGTCCCGGTCGGGGAGGCCACCGCCCGTCCCGCACCGCTGCGCCCGAGAGGGAGTGACGCCATGACCTCCGCCGCGACGGACTCGCCGGTGCCCGAGGTCGCCGCGCAGGTGCACCGCCAGCGCGTGGCCGTGCGCCGGGTGCTCGACGGGGTGGACGACCGGCTGCTCGTGCTGGCCGGCCCCCGGTGCGTGCGGGACACCACCGCGGCGCTGGACTACGCCGGGCAGCTCGCCGAAGCGGTCACCCCCTACCGCCACCAGCTCCTGGTCGTGCTGTGCGCCTACCCCGAGGCCCAGGGCGGCGAGGGCGGTCGCCGGTTCCTGCTCGACGCGCTGCGCACCGGCCTGCCCCAGGCCGTCCGCTTCACCCACCCCGCGACCGTGCTGCACACCGCCGACCTCGTCGCCTACGGGCTGACCACCACGCGGTCCACGACCGACCCCCTCCAGTGGCGCTGGGCGTCCCGGGCGCCCGTCCCGGTCGGCTGCGAGAACGAAGCCACCGGGGACATCGGCACGGCGGTCGCGGCCGTCCTCGACGCCAACGCCCACCGGCTCCGCTTCTCCCGCGCACCCGCGGCGCACCCCGCCGCCCACCTCGTGCTGCGCGGCGGGCTCCACCGGCCGGCGCACGACCCGTCGTCCACCGCCGCCGCGCTGACCCGGTTGCGCGCCGCCGGCCTGCCGCCGCGCCTGGTGGTCGCCGTGCCCGGAGGTGGCGACCTGCGCCGCCAGCGGGACGCGGTCGCGTCCGTCGCGCGGCAGCGCGCCGACGGGCAGAAGGGCCTCGTCGGCGTCGCCTTCGGCTCCTTCCTGCACGAGGGCAGGCAGCACGCGCCGCTCGCCTACGGCGTCAGCACCGCGGAACCGTGCCTGAGCCTGCCCGACACGGTGTCCCTCCTGGACACCCTCGCCATCGCGGTGGAGCGGTGCCGCCTGCGCGGCCGGTGACCCCGGGCGGTGGTTCAGGCGCCGTCGTCGGCGTAGCCGAAGTTCTGCGTCCACCAGTGCCCGGTGGCGTCGAGCAGCAAGCCGACCCCGATCGTGGCGAACTCCGCGTGCAGGACGTTGGCGCGGTGCGGAGCGCTGCGCATCCACGCCTCCACCACCCGCACGGCCGTCTCCTGCCCGAACGCGACGTTCTCACCGGCGGGGTGGGGGAAGCCCTCGGCGAGCATCCGCTCGAACGGGTCCGGCCCGCCCGGCAGCAGGTGCGCGAGGACCCGCCGCCGCGCCATGTCGGCGCTGTGCCGCCTGGCCGAGCGGCGCAGCCGTTCGTCGACCCCCAGCGCCGCCAGGCCGCGGCGCGACCGCTCGACGTTGACCAGGGACACCACCCGGTCCTCCAACGCCCTGCGGGCCGGTTCGCGCACGCTCGATCACCCCGGTCGGCGGCGGCACCCGGTGCGCCGCCGGGTCGTCGTCCGGTCGGGTCGGGTGATCCTCCCAGGGCGGGCCCGCGTGCGCCAGGCCGCGCGCGGGAGCGGCGCGGAACCGGACGGAGGAGGGCCCGTTGGGGCAGAGCCCCGGTGATCGGACGGGCACGGTCCGCTGCGGGGCAGTGCCCCCGTCCGGGAACCGGATTACCCTCAAGCGCCCAAGCGCGCCACCGCGGCGATTCCGTTGCCGGGCAAGGAGAACACATGCCTCACGTGGTCATCACGCGCTCGCGCGCCCTTCGGTCGGCGGTTCGGGCCGTCGACGTGCCCGGGTGCGCCGGCGCGGGCGCCGCATGAGGTTTCCCGGACGCGGGCCGCGCGCCGGTCGCCGACTGGTCGGGGCGCTTCGCCGGAGGTCGCCGGGCAGCCGCTCGCGACGCCGGGTCGTGGTGGAGCGGATCGGCGCGGTGCTGGTCGTCCGCGCGGGCGGTGCGGACGACCCCGCCCTGCGCGCGCTGGCCCTCGCGCTGCCCGCCGCCCCGGTGCCGGTCGTGCTCGACGCCGAGGGCGTGCCCGCCGCCGCCCTGCTCCACCGGGTGACGCAGGTCGTGACCGCCGCCGCGAAGCGGGGCACCCGGGTCCTGCGGGTGGTGGTGCGCGGTCCCCACCCCGCCGACCCCGGCTGGTGGCAGCGCCTGGCCGACCGGACCGGCGTGGAGCTGCTGGCGCCGTCCGGGCCCGTCGAGGTGGCCGGCTCGACGCTGTTCGTCCACGGCGCCGACGAGGGTTCGGCGGGCACCTGGTGGCGGTGCGCGCCCGGCAAGCCCACCGCGTTCCTCGGCGCCCGCCACCCCGTGCCGCGCTGGCAGCCGGCCGCCCCCGAGGAACCGTCCCGGAACCACGGGCTGCTGGTCACCCAGCACCTGCCGGGCGGGGTGCTGCTGCGGCCCCTGGCCGCGGCGCTCGACACCCGCTGGCGCATCGTGCCCCCCGACCCGGAACGCCTCACCGTCATCGCCGGGGTCCCCGGAGGACCTGCCGTGCGCGCCGCGGACGTGGCCTCCTACCTGGCGAGCATCCCGGACGCGGCGCGCACGCGCGTCCGGCTGGCGTGCGGGAGCGGTCAGGACGTGGTGGCGCTGGGGTGCGAGGTGGCCGGGGTCCTGGGCAGCAGCGTCGCCGTGGTCGAGGGCACGCCGGTCGCGCGCGGCGGTGGCGTGGAGTTCGTGCTCCACGACCCCTCCGGCGTCGCCACCTGGACCCCGTACCTCCAGGAGCTGCGGTGCCTGTCCGGCGACCCGGCCGCGGTGCCGCTGCGGTGGCGCGCCCCGAGACCGGACCTCGCCCCGCACCTGCCCGGCGTCTTCCGGTTGACCGACAGGTGGCTGGTCGTCGTGATGCGCAGCGGCCTGTGGCTGCGCCGGACCACCCGGCCGTGGCACCCCGTGCCGGTGGGCCGCTCGGTGAACCCGGCGGTGAAGGTCGTCGCCGTCGGGGACCCGGGCGAGCCGTTGGAGGACGACGTCTGGCCGCTCGTGTCCGACCTGCTGGACGACTTCGGGGCCGTGCCGCGGTGCGTCCGGTTGTCCGTCCTCGGCGTGCCCAGCAGCAGCGGCTTGGCGGCCTTGGAGGAGCTGGCCGGGCGGGTCGACCTGCGCCTGTCGATGCCGACCTAGCCCGCGCGGGTCGCGGCGCCCTGCGCGAAGGGGCGTCGCGCCGTGCCCCTCGGGGTGCTCCGCCACGGGCGGGCCTTGTCGCCTCGCGCCGGGTGGCCGACCTTGGGTGGAGGGGACGCCCTCGTCCGCCGACCACCGCGACGACGGCGGTCGGGCGCGTGGACCACCACCGGAGCCCCGCCGTCGAGGTCGGCCGAGCCGACCGGACGTGCCGAAGGAGGTTTGCCGTGTTCTCTCCGCGCAGCCAGGTGACCGCCGAGTCGCCGTACCCGGTGCCGAACGGCGCGGACGGGGTCGCCGAGTGGTACCGGCGCCGTCTCGGGTGGCACGTCGAGGTCGAGGGGGGAGAGGTCCGCCTGCCCCTCACCGGCGGCCTGGTGGCCTTCGAGGTCCCCGTCCACCTGGCCGAGGCGGTCCTGACCCGCCTGGCCGACCTGGGCGCGACCCGCCCGGCCCTGCGCACCGGGGAGCGCGGTGATCGCGTGGCCTTCCTCTGCGACGCCAACGACTCGGTGTTCACCCAGGCCGACATGCCCGTGGGGGTGGCCCACCTGCGGTCCCCGAAGTCGCTGCGGCTGCCGGGAACGCCGACTGCCTGGTTCTCCGCGCCCGAGCCGGACCGCGGGTGGCTGCCCTCGGCGGGCGCGGTGCTCCACGCGGTGCGCCGGACCCTCGCGGCGGCCCGCGCGGTCTAGCGCCCGGTCGATCACCCTTGCCCGGACAGCGGACGACCACCGGCCGCGTTCGGGTGCGGACCCCGGCCGGTCACCGCCCCGACCGGGGTCCTCGACCCCGCGCGGCGAGCCGTTCCAGCGCGGCTCGCCGCCCCTGCACGGGCGGGGCGCGCGGCCCGTGCGATGTGGACCGCCCGTTCACCGTGCACCACCACCTCGTGTCGTTCGATTGCCACGGCACGTGATGTGCCCGAAGGGGAAGTGACGATGTCCTTGGCGTCGCTCCGGCCGAGCGGCGCGGCAGGTGACGTGCGGGCAGCGGGCGTGGACCGGGTGGGCAGACAACGCCCGGCGGCCTCACCGGCGCCTCCCGTCCCGTGGTCAGCTTGGAGCCGATCTTCCGAGAGGGGCAGTCGTGGCCGTACTCCCACAACAGGTTCCCGTGCCCGCACGTGCGCGACGGGTGCCGGCGTGACCGGGCCCGACGAGGTGACCGCCGACGGCGGCCCGGTGTTCGCCGGCGACCTGCTGCTGAGCCTCGCCGACACCGGCGCCCTCGTGCTGGAGCCCGCGGAGGCCGACCGGGTGATCGCCGACCTGGAGCGCACCCTGGACGCCGTCACCGACCGCATCCGGGTGGTAGACCTGCTGCGAGGGGCCTCGCTGGACGAACTCCACCGCGTCCACCACGAGGTGGAGCAGGCCGTCGTGGACGCGGTGTTCGCCGAACAGGTGTCCAGCGGCGGCCTGCGACGGGCGCTGGACGAGCTGCCCAAGTACATCCAGGCGTTCCAGCGGGCCAAGCGGCGGGGCGCCGGCGAGGACCGGACGGGGGAACCCCCGGCGGAGCGCTGACCGCGCCCCGCGAGGCCGCGTTGCCCGTACGGGAAGTGGTGGTGGACTCCGGGGAGCCGGCGGCCGTCGTCCATTGCCCCCGGTGACCGCTGTGGGAATCATCCGTCCACAGGGGTGCCGAGGAGGAGGACGTCGATGGGAAACGGGAAGTACTCCGGCAAGGTCGCGCTGGTCACCGGGGCGGCGAACGGCATCGGCGCGGCGATCGCCCGACGCCTGGCCGACGGTGGCGCGCAGGTCGTAGTGGCCGATGTCGTGGCCGAGCGGGGTGAGGCGGTCGCCGAGGACGTCGGCGGCGTCTTCGTGCCGTGCGACGTGCGAATCCCCTCGGACAGCCGGATGGCCGCGCAGACGGCGGTGGCGCGGTTCGGCGGTCTGGACATCGCGGTGCTGAACGCCGGTGTGGTGACCGGTGGGGACGGGTTCGACGCCGACCGCTACCGCCGCGTCGTGGCCACCAACCTCGACGGGGTGGTCTACGGCATCGAGGCGGTGCTGCCGGCCCTGCGGGCGCGCGGCGGCGGGAGCATCGTGGCGATGGCGAGCCTGGCGGGTCTCATGCCCGTGCCGTTCGACCCCGTCTACGGCGCGACCAAGGCCGCCGTGGTGAACTACGTGCGCTCCTACGCGCCGCTCGTCGTCGGCGAGGGCATCCAGCTCAACGCGCTGTGCCCCGGCTTCGCGGAAACCCCGATCATCGACGGCTTCCGCGGCGTGATCCACGACCTCGGCATGCCGATCCTGGAGGTGTCGGACGTGGTGGACGCCTTCGAGGTGGTCCTGCACTCGACCGGGATCGGCGAGTGCTGGCAGCTCCAGGTCGGCGTCCCGGCCGAGCCGGTGGCCTTCGGCGCGCCGCGGTCCGCCGGGGGTTGACCGGAGGTCGACGGCGGTGACCTCCGCCGCCCCGCCCGCACCACGGGCGCCGGGCGGCGCCGGTCGCCGTCGCCGTCCACGCCGACTCGACCTGATTTTCCGTCACGTGCCCGTCACGCGTCCGCCACATGTCCACCATGTGTCCGCCACCAGGCACGACATCGGATCGGTCGGATTTGCCCCAATACGTAGCCCATGCTTCTCCTTCGGGCACCGAATACCTGCCGACGGGTCGTCCCGGGCGTGCTGAAGCGCATTGTTCAACCCTCCAGGAAAGGAGTGGAAGCAATGGACATCGCGATTGTCACCGGTGCTGCCGGGCTCGTCGGCACCGAAGCGGTGCGGTTTCTCCGTGAGCGTTTCGACCTGGTGATCGGGTTGGACAACGGGATGCGTCGGAAGTTCTTCGGCGCGGACGGCGACGTGAGCGGGAACGTCGCCGAGATGTCCTTCATCCCCAACTACCGCCACCACGACGTCGACATCCGCGACTACGCCACCGTCGCGGGGGTGCTGGCCGCCTACGGCGCCGACGTGAAGCTGATCGTGCACACCGCGGGGCAGCCCAGCCACGACTGGGCCACCGAGCGGACCCTCGACGACTTCTCGATCAACGCCACCGGCACGCTCAACATGCTCGAAGCCGCGCGCCGGCACTGCCCGGCCGCCACGTTCGTCGTCACCTCCACCAACAAGGTCTACGGCGACAAGCCCAACTCGTTGCCCCTGGTGGAGCTGGAGACCCGCTGGGACATCCACCCCGACCACCCGTACCACGAGTTCGGCATCGACGAGACGATGGAGCTCGACGGCACCGACCGCACCTTCTTCGGCGTGTCCAAGCTCTCCGCGGACCTCGTCGCCCAGGAGTACGGCAGGCACCTCGGCATGAACGTCGGCATCTTCCGGTGCAGCAACATCACCGGTCCCCGGCACGCGGGCGTGCAGCTGCACGGCTTCCTGTCGCACCTGGTGCGCACGGCGGTCGCGGGCGGCGAGTACACGATCTTCGGCCACGGCGGCAAGCAGGTCCGGGACAACATCGACGCGCGCGACCTGGTGCGGATGTTCTGGCACTTCCACCTCGACCCGCGGCCCGGTGCGGTCTACCACGCCGGGGGCGGGCGCGAGCGCAGCACCTCCATCCTGGAGGCCATCGCCACGTGCGAGCGGCTGACCGGGCGTCCGATGTCGGTCCAGTACGCCCCGGAGGCCCGGTTCACCGACGCCAAGTGCTGGATCACCGACACGCGGAAGTTCAGCCGCGACCACCCCGGCTGGCAACCCCAGCACGGCCTGGACGACACGCTCGCGACCATGCACGCCCACTGGGCCTCGATGTCGACCCCGCTCGCGGAAAAGGTCTGAAGCCCCAACCCGGGCGCCACGCCCTCGAACGCGGAGCACGACGAGCAGCCGTGCTCCGCGTTCAGCCGTGGGCACGGCCGCCAGTGGCTCCTCCTCAGCGGACATGACGAAGAACCGGCGCCACCGAGGCGGTGCCGGTTCTTCGTCGTGCGCTCCTCGCCGGTCGTGACCTCGACACCGACGTTCGGAGCGGCGGGATCAGCGCAGGGCGTCGCAAGGGGTGGCGTCCGGGTCCCCGGCCGCTCCGGCCACCCACCGCACGTGGCCGACGGTGGCGTCGAACCGCCCCGCCGTCGCGAGCAGGAAGGGGGTGCTGACCGTGCTGGGGTCCAGGCCCGCGGCGGTGAAGCACCCGACCGGGATCTTCACGCTCCGCGGGGTCCCGACCGGCAGCCCCCGGAGGACCGAGGTCGCGTTCAGCTCGGCCGCGCAGGGGTAGCCGCAGTGGACGGCGAGGGCCGTGGTGGCGGTGGGGCTCTGGTGCACGACCAGGTCGATCACCAGGGCGCCCGCGGCGCCGGCGTAGGCGCTGAGGTCGCTGCCGCCGTCGGCGTGCTGGAGGTAGACCTGGCCGGGCGCCGTGCCGCTCCACCGCACGCGGAGCCCGGACTGCCCGTCGGGGGCGGCGGAGATCGCCTGGTAGGAGGCGGTGCGGTCGTCGCCGATGACCTGGCCCGCCCAGCCGTCCTCCGCGCTGCCCAGCATGCCGAGGTACCGGGTCGGGGCCGGGCCGCGGTAGACCTCCAGGTCGGGCGCGCCCCCGGCTCGTCCGGGCGCCGGCTCCGGGGGCGCGGCGGTGGGAGCGACGGCGGGGGAGGCCGCGGTGGCGGTCGTCGTGGTCGTGACGGGGGTAGCGGTGGTGGTCGTGGTGGTCGTGGCGCCGGCGGAGGAACCGGCCGTGGAGCCCTTGACCTGCGGCGCACTCGGATCGGCCGCGGCGTGCGCGTCATCCTGCGGGGCGCCCGAGAACACCAGGGCCACCGCCGCGGTGACCGCTGCCGCGACGGTCACCGCGGCGGCGGGGAGCAGCCACCCGCGCCGCCGCGCCCGGTCGCCGGGCACGGCGGGCACGGCGGGCACGGCGGGCACGACGGGTCGGAGGTCCCGGCGCGGGACCACCGCGGTGGTCCCGGCAGCGGTCCTGGAGCTGTTCCTGGCGATGGCGGCGGCGCCGAGGGCGACGGTCAGCTTGGGGTGCAGACCGATGTGGATGGGCTTGCCGAAGGCGTCGGACACCATCCGGGAGACCAGGGGGACGCGTGAGGAGCCGCCGGCGAGGAACACGCCGGTGACGTCGTCGGGTCGCAGTCCGGCGGACTGGATGGTGCGGTGCAGCGCCTCGGTGGTCAGCGCCACCGAGTGGCGGATCATGGCGTCGAACTGGGTCCGGCTGATCAGGACCTTGCGGGGGTCGCCGGGCAGCGGCACGGGCAGGGTGACGTCCGGTTCCGTCGAGAGGTCTTCCTTCGCCTTGACGCACAGCGCACGGGCCGCGGCCAGGGTGGCGGCGTCGCTCGGCGAAGTGGGGTCGAGGGCGTGCAGCGCCCCGCTGAGGGCGGCGTCCAGGTGCGCCAGCAGCGTCTCGTCGAAGTCGATGCCGCCGAGGCGTTCGACGCCCTCGGGCGTGCCGAGGATCTGCATGCCGGCGCGGTCCGCGCGCAGCACGGTGGCGTCGAAGGTGCCGCCGCCGAGGTCGTAGACGGCGATGAGCGCGCCGTCGCCGAGCCTGCGCTCGACGGAGTAGTGGGTCGCGGCCGCCTCCGGTTCGGTGACGACGCGCACGTTCGTCAACCCCGCCAGGCGGTGCACCTCCTCGAAGTGCTCCCGGCGGTACGGCCCCCACACCGCCGGGCACGTCAGCACCACCGAGTCCGGCGGAGCGCCCTCCTGCGCGGTCACCGCGTCGACCACGTCGCGCAGCTGGGCGGCCAGCAACGCGGCGGGCGCGTAGGCGGCGCCACCGATCACCAGCGGTGTCGGGTCGCCGAGCCTGCGCTTGTGCCCGCGCGACACGCGCGTCGGATCGACCGCCGCGGCGATCTCGGCCAGTTCGCCGGTCAGCAGCGTGCCGTCGGGCCTGGCGAACACGGTGGACGGGGCCACGACGTCAGGTCCCAGCGGCACGACCCTCGTGCCGGACTCCCCGGACACGGCGGCCGCGGTGAACGTCGTGCCGAGATCGATGCCCAATGAGTACCGCATCGTCGGACCACTCCCATCAGTGCCACGTCACCACGCTCGGGGCCCGTTGTGGACCTCGGGACCACCTTCGGGGCGGAGCACGACGATCGACAACGCCCCGCCGCCCCCGTTGCCCGATTCCGGCCGCATCAATGCCTGAACGGGCGGTGCCGCGACCCCTCCGACCGAACTCCTCCGCACCGCGGCCGACGAATCCGGTTGAACGCCGACGCGTTTGAGCCGCCCGCCCCGGTGGTATCGACCGGGTCCATTGCTGTCCCGCTCCGGAGGGTGCTCATGCAGATCCAGGTCAACACCGACCACAACATCCACGGTGGCGAGGGACTGGCCACCTACGTGACCACGGACCTGGAGAGCAGCCTGTCCCGGTTCAGCGGGTGGTTGACCCGGGTGGAGGTGCACCTCAGCGAGGACGGCGGCAGCAAGCCGGAGGACAAGAAGTGCGTCATCGAGGCGCGGCCGGGCGGCAAGCAGCCGGTCGCGGTCACCCACCACGCGACCACCGTGGACGAGGCGTACACCGGGGCGGCGCACAAGTTGGGAAGGGTGTTGGACTCCCGGTACTCCCGCGCCCACGACCACAAGGGCAGCGACAGCATCCGTCACATGCCCGCTCCGGAAGACCCGGACCAGGTCGGCGTCATCGAGGACGAGCCTCGGAGCTGATCAAGGCGACGTGGCGCCGCAGGTCTCCGTGGGGGAGTTCCGGCTCGGCGACGCGGTGCAGGTCGAAGCGGTTGGCCGTGGCGTTCGGCGGCACGGCCAACCGCAGCCCCAAAGCGCGTTTCCGGTGCGCCGCAGTCCGTCCTGGAACGGAACGGCGGATCTCTTCAGGGGTGAATCAGGCGGGTGTCAGGGAGAACCCTGATGGCAGGGCTCCCCACCGCGGGCAGGCTGGAGGCGTCAAGAACCACCGCCTCCGGAGGAGAGTCATGAGCGAATCCAAGCCCGAGCACCCCCGCGCCGCCGTCGACGCCGTGGCCGACGTCGTTCGCGGGCTGGTCAGCGAGAGCGTCAACCGCCGCGTGGTCGTGCGTGACAGCAAGGAAAACGTGGTGCTGGAGGTGCCGGTGGCCCTCGGGCTGGTCGCGGCGCTGGCCGCCCCGGTGGCCACGGTGATCGGCACCGGTGTCGCGCTGGTCGGCAAGTGCGGCATCACGTTCGAGGACCGCAGGCAGCCCACGACAACGGTCGACACCGAGCAGGTGTAGCGAATCCGCGGGCAATTCCAAGTGGCGACGGCTATTCACACTTTCCAGTGAACGCGCGAATCGTTCGACCCGACGGGCGCGGCCTCCGACATCATGGGAAGACCGCTACCGGGCACGGCGGCGGGGCGACGGCGCGATTCCCTTCGACATCGCACCGTCATGTCGAAGGGAGAAAAACGTGAACCACCCTCAGGCGGCGCTGAGTCGAGTAGACCTCGTCTTCACGTTGTTCGACGCCAACGGCTCCGGTGAGATCGAGGCGAACGACTTCGAGGTCATGGCCCGCCGGGTGGTCGAAGCGGCGCCGCAGTCCGACGCGGCGGCGAAGGAGGCGATGACCGCGGCGTTCCGCCACTACTGGACGACCCTCGCCGAGGAGCTGGACGACGACCGCGACGGCCGCGTCAACCGGGGCGAGTTCGAGGACGTCGTGCTGTCCCCCGAGCGGTTCGACGCCACGATCGACGAGTTCGCCCGCTCGTTGGCCCGGTTGGGCGACCCGGACGGCGACGGCCTGATCGAGCGGCACGTGTTCACCGCGCTGATGATCGCCATCGGGTTCGAGCAGCAGAACATCGACACGCTCTTCGACGCCCTGGGGCCCGACCGGGGCGACCGGATCGCCGTGTCGGACTGGGTGAGCAGCATCCGGGAGTTCTACCGGCCGGACGCGGCCGGCATCCCGGGCGACCACCTGGTGCCGAGCGCCGGATGACGGCGGCCGTCTCCGGACGAGTGGTGGACCGGCTCGGACAGCCGCACGGCGTCGTGCCGGCCACCACCCGCTCATCCCGGGTCCACCACTCCCACGCCCCGCTGCGCGCCGAAGCCGACGGGATCGCCGACGTGCGCCGGCTGACCGAGGACGCCGCCGGGCCCTACGAGCACCACCTGCCCGACGGCGCGTTCGACGCCCGGGTGCACGCCGCGGGCGCGATCGAGTCGGCGGAACGGGCGCTCGCCGCCGTGACCACCCACGACCGCCCCGACACGTGGTGCGGCCCCTCTGACGAGAGGACGAGCGGTGCTCGGTGACGGCGTCGCACTGACCGCGCTCATGGTCGCGGCAGCCCGCGCGATCGAAACCCACCGACCGGACTCGTTGGCCCGCGACGACTACGCCGAGCACTTCGTGCGAGCCGCACCGGCCTCCGCGAACTGGCCCCTGCACCCGCGCGACGTCCCGGACGGCGAGGCCAACCCCCTGTGGGGCAGGCTCGCCCGGTACTTCGGACTGCGCACCAGGATGCTGGACGACTTCGTGCTCGCCGCGGGCAACCGCCAAGCCGTGCTGCTCGGCGCGGGCCTGGACACCAGGGCGTTCCGCCTCGACTGGCCGCCGGACTCCGTCGTGTTCGAAGTCGACCAGCCCTCGGTGCTGGCCTTCAAACAACAGGTGCTGGACGGCCTCGGAGCACACCCGCGCGTCACCCGCCGCCCGGTGGCCGCGGACCTCCGCGACGACTGGGCGCGACTGCTGCCCGGCTTCCGACCGGACGAACCCACGACCTGGTTGGCCGAAGGTCTGCTGCTGTACCTGCCGGGGGACGCCGAACGCCGCCTGATCGACATCGTGGACCGGCTGTCCGCACCCGGCAGCACGCTGGCCTGTGAAGTCAAGCTGGTCCGGGAACACCCCGCGGTGCGCGCCAGCCCCGTCTACACCTCGACCAAGGCCCAGACCGGCATCGACCTGCTCGCCCTGTTCGACGACGACCCCCGACCCGACTCGGTCGCCGACCTCACCACCCGGGGCTGGACCACCCACGTGCACACCCCGTTCGACTTCACCCACCGCCACGGACGCGGACCACTCCCCGAACCCCACGACGCCCTGGCCGCCAACCGCTGGATCACCGCCACCAAACCCTGAACCACCTGCTTGCCACCGATGCCGTGCCTGCTGACAACCTCCTGCGGGAACTCCTCGAACAGCGAGACGGTGCATTCGCTGAGAGCGCGGATGCGGCCGTGGGCCCGTTGACCGCCTTCTGTCCCTGTGACAGCCGCTGGGCAAGCCCATTTCACCGCTAGCGGGCAGCTCCGAGCACTCGAACCAATTCGCGCGAGGCGACGGTTGGAGTGCTCGGGGTCTGCACACGAGCGCGTGATGTGGGTCGTGCTCAGCTCGGTGACCGGGAGGACGGCCTGCCGAGCGGTTCGGTTAGCGGAGATGGGCTGAGCCTGCGCCGTGACGCGTCCGGGTCGTGATCCCGGCTCCCGACGCCCCGGTCAGGCCCGGGTCCACTGCTGGTTCGTGCCGCCGTTGCAGTCCCGCAGCTGGACCCGCGTGCCGGCGGTGGCGTTGGTCGGCGTTTCCAGGCACTTGCCGAGCAGCTGCAGGGTGTTGCCGCTGTGCGTGAACCGCTGGTTGTCGGTGCCGTGGCAGTCCCAGATCACCGGCTGCGTGCCGTTGGCGGGAACGCTCGCCGAGATGGCGTCCGTGGTCGTGGTGGTGCCGCCCTGGTTCAGCATGGCCACCGCGACGTCCCCGTTGGCCAACCGCTTGGCGAGCACGCGCCGGGTGCCGTCGAACGACACCTGGACGCCCTGCAGGCCGAGGGAGTCCTGGTTGACCGCGATCAGGTCGCTGTTGTCGAGGATGCCCAGGGTGGCCGAGGAGGCGTTGCGCACGTCGTTGCCGTCGCCGCCGGTGTCCCACCTGTTGGTGATGTCCTCGGTGGTGCGCCACATGTTCGCGATGTCACCCCAGTTGCGCAGCGGGCCGGTCCTGGCGTGGATGCTGTTGGGGTTGATGCTGCAGACGATCGGCGACCGGTGGCGGCGAGGGCGTCCCGCATCTTCGCGAAGTCCCTCACCTGGTCGTCGATCGTGCCCTGCGGCGAGCACCAGTCGTACTTGAGGAAGTCCACGCCCCGCGCCGCGAACTGGCGCGCGTCCTGCACCTCGTGCCCCTTGCTCCCGGTGGCGCCGGGGAAGGCGTTGAAGTACTGCGCGCACGTCTCGGCCGCCGGCACCTGGTAGAGGCCGACTTCAACCCCTTGCCGTGCGGGTAGTCCCCGAGCGCCTTCATCCCGCCGGGGAAGCGGGTGGGGTGCGCGCGCAGGTTGCCCTGGGCGTCGCGGTCGGGGTCGAACCAGCAGTCGTCCACCACCACGTACAGGTAGCCCCGTGCGGCCATCCCGTTGGCGACCATGGCGTCCGCGGTCTGCCGGATCAACTGCTCGTTGATGTCGCAGCCGAACGTGTTCCACGTACCAGCGCGGCGAACCGCCCGCGGCGGGGGGACGGGAGTGGGAACGATGCCCTGCTCGGCCGCATGTCTCACGAGGGGAGACCGCGTGGTGGCCAGGTCCGTGGCGATGTCGATTGAGGACACTGCCGACCTCCGGCGCGCAGGACTCCGCGCGCCGGTGTGAACCGGTCGTCGGTGACTTCGGCACAGGAGCCGAGCTTTCGAGCTAATGTAGCTGCGCGCAGGGGGGCGGGTCAACGGTGCCGAGGCTTGTAATGTGAGCGCTCACTACGCGCTCGTGGTGCGGGCGAAGGCGGCCTGACGTCTTCAAAGGGCGGCCATTTGGGTAAAGTCGGCCACTTAACCCCCGTTCGGGCCATTGGCTTCGAATCGATTCGAACGTCATGATGTGAGCGCGAACATCGTCGGTCGGCACGCTTGGCGCAGCGAGACGCACCCCGGCGGCGGTGGTGCCGGTGGGCGTGGTGACCGCCTTCTCAACGACGAGCAGGAGGCACCGTGGGTGGAACCCGGAGATCGTCCCTGCGGCGGGTGGGCGTGCTGCTGGCCGCCGCCGCGTTATCGGTCACGGCCTTGACCCCCGGAGCGGAGGAGCCGGCTTTGGCATGGGACAACGGGGTGGCCACGACGCCGCCGCTGGGGTGGAACAGCTACGACTCGTTCAACTGGAACGTCACCGAGGCGCAGGTCAAGGCCAACGCCGACTACATGCGCGACAACCTCAAGCAGCACGGCTGGCAGTACGTCGTCATCGACTGGGCCTGGTACTACCCCGGCCGGGGGACCGGCAGCCCGAACCAGGACGCGAACTTCCAGCCCCGCCTGCGCACCGACGCCAACGGCCTCCTGCTACCCGACACCACCCGCTTCCCCTCCGCCGCGGGCACGAACGGGTTCAAGCCGCTGGCCGACTACATCCACGCGGGTGGCCTGAAGTTCGGCGTGCACCTGATGCGCGGCATCCCGCGCCAGGTGGTCGCCGACAACCTCCCCGTGCCGGGGACGAGCTGCCGCGCGAACCAGGTCAACAACAACACCACCGCGGCCTGGCTCAACCTCAACTGGGGCCTGGACATGGCCAACCCCTGCGCCCAGTCCTACCTGGACGCCCAGTTCAAGTTGCTGGCCTCGTGGGGCGTGGACTACGTCAAGGTCGACGACATCGCCGCGCCGACCTACCGGCAGGCGGAGGTCGAGGGCTACAAGCTGGCGATCCAGCGCAGCGGGCGCCCCATGGTGCTCAGCCTCTCGCCCGGCCCGACCTCCACCGGCAACGGCGCGCACGTCGCCGCCAACGCCAACATGTGGCGGGTCGTCAACGACCTGTGGGACAACTGGTCGTCGTTGGACGCGCTCTTCGAGCGCCTGCACGCCTGGACCCCGCACCGCCGCCCCGGCGCGTGGCCCGACCCGGACATGATCCCGATCGGCCGGTTGTCGCAGCAGGGGCCGGTGGGCTCGCCGCGCTACTCCAACCTCACCCCCGACGAGCAGCGCACCCTGATGACGCTGTGGTCGATCACCCGCTCACCGCTGATGTGGGGCGGTGACCTGACCCAGAACCGGGCCTCGGAGCTGGCGCTGATGACCAATGCCGCTGTGCTGGCCGTCGACCAGCACAGCCTCAACAACCGGCAGCTGTTCGCCGGCGCCCACACCGCTTGGACCGCCGACGTGCCCGGCAGCCAGGACAAGTACCTCGCGCTGTTCAACCGCGGCTCCGGCGCCTCGACCGTCTCGGCCTCGCTCGCCGAGCTGGGCATCGGCTCGGCCTCCGTGGTCGACCTGTGGTCGGGCACGAGCCTGGGCGCCGTGAGCGGCACGCTGTCGCGCTCGCTGCCCGCCCACGGCTCCGGCCTCTACCGGATCACCCCGCGCACCACCGTGCCCGTGCCCACGTCCGAGACCTTCACCGCGCGGCACAGCGGCAAGGTCGCCGACGTCCACAACGCCTCCACCGCCGACGGCGGCAACGTGGTCCAGTGGGCGCCCAACGGCCAGGCCAACCAGCGCTGGCGCGTCCGCGACACCGGCGGCGGCTACAACGAGGTGGTCAACGTCGGCAGCGGCAAGTGCCTCGACGTCTACGGAGGCGCGTCGGCCACCGCGGACGGGGTGCGGGTCGTGCAGTGGACCTGCAACGGCCAGGCCAACCAGCGCTGGCTCACCCAGGACGCCGGCAACGGCCACGTGCGGCTGGTCGCCCAGCACAGCGGCAAGTGCCTGGACGTGTCCGAGGCCGCCACCACCGACGGCGCCCAACTCGTCCAGTGGACCTGCAACAGCAACAGCACCAACCAGCAGTGGCGGCGGCAGGCCGTGTGACGGGCCGGTCGACACCGGGCCGTTCCGGCTGCTCAACGGCCCGAACGGACCGCGCACGGCCCGTCCGCGCAATCACCGCGTAGCCGATTCCCGAACCACGCGTACAACGACACGCCTGCTTCCACCACTGGTCGGCGCGGTGAGCGACGGCATGCCCTGAGGGCGGTGGTGACGGCGTGGTCCACCCAGGAGCCACACATGAAACGAATGCTCACCACCCTGTTGACGATGACGTCGCTGCTGTCGCTCGTCCTGGGCGTCGCGCTGATCTCGGCAGGGCCCGCTTCGGCCGCCACGCTGACCCGCGTCACCGACTTCGGCGCCAACCCCACCAACCTCGGCATGTACGTCTACGTGCCGGACAACGTCGCACCCCGGCCGGCCCTGCTGGTCCTGGTGCACTACTGCGGCGGGTCGGCCGGTGCGATCTTCAACGGCAACGGGCGTGACTTCGCCACCGCCGCCGATCGGCACGGGTACGTCGTCGTGGTGCCCGAGGCCACCCGTGAAGGGCGCTGCTTCGACGTGTCCACCCGCGCCGGGCTGACCCGCGACGGCGGCAGTGACTCCACGGGCATCATGTCCATGGTCGGCTGGGTCCGCCAGCGCCACGACGTCGACCCGGCCCGCATCGTCGTCAGCGGGTTCTCCTCCGGCGCCATGATGACCACCGTGCTGGCCGCCCAGTACCCGGACGTCTTCACCGCGGCCTCCGCGTTCTCCGGGGTGCCCGCCGGGTGCTTCGCCACCACCAACGGCTCGCTGTGGAACAGCCAGTGCTCCGGTGGGAACATCGTCAAGACCCCGCAGGAGTGGGGCGACCTGGCACGTTCCATGTACCCCGGCTACACCGGCTCCTACCCGCGGATGCAGCTGTGGCACGGTGACCAGGACACCACCCTGGCCTACCGCAACTTCGGCGAGGGGATCAAGCAGTGGACCAACCTCCGCGGCTTGAGCCAGACCCCCTCCTCCACCGACCGCCCGCAACCGAGCTGGACGCGGACCCGCTACGGCGACACCGGCACCAGGGCCGCGGTCGAAGGCGTCAGCATCACGGGCACCGGCCACACCCTGCCGCAGGCGGGGATGCTCGCCTACGCCATCTCCTTCCTCGGTCTCGACGGCGGCAGCGGTGGCGGTACCACCGGTCCACTGCGATCGGTGGGTGCCGGGAAGTGCCTGGACGTGCCGAACCAGTCCACCACCGCCGGGACCCGGCTGCAGGTGTGGGACTGCTGGAACGGGCCCAACCAGCAGTGGACGTCCACTACGACGCAGGAGCTGTCCGTCTACGGCGCCGACTCGCAGCGTTGCCTCGACGCCGAGAACGCCGGCACGACCGCGGGCACCCCGGTGATCATCTGGACGTGCCACGGCGGCGCCAACCAGAAGTGGCGGCTCAACGCCGACGGCTCGATCACCAGCGCGCAGTCGGGGCTGTGCCTGGAGGTCGCCGGCAGTTCAACCGCCAACGGCGCGCCCGCGCGGCTGTGGACCTGCAACGGCCAGCCCAACCAGAAGTGGAACCGCGTGTGACCACCCCGAACCGACGCTGACGCAGTGCCGCGCTCCGTCCTCACCGACGACGCGCGGCACTTGCGTTCAGGCACCACCGCGCACGGCGGTACGCGCGGGCACGCGGCGAACCGTCCTCGATTGACGGGTTGTCGAACGTCAGGGGCCAACAGGAATGCGGTTCACTTCAATCTTCCTCGACTTGGGATCCTGGGCAAGGGCTGCTGCCGGCAGAACTCGAATTCCTGATGGCGCCTGACGAGGTGATCACGTGGTTCAGCTGGTGCGATGGAGTGGTGCGCGTGTGGCCGGGGTGATTCCGGGTGCGGAAACGGAGATCGAGTCGCCGGTCTGGCGGTAGATCCGACCGCTACGACGAAGTGCACGGGGCGGACCGGCCATGATAGTCCACCATTTGGTCGTACGTGTTACCTCTGGAGCGCGACCGCCTAGGGCCATTCGGTCCAAATACGCCGTAGGGGTGTAGCGGTAGGTATGGGTGTGGCGATGTCGGCTTTCAGAGGGGCGGGCTGTTGTTTCCCGCTTGGTGCCCAGGAAGGGCGGATGGTTCGGTTGTGCGGTGCGGTGGCGGTTGTAGGGTGCTCGTTGCCGCGCCGGCGAACAGTCGGTGGAACAACCCGACCCCGCACACCCGCTCTTCTTGCACTCCACTGCGTCGCATGACCACGTCGGCCTGACGCTGATCGTCTTGTG